>JBQTJR010000128.1:0-24567 GCA_052386895.1 Sphingosinicella sp.
CGGCCGGCTCAAGGACTGGCGCAGGGTCCACACCCGCTACGATCGATGCGCCCACACCTTCCTCTCGGCCATCGCCATCGCCGCAACATTCATATTCTGGTTGCCGCAATGAGTCCTGAGCCTAGAAGGGCAGCTTCACCCCTGGCGGGAGATCGAGGCCGCCGGTGGCGTCGCGCATCGCTTCCTGGGCGGCAATATCGGCCTTGGCGCGCGCATCGTTGATCGCGGCGGCGACAAGGTCCTCGACCATCTGCTTCTCGGACGGTTGCAGCAGGCTGTCGTCGATCTCGACGCGCAGCACGCGACCCTTGGCCGTGGCGCGGATCTTGACCATACCGCCGCCCGACACGCCCTCGACCTCGACGCGATCGAGATCCTGGTGCGCCTGCATCAGTTTCTCCTGGGCGGCCTGCGCCATTTTCATCAGTTCCTGGAGATCGGGCATTCAACCGTTCCTTTTCTCATCGAGCGTGTAGCCGGCAAGCTCGGTGTCGGGAAAGGCTTCGAACGCGGCCTTGATCACCGGCGCTTCGAGCACCTGCTGGCGCTCCCGCTCGGCCGCCTCGCGGTCGCACTCGTGCAGGCTCGGCTCGGCTTGCTCATCGGCGCCGGCAATCCGCACCTTCCAGGCACTGCCGGTGGCAGCCTTGAGCGCGCCGCTCAGCTCCTTGGCAAATTCGCGGGCCAGCGGCTTCAATGGCTTCAGCGCCAGCTCGGGCGGGGCATAGCTCACGAGGCCGACGAAATCATGGAGCTGCTGCGCGAGGTGACTCTTGCCGGCCTGGTCGAGCGCGGTCACCAGATCGGCGAAGCTGGCCGGCGGTTTCGGCATCTTCGCTTCGGGCCTCGATGGGGCAGGCGTCGCCGGAATCGATTCGGCGCCGTGCCCTTCGCCTCCCGCAATCGTTCGCACCAGCGCACCCGGATCGGGCAGCTCGCCGGCATGGATGATCCGCAGCAACGCCATCTCCGCGGCTTCGAGCGGGATCGGCGCGTCGCGCACGTCTCCCAGCCCCTTTAAGAGCAATTGCCAGAAACGATGGATGTTGGCGTGCGACAGCCGGCCGGCCCAGTCGGCATAGACCGCGCGTTCGTTGGGCGAGAGAGCGGGATCGGGTGCACCGTCGACCTTGGTGCGGGTAATGCCGTGCACCGCCTCGAGCAGGCCGCGAATCACCGCGGCCGGCTCGACCCCCAGCGAATATTGCTCGGCAAGCGCGGCGAGCGCACCCTCGGCATCGCCCTCCAGCAGCCAGTCGAGCAATTGCCGCACCGCGCCGCGATCGGACAAGCCGAGCATCTCGCGCACCTGCTGCGCGCTCACTTTGCCCTCGCCATGCGAGATCGCCTGGTCGAGGATCGACAGGCCGTCGCGCACCGACCCTTCGGCGGCACGAGCGACCAGGGTCAGCGCTTCGGAGTCGACCTCGACTTGCTCGGACTTGGCGACCATTTCAAAATGTTCAACCAGCCGCTCGGCGGGGATGCGCCTGAGATCGAAACGCTGGCAACGCGACAGCACGGTCAGCGGCATCTTGTCCGCTTCGGTGGTGGCGAACAGGAACTTGACGTGCGGCGGCGGCTCTTCGAGCGTCTTCAGCAGCGCATTGAATGCATGTTTCGAGAGCTGGTGGACCTCGTCGATGATGTAGATCTTGTAGCGGGCGCTGACCGAAGCGTAGCGGACCGCGTCGATGATCTCGCGCACGTCGTCGACGCCGGTGTGCGATGCGGCATCCATCTCGATTACGTCGATATGGCGGCCCTGTGCGATCGCGACGCACGGCTCACAGACCCCGCAGGGATCGATGGTCGGCCCGCCATTGCCGTCGGGTCCTACGCAGTTGAGCGCCTTGGCGATCAGCCGCGCGGTCGAGGTCTTGCCGACGCCGCGCACGCCGGTGAGCAGGAAAGCGTGGGCGAGCCGGCCGCTGCCGATGGCGTTGGCGAGGGTCTTCACCATCGCCTCCTGGCCGATCAGTTCGCCGAAGTGCTGTGGCCGGTACTTGCGGGCGAGGACGCGATAGGATGGCTGGGACGACGCGGGCTGTGGGGGCTCGTCGAGTCCCAATCCAGGCGCGTCGGGGGTATTGGACATCAAGCCAGACCTAGCCGGTTCGCGCCGGCTTGCCAGCCCCGTTCGCGGTGCAATTCGACGTCAATTTCCTGGAGAGGTGGGAGCCGGAACGACCCGGCGCGTGAACTCGTTACGGCTGCTTCCTTCCGGATCTGACCGGGTTGGCGAGAGCGCCGTCCGCCCGACTCCCGTGAGGGATATGGCGGCGCGGCGGCGGCTTCGCAAGAGGACGGCTCACCGCCCCTGCATGTTGTGCCAGCCCGGCGGAACACGGACGGTAAGGGTGCCAAGCCCCTCATCCAGCCAGATCTGGCAGGCCAGGCGCGAATAGCGGCCGACATGGGCGGCAAGGTCGAGCATATCCTCTTCCTCCTCGCTGGCCGGGGGCAGCCTGGCGAAATCCCCGGCGTCGACGATCACGTGGCAGGTGGAGCAGGCCATCTGGCCCTCGCAGGTGCCTTCGAGCGGCTGGCCGGCATCCTGGGCAATATCGAGCAGGCGTGCGCCGGGCGCCGCCTCGACCTCATGAATGCGGCTGGCATCGGCGGAAACGAACCGCACCTTGACCATCAGGCGCGGACCAGTTGTCGATCCGCAGATTCCGCGATCAGCTTCATCGCCGATTCGACCTCGGATTCGGTTGTATAACGGCCGAACCCCAGGCGCAGGCTGGCGCGGGCCTCGCGCTCGCCAAGGCCGATCGCGGCGAGCACGTGGCTCGGCCGTCCCGAGCCGCTGGCGCAGGCCGAGCCGGCCGAGAATGCAACCTGACGCAGTTCCGAGATCAGCCGCGCGGCATCGAGCCCGTCGCGGCGGACATTGAGGTTGCCGCGATAGCGCCGGGCACTATCGCCATTGACCTGCCAGCCGAGCCCAAGCGCGCGTTTCGCGCGGGTCGCCAGTGTCTCGACATGCTTGAGATCGGTGACCGCGCTGGCTAGCGCCACTTCCGCGGCCTTGCCGAAGCCGACGCACAGAGCCGGGCTCAGTGTGCCCGAGCGGATCCCGCCTTCCTGGCCGCCGCCGTGAAGCAAGGGATCGGGGTCGTAGCCATTGCGTACCCACAGCGCGCCAATGCCCTTGGGCCCGTGAATCTTGTGCGCCGACACGGCGACCAGGTCGCACACCGCGACCGGTACCGTCATCCGTCCGAATCCCTGCACCGCGTCGCAGAACATCACAGCGCCGGCGGCGGCGGCGCGAGCACCGAGCCAGGCGACGCGGTTGACCACGCCGATCTCGTTGTTGACCAGCATCGCAGCGACGATCACTGCGTCCTCGTCGATCGCCGCCGCCGCTTCCTTCGAATCGAAATGGCCCTTGGCATTGACCGGCAGGAACACGACCTCGGCGCCTTCGGCCTCGAGATGGCGTAAGGTGTCGAGCACGCAGGCATGCTCGGTGGCGATGGTGACGATGCGGCGCCGGCCGGTGGTGCGCAGCATCCGGGTATAGCTGCCCTTCAAGGCCCAATTCGCCGCCTCGGTGGCACCCGAGGTGAACAAGAGGCGCCCGGCCTCGGGCTCCTCCTCGCGCAGCCGCCCGTCTTTGGCGTCGGGCTCGTCCTCCTTCGGCAACTTCGCCGACAGGAGGGTGGCGAGCACCTGCTCGCGCGCGAATTCGACGACGGCAGCAGCATCGCGGCCGAGCCGGTGCGGACTGTGCGGATTGGCGAACTTCTCGCCAATCCACGGCCGCATCGCCGTCGTTACCTCCGGCGCCACCGGCGTGGTCGCCTGGTAATCGAGGTAGATCACGCTGCCCGGCGCCGCTCGAACAGGGTTCGCCATTCCGAAACCAGTGCGTCGATGTGGCTCTCCGCAGTGTCGCGGCCGAAGCTGATGCGGATCACTTCGCGCGCCTGCTCCTCGTCATGGCCCATCGCCAGCAGCACGTGGCTGGTCTTGAGGCTGCCCGACGAGCAGGCGCTGCCGGCCGAGACCGAGATTCCGGCAAGATCGAACTGCATCATCTGCGCCGCGGCCGGAACGCCCGGCATGCGATAAGCCGAGATGGTGGCGATTCGCGGCGATCCGGCAGCGATAACCTCGCCTCCCGCCTCGATGATCGCTTTGTCGAGCCGGGCGCGCAGCCGCTCTGCTTCGGCGTACCAGCCATGATCGGCTGCAAGCGCGGCGGCGAAGCCCTGCACCAGCGGCACCGGCACTGTGCCGGGACGGAAACCCCCTTCCTGGCCGCCGACCGCTGTCAGTGTCGCATCGTCACGGACCAGCAATGCGCCAACGCCCGGCGGGCCGCCGAGCTTATGCGCCGCGAGTGGGATGAAGTCGGCCTCAGGCAGCGGCTGCTTGCCGGCGCTCTGGGCGCAATCGGCAAGCAGCAGACCGCCGGCGGAGCGCACCCGCTCGGCAACCTCGGCAAGGGGCTGCATCACGCCGGTTTCGTTGTTCACCGCCTGCACCGCCACCAGCGGACGCTCGAGGCCGGCCAGCGCCGCGGCGAGATCGGCAAGGTCGACCCGGCCATCCGCGCCGACCTTGATACGCCGCGCATCATCGGCGCAGCGCAGCACCGCCGCATGCTCGATCGACGAGACGATGCGGGCGTCCGCCTTGGCATTGTCCATGACGAGGCCGATCGCCTCGGTTGCGCCGGAGGTCAGGATGATGCGGTACGGCCAGCCCAATGAGTCGGCAATGCGCGTGCGCGCCTCATCGAGCGCGGCCCGGGCCATCCGCCCTTCACTGTGGGCCGAGGAAGGGTTGGCCCAACCGGCCAGCCCGGCCGCAACCGCCTCGGCAGCCTCAGGCAGCAAGGGCGTCGTGGCGGCATGATCGAGATAGATTCGTCCGGCCAAGTCCGTCTTCTCACTAAAATTGCAGAAAGGCGGCGCACCCCTATATAGAGCGCCGCCGCGCGGCGTTCAGCCGCGCGCATTCTTTGTCTCCATCCAGACGCAGGTGCAATGCCCGAAGTCATTTTTCCTGGGCCCGAGGGCCGGCTCGAGGGGCGATTCAGCCCGCCGCCGCGCAAGCGCGCCCCGGTCGCCCTCATCCTCCACCCCCATCCGCAGGGCGGCGGCACGATGAACAATGCGATCGTGCTGGCGCTCTACAAGACGTTCGTGCGGCGCGGCTTTGCCACCTTGCGGTTCAATTTCCGTGGCGTCGGCAAGAGCCAGGGCGTGTTCGACAACGGGATCGGCGAGCTTTCCGATGCCGCCTCGGCGCTCGACTGGGTGCAGCAGGTTCATGCAGAGGCGGAGACCACCTGGATCGCCGGCTTCAGCTTCGGCGCCTGGATCGGCATGCAATTGCTGATGCGCCGGCCCGAGGCACGCGGATTCATCTCGATCGCTCCGCCGGCCAACATGTACGACTTCTCGTTCCTTGCGCCCTGCCCGGCTTCTGGAATCCTCATCCAGGGCGAGGCCGACGAGGTGGTGACGCCGCTGGCGGTGCAGAAATTGGTCGACAAGCTGAGGACCCAGCGCCACATCACCATCGCCCACAAGACAATCCCGGGGGCGAACCATTTCTTCGCCAACGAGATGAACGAGCTGATGAAGGCGGTCGACGAATATCTCGACTTCCGGCTCGATCCGAGCTGCCCGATCCGCTGAATCAAGCCCCGGTCTAGGTCGTTTCCAGCCTAATAAATGGTGTTGGCCGTGTTGGTCGGCGGTTCGACCGTGTTGACACTGGCATTGTCGCCGGCGGGCGGCGAATAAGCGGCATTGCTCTCCGCGGCCTTATAGGTTTCGTTGCCCGCGTCGTAGGCCGTATTTTCGTCATAGGCCGTATTGTTCGCGTCATACGCCGCATTCGTCTCGTCATAGCCGCCGCACGCTCCCAGCCCCAGCGAAAGCGCGCCGATCGTCAGAGTGAGCCATTGCCGGTTCATGTCATTCTCCCTTGCCGTCGCCTATCAACCTCCTTCGCCCCTTCGCCGTTCCGGGCCGGTGCGCGATTTCGGTCTAAACCGCCCAGATCGCCACATTGACCACCAGCACGGCGGCGACCGCCAGCATCAGCCAGCCTTTCCGCCGATCACTGCCGAACAGCAGCCGAAGCCCTCCGGCTGCAAGCAGGAAAGCGGCAATCATCGCCACCGCCATCAGCGTGGCTGCCGTACCGGTCATGAAACCTCGAGTAGCAGCTCGGCAAGAACAGGCGGATCGACATTGCCGCCGGAGACGACGATCACCGTGTCGTCCGGCGCTTCACCCGCCTTGCCAGCGAGGAAGGCGGCCAGCGCGGCCGCGCCGCCCGGCTCGGCGACCAGCTTCAATTTCGAGAAAGCGAACGCGACCGACCTGGCGACTTCGGTTTCGCTGACCGTGACCGCGGTCACGCCGGCGTTGCGCAAGGTGGCGAGGGTAAGCGGGGAGACTCGCTTGGTCATGAGCGCGTCGCAGCGGGTCGGCGGCGCCGGTTCGGTGACGGGCAATATCTCGCCGGCCGCAAGCGAGCGCGCCATATCGTCCCAGCCTTCGGGCTCGACGATGACGAGCCGGGATTTAGGTAACGCCAGCGCGTTCCCCGACGCCAGCCCGCCACCCCCGCACGGCACGATCACCAACGGCGGTGTGCTGCCGAGCTGCGCCTCGATCTCGATGCCGACGCTGCCCTGCCCTTCGATGATGTCGCGATCGTCGAATGAGGGCACGAGGATGGCGCCGCGCTCGGCCGCGAGGCGGGCGCCGATCTCCTCGCGACTTTCCTTGTCGCGGTCGTAGAGGACCAGCTCGGCACCGGCGTTGCGCGTCCCCTCGATCTTCGCCGCTGGCGCGTCGAACGGCATGACGATGGCGGCGTGGATGCCGAGACGGCGGGCAGCGAGTGCCACCCCCTGACCGTGATTGCCCGACGAGAAAGCGACGACGCCGCGGGCGCGTTCGTCCTCGCTGAGCTGCAGCAAGCGATTGATCGCGCCGCGCAGCTTGAAGCTGCCGCCCTGCTGCAGACACTCCGCTTTCACCCAGGCACGCCGCCCCTGGTATGCGAATGGCAGCAGCGGCGTTCTGGTGACCTCGCCGGCGATGCGCACGGCAGCCGCGCGGACCCCTTGGGAGGTCGGAAAACCTTTACAGTTTGGACCTGCGTCCATATATTCCGCACCGCAGCCCCATGGGGACTTCCAACCGCAAGGCTGCATTGTCGTCAACTGTCCGTTGGAGGTCCCTTGAGTTGCACAACCATCATCGCGCGCTGGGGCTAGCCAGCCCCGTCACCGGCACCGCCGACGGTGCCGCCATCGCCAGACTGCGCCCGGTAGAGCCGGTCACCCTGATCCGTCCGCACGCCGCGCGTCGGGCCGCCCGCTACTTCGTCGAGAAGTTCCCGGGCCGCTCGCTCTATGCGGTGAAGGCCAATCCCTCGCCGAAGCTGCTGAAACTGCTCTGGGAGGAGGGCGTCACCCATTACGACGTCGCCTCGATCGCCGAGGTGAGGCTGGTGGCGCAGACCCTGCCCGAGGCGGTGATTTGCTTCATGCACCCGGTGAAGGCCGAGGAAGTGATCGCCGAGTCCTATTTCCAGCACGGCGTCCGGACCTTTGTGCTCGATACCCACGAGGAACTGGACAAGATCCATCGCGCCACTGAAGGGGCGACCGATCTCAACCTGTTGGTGCGCATCCGCGTGTCCTCGGAGCATAGCCGGCTCAGCCTTGCTGCGAAGTTCGGCGCCGAACCAGCCGGCATGCGTTCGTTGCTATTCGCCGCCCGCCAGGCATCAGACGCACTCGGCATCTGCTTTCACGTCGGTAGCCAGGCGATGACGCCCGCGGCCTATGCCGAGGCGATGGAGCGGGTGCGCGCGGCGATCGTCGAGGCGGCGGTCACGGTCGACATCGTCGATGTCGGCGGCGGCTTCCCTTCAATCTATCCCGGCATGGAGCCGCCGCCGCTGGCCGCCTATTTCGAGGTGGTCCACCAGGCCTTCGAGAGCCTGCCGATTTCCTATTCGGCAGAGCTTTGGTGCGAACCGGGGCGGGCGCTGTGCGCCGAATATGCCAGCCTGCTGGTGAGGGTGGAGAAAAGGCGCGGCGACCATCTCTACATCAACGATGGCGCCTACGGCGCTCTGTTTGACGCCGCCCATGTCGGCTGGCGCTTCCCGGTGCGGCTGGTGCGGGACGGCGGATCGGCAGCGCGGCCGGTGGCGTTCAGCTTCTACGGGCCGACCTGCGACGATCTGGATCACATGGCGGGACCCTTCGAGCTTCCGGCCGATGTGCGCGCCGGCGACTATGTCGAGATCGGCATGCTCGGGGCCTATGGCTGCGCAATGCGCACCGGCTTCAACGGATTCGGCGCCAACCAACTGGTGATCGCCGCCGACGAGCCAATGGCGACTCTGTACGGCGGAGCCGAGCCCGCACTCGCACGTTCCAGCAGGGCAGAGCGCAAGGCCTGAACATCCCTTGCCGGCATTTCATAGTCGATCCGACCTTGGTCGGGTGACGAGCCTATTTCTTGGAGAGCGAGATGAATGACGTTCGCGTCAACGATAACCGCAAGGCCGAGCTGCTGCAGAAGCCGGTGGAGCATATCGACATCAAGAGCTTCGATGCGCGCCCGATCGTCGAGGCGATGCGCAAGATGAGCTTCACCTCGCGTGACCTGGGCCGCGCCACCGAGATCTACAACCAGATGCTCGCCGACCCCGACTGCTCGATCATCCTGGTGGTGGCGGGCTCGACCTCGGCCGGCGGTTGCATGGACCTCTACGCCGACCTGGTCCGGCACAACATGGTCGACGCGATCGTCGCAACCGGCGCGACCATCGTCGATATGGATTTCTTCGAGGGCCTCGGCCACCGCCACTACCAGGCGCTCGAGGTGCCCGACGACGACACCCTGCGCTCGCTCTACATCGACCGTATCTACGACACCTATATCGACGAGGAAGAGCTGCAGCACACCGACCACACGATCGGCGCGATCGCCCACGCGCTCGAGCCGCAGGCCTATTCATCCCGCGCCTTCATCCGCGAGATGGGGCGTTGGCTGGTCGACAACGGCAAGAAGGAGAACAGCCTGGTCAAGCTCGCGTTCGAGCATGACGTGCCGATTTTCTGTCCCGCCTTTACCGACAGCTCGGCCGGGTTCGGGCTGGTCAAGCACCAGGCCGACCGGATCGCGGCCGGTGAGAAGCACATCAGCATCGACAGCATCGCCGACTTCCGCGAGCTGACAGATATCAAGATCAAAGCCGGCACCACCGGCCTGTTGATGATCGGCGGCGGCGTGCCGAAGAACTTCGCGCAGGACACAGTGGTCTGTGCCGAGATCCTCGGTCACGAAGTCGAGGTGCACAAATATGCGGTGCAGATCACCGTCGCCGACGTGCGCGATGGCGCCTGCTCATCGTCGACGCTGCAAGAGGCGGCGAGCTGGGGCAAGGTATCGACCCAGCTTGAGCAGATGGTGTTCGCCGAGGCGACCAGCGTGCTGCCGCTGATGGCGTCCGACGCCTACCATCGCGGTCACTGGCGCGAGCGGGCCCAGCGCGCGTTCGGCCGGATGTTCGATTAAGAGCCCAGACCCATCTTAGCGGTTGATTAGCGGCCGCACCTGACGCACCCTTCCGCCAAGAGGGGGCACATGACCTACAGTCCAATTCTCGCGCCGGTTGTCACCTTGATCGCCTGGTCGATGCTGATGATGGCGTGGATGATGGTTACGCGGATGCCGGCAATGAAGGCGAAGGGGCTGACGCTGGGAAATGTGCCGGCCGGCGCTCGCGGCGTCGGACTCGACGGCGTAGTCGACGATCAAGCGCAGTGGAAAGCGCACAATTACAACCACCTGATGGAGCAGCCGACCGTCTTCTACGCGGTCGCGCTGACGCTTGCACTCCTGGGATCGGGCGGCGGCTATAGTCTTTGGCTGGCCTGGGCTTATGTCGGCCTCAGGGTGCTGCACAGCCTGATCCAGGCGACGGCCAACATCGTACGCTACCGCTTTTTCGTGTTCGGCGCGGCCTCGCTCGCCCTGGTTGGACTGACCATCCAGGCCGGGCGTGCTCTGCTGTTTCCCGTGGCTTGAGATGAATAGTCACCCGATCCTCGCGCCGCTGGTGGCACTCGCGGCCTGGACGATGTTGATGATGCTCTGGCTCTACGCCGTGCGTTTCCCGGCGATGCGGCGCGCGGGGATTTCTCTGAAGGGCCGCATCGGCAGCAAGACCGGCTCATTGGACGGGGTCGTTGAGGACCAGGTCCAGTGGAAGGCCCACAACTACAACCATCTAATGGAGCAGCCGACCCTGTTTTACGCGGTCTGCATCGTGCTCGACATAGTCGGTGGCGGCGACATCGCGGTGATCCTCTACCTCGCCTGGGCCTATGTCGGCCTCCGCGTTGCCCACAGTCTGGTGCAGGCGACGATCAACGTCGTGCGCTGGCGTTTCTACCTGTTCGCGGCGGCATCGCTCTGCTTGGCCGGCCTCGCCGTGTATGCGGCGGCCACGGTTTTCTACGAACTCGATGAAGAATATGAGGCGCGCGAGGATTTGAGCGAGGCCTGAGCCGGCTCAGCGTAACAGCCGCGCGGCCAGCTCGACATGGGTCGACCACCGGAATTGGCCGACCGGCTGGATCCAGTCGATCGCATAACCGCCTTCGCCGAGCAGCTTCGCATCGCGCGCGAACGTGACTGGATTGCACGACACGTAGCCGATTACCGGCACCCTTGATGCCGCCAGGCGCATGGTCTGTTCCTTCGCACCGGCGCGTGGTGGATCGAGGACGACCGCGTCGAAACCGGCAAGCTCGTCAGGCTCGAGCGGACTCCGATAGAGATCGCGATGCAGGGTTGTGACCGGCCGGCCGGCGCTCGCCGCCGCCGATTGCAGCGCAGCCAAGGCATCGCGCGCACCCTCGACCGCGGTGACGCGGCCGGGCAACGCCAGCGCGAAGGTGCCGAGGCCGGCAAACAGGTCGGCTGCGCGGCTTGCGCCAGCAACGGCTTCGTGCACCGCGGCGATAAGCGCCCACTCGCCTTCGCGCGTCGCCTGCAGAAAAGCGCCGGTCGGCAAGAGAACTGGCACGCCACTTAGTGTCACTGTCGCCGGCTCCGGCTGCCACTGGATCTGCGCACCCATCCTGTCGTCGACCGCCAGCCGCGCCAAGTCATGCGCGCATGCGAAACCGGTCAGCGCCTCGATCGCGGCGAGATTGTCAGCGGCAACTCCATGGAGCAGCAGATCAACTCCCTGGTCGCACAGAGTCAAATACGCCTGCGCGCGGCGGCGGGGCGGCAGCAAGACGGCAAGCAAAGCACGCAGCGGCGCTACCAGCGCGAACAGCTGGGGCAGCAGGATAGGGCATTCGCGCATGTCGACACTGCGGTGGCTAGTGCGCGCCATGAAGCCGATCTGGACACCTCGCTCGCGACGCTCGGCATGGAGGGCGGCGCGGCGGCGGGTGCGCGGCGGGGAAATGTGCGGCGGCCGTATTTCAGGCAGCGACAGACCTTGCGCCCGCAATGCCGTGACGATGCGATCGCGCAGGAAATCGGCATAGGCAGCATCGTCGACATGCTGCAGCTGGCAACCGCCGCATTCTCGAAAATGGAGGCACGGCGGTGTCGCGTGGTGGGGGCCGGATTCAAGCGCCCCTTGTTCATCGACACGATCGCCCGGCGCGGCGAGCGGGACGTAGCGTCCACTTGTCGTGACGCCGTCGCCGCGCGCGGCGAGACGGACAATTAGCTCAGAGACACTCACGAACAGCGGCGGGGAGATGGGTGAGGAGGTCGTCGGCAATCAGGGCAGGTCCGGCGAGGTCGGCCGCGCGCGCCTGCAACCAGATACCGCCGCAGGCCGCGTCGAACGGCTCCATACCCTGCGCCCGCAACGCGGCAATGATGCCGGCGAGCACGTCGCCGGTACCGGCGCTGGCCAGCCAGTGGCTGGCGCTGCCGATGGCGGAGCGTCCATCGGGCGCAGCTACGACTGTGTCCGGCCCCTTGTGGACGACCACCGCTCCCGACTTTGCGGCGGCGGTACGAGTGCGCTCGACCTTGCTTCCTTTCGTCGCGCCGAACAGTGGCGCGAATTCGCCAGCATGCGGGGTCAGGATCGGTGGCTGTGTCCACGACGGAGGCTTGTAATCGGCGAGCAGCTTGAGCGCGTCGGCGTCGAGCACCAGCGGCGCGCCGGCCGCGAGCGCCTTATCCATCGACTTGCGAGCATACATGCCGGTGCCGAGACCAGGACCGATGAGCAGGGCGCCAATGCGCGGGTCGGGAGTGAACGATACGCCGGGCGTTTGCACGACGGCATTCGGAAGGCTGGTGACCGGGGAATCGGCGAACAAGCGGACATAGCCTGCTCCCGCTTGCATCGCAGCTGAGGCCGCGAGCGCGCTCGCCCCAGGCATTTCACCGGCGAGAATGGCAACATAGCCGCGACTGTACTTGTGATCGTCGGGCCCCGGCGCTCGAAGGCGCGGCGGACCGATTTCGTGCAGCTGGCTTGCGGCGACGATACCGATGTCGGCGACGACGACCCGGCCCATGTGGCGAGCTGCCGGCTGCAGTAGATGCGAGGGTTTCAGCGTCTGGAAGGTGATGGTGAGGTCGAAATCGGGCACCGGCGACAACAGGCGGCCATCGTCGGTGGCTGCGCCGCTCGGCAGGTCGACCGCGACCCGGACCTCCGCCGCCGCGGCAAGCGCGTTGAGACGCGCGGCAAGCTTGTCATCGAGCGGCCGCTTTAGGCCAGTGCCGAACAAGGCATCGACCAGCATCTGTGCCGGCGCGACCCGGCTGATCGACACCTCTGGGCCGTCCCAGTGCGATGCGGCTGCGCGCGCAGCCTCGCTGGCTGGGTCGCCGGCCGCAGCGACACGCACATCCGCGCCGGCCGCCTCTAGCGCACGCGCGATGACATAGCCGTCGCCGCCATTGTTGCCCGGACCGCACAGCACCAAGGCCGGCATTGGGCCCGCGTAAGCGCGGATCGCGCGGGCCGCGGCCAGGCCGGCGCGCTCCATCAGCGATTCGACCGGAGTGCCGGCGGCGATCGCCTCGGCCTCGGCGGCGCGCATTTCCGCTGCGGTCAGAATCGGCCGGCCGAGTGCGATCATTCGCGCGCGCCTGGCGGCAGCAGGAACACATCGCCGCCGATCGCCACCTCCACCGTCCCGTCGGCGTGGCGGCGGGCCTCGGCCTGCTCGGCACCGTCGGCCGCGGCCACCAGGACACCGGCGACGATCAGCCGGCGGAAACCACCGTCGGGCCGACGCACCGTGATGTCGCGGCCGTCGCGTTCGACTGTGCAGACACGTTCGAACCCCGACGAACCAGCCAGGCGGCAGTCGATGCGATCGTCCTCGGCTTCAGCCTGGGAAGACGAAACGGTGCCGCCGCAGCCGCCCAGCAGCGAGAGCGCGACCACGAGCATCAGCCGCTTCATTTGCGGCCCATCGCTTGCCGCCGGCTGGTGACTTCCGGCTCGGCCAGCATCCGGTCAAATGCGTCGTCGAGGTCTGGATCCGCCTGGTTTGCGAGTGACATCCGCACGGCGCGCTTGAGATAATGGAGGCTTTGCGGCGGCAGCGCGGCGATCGAACCGGCCATTTCTTCGACACTCACCTCGTTGCCTGCCATTTCGGCGAGCCCGATCCGGACCGCCTCGGCGGCATCGATCGTCGCGGCCGTGAACAACAGACGGTAGGCCTGGCCCGATCCAACCAGCTCGACCAAGCGATGAACATCGTCCTGGGGATAGCCGATGCCGAGCTTCGCCGGGGTGATGGCAAAGCATGCGCCGGAACCGGCGATGCGAATGTCGCAGGCCAGCGCCAGCGCCACGCCGGCACCGTAACAGGGGCCATCGACCCAGGCGATGGTCGGCGCACGGCAGGCCGACAGCGCGGTGAACGCCTCGTTCATCGCCTCCCGAAACTCTGCAACCGCTTCGGTATCACTTCTAAAGTATGGAAACTCGCTCAGATCAGCGCCGGCGCAAAAGGCCTCGCCAGCGCCATTGAGGACCAGCACATGCATGTCCGAATCCGCCAGCTCTTCAACTGTTCGGGCCAGCTCGCGCCATCCTGCGACAGGAATCGCATTGCGCGCCTGCGGACGATCAAGTGTCAGCCGCGTGACCGCACCCTTCTGCTCGAGGAGGAACATGCCCGCTTCTTGGCGCGCAGAGGCAAGACTGTCACAAGAAAAAGGCCGGACCGCAGGTACGCCGCGGCCCGGCTGCGAGGGTTCGCGGCGCCGGTCCGGTGGGGGTAGGGGCCGCGGGCGGATGTCGGCGCAGCTACACGCGCCTCGACCCGTCGCCTTTTACACAGCAAGAGCCGTGCCATGACGGAATCCCGCGATATTAGATGGTTAACGAGGGCGATTGCCTGTGCCGCGATGGGAAAAGCGGGGCAGCAGGGACGGGGTTTTCAGCGCAAGCGCGTCGCCAGCAGCCACCAATCCGGATGCGCGGCCGCGATGCCAGCAGCAGCCCTGTCGCGGCCGGCGGTGCTGGCATACAGGCCGAAGCAGGTCGGCCCGGAGCCGGACATGCGTGCGATCTCTGCGCCCGCCAATGCGGTCAGGACATCGGCGATCTCGGGAACGAGCCGGAGCGCGATCGGCTGAAGGTCGTTGCGGCCAGAAGACCAGTCATTACCGAGCGGCCCTCGATCCTCACCGCCCCAGCCAGCAAAGACATCGCGTGTCGACAACGACCGGCCGGGGTTCACCAACAGCAGCGGCTTGCCGGTCAGTTCCGGAAGGTCGACCGGCGTGAGCCGGTCTCCCCTCCCTTCGCCGCGCATCATCCGCGAATGCAGGCAGGCCGGGACGTCGGCGCCGAGATCGGCGGCAAGTTGTTGCAGGCGATCGACGCCAAGCCGGAGCCGCCACAGCCTGTCGAGTACGCGAAGGGTCGCCGCAGCGTCGGCAGAGCCACCGCCCAATCCTGCGGCGACCGGCAGATTCTTGGTGAGAGTGATGATCGCGCCGTCGGGGCGCATGCCGCGCTCGCGGCTGATAGACTCGGCAGCACGGTTGACGAGATCGTGCCCGCCACCCTCAAGTGCCGAGGCCATAGGGCCCTGGACCTTGGCCCAGCAGAGGTGCACGTTGTCTTGCGCCTCAATCAGGTCGCCATCGTCACAAAAGGCGAAGATCGTCTCGATCTCGTGATAGCCGTCGGGCCGGCGCGCGCGCACGTGCAGCGCAAGGTTGAGCTTGGCGTAAGCGGTTTCCTGCATCGCGCTCAGCGCGCGGCGAGCTGCGGCGTCAGCCCCCGATCGATCTTGGCCGCCAGCCGCTCGGCCTGTTCGCCGCTGGCATAGACGCGCGCCGCCGCCCAGGCGAAGCGCGCCTCGATCCGCCGGCCGGCGGTGAAGTAAGCGTCGCCAAGATGCTCGTTGATTTCGGCATCGGCGGCTTCCTCCGCCGCCGCCAGCTCGAGCAGGGGAATCGCACCGGCGACGTCGCCGGAGACGAACAGGGCCCATCCCAGCGAATCGGTGATCGCGGCGTTGGCCGGCGCCAGCCGGTGCGCCTCGCGGATCAGCCGCCGCGCCTCGTCAAGCTGCTCGCGCCGCACCAGCATTGCGTAACCGAGATAATTGAGCACCAGCGGCTCGGCCGGTGCCAGCCGGTGCGCCTCGCGCAGGGCGTCGCGCGCCGCCGGCCAATCACCGGCTTCGTCGTGGGCGCCGCCACGCATCAGCCATAGCGCCCAGACAGGATAATCCGAATCGCCCTCGCCGCGCAGCTCTACCGCGCGAGCGAAGGCGCGGGCGGCGTCTGCCGCGCGATCCTGACCCATGAAGATCTCGCCGGCGCGGACCAGATCGGCGACAGCAGGCCGCGACGCCGCGGCAACCGACTCGGCATCGCCGAGTACGCGGGCCAGCTCGCCGGTTTCCACCAGCAGACGCGCCCGCTGATCGCGCGCGGCGGCCGCGAACGGATCCTGCCAAGCGACCGCGGCGAGCAATTGCTGCGCAGTAAGCGGCCGGTCGAGCCGCGACAGAAGCTCCGCGGCGACCATCGCTGCCTGGCTGTTGTCGGGGGCCGCCCAAGTTGCGAGGTGCGCGAAGCTGGCCGCTACAGGCAGCAGATCCTCGCCCTGCATGTCAATCGCAAGCCGTACCATCAGCTCGGCAAAGCCGGCGGCGGGATCATCGACCGCGCCCGGTAGCGGCCGGCCCGATTCGACAAGCGTTCGCGCCGCAACCAATGGTCCCTCGCTACCCTGAAGGAGCGCCCGCGCCGCGGCGCGCTCGTTGCGCGCGGCGAGCGCGCCGGCAGCGGCAAGACGCAGCCGCAGTCGGCGGATGCTGGCGCCTTCCGTCCCAAGCAGCAAGGCAGCCGCCTCTTCGCCACGCCCAGAGGCAGCGTATAGCAGCGGGCGATGCTCGGCGATCAGTTCGGCGCCGGCGAGACCGGGTGTCGCCAGATCCGCTAACGCATCTCGGCCGCGCCCGAGCGCGATCCAGGCGCGCAGCACGGGCACGGTGTTGGCGAACAGTCGTTCGCGCTCGATCGCGTCGACCTGGCGAATGGCGGCGTTCCAGTCACGGCGGCGCAGCGTATCAGCGACCAGCAGAAAGCGGGCATCCGGGAGCAGGGCGCCGCGCGCCTCGAGATTGGCCGCGGCGCGCAATGCCAGCGGCCATTCGCCGAGCAGCACCGCATGAGAAAGCGCCTCGGCGGCGATCACCTCGTTGGACGGGTCCGCCGCCAGCGCGGCGGCGAAAGCCCGGCTCGCTTCGTCGTCGGCGCCGGCCGCGGACGCCGCGCGGGCGCGGGCGTAGGTGGAGAGCGTCGCCGCCGGATCGGTGCGGGCAAGGCCTGGCGACGAAAAGGCCATGCCAATCAGGCCGGCCAGCAGGATGCCGCGCCTCCAGCGCAAGCCTTCATGCTCACATATTGGGATAATTCGGCCCTCCCCCGCCCTCCGGCACGACCCAGTGGATATTCTGGGTCGGGTCCTTGATGTCGCAGGTCTTGCAGTGAACGCAATTCTGCGCGTTGATCTGCAGCCGCATTCCCGCAGCTTCTTCGACAAATTCATAGACCCCTGCGGGGCAGTATCGTTGCTCGGGCCCGTCATATTGTTCGAGATTCACCGCCACCGGCACCGACGCGTCCTTCAGCGTCAAATGAACCGGCTGGTCCTCCTCGTGGTTGGTGTTGGACAGGAACACCGACGACAGGCGATCGAAGCTGATCACGCCGTCGGGTTTCGGGTAATCGATGCGCGGCGCGATGTCCTTGCGCCACAGACTTTGATGGTCGGGCTTGTGCCTCATCGTGAACGGCAGGCCGATCCGAAGCCAGCGCATCCACAAGTCAATGCCGGCGAACAGGGTGCCGGCATTGCCTCCCCACTTGGTCACCAGCGGCTCGGCATTGCGCACCATCTTCAGTTCCCTGGCGACCCAGCTCGAGCGCAGCGCACTTTCATAATCGCCGAGCGTGTCGCCCGAGCGGTCGGCGGCGATCGCCGCATATGCCGCCTCGGCGGCGAGCATGCCCGATTTCATCGCGGTGTGGCTGCCCTTGATCCGCGGCACGTTCAAGAAGCCGGCCCCGCAACCGATCAGCGCGCCACCCGGAAAGGCGAGTTTCGGGACCGATTGCCAGCCGCCCTCGTTGATCGCGCGGGCGCCGTAGCTGACCCGCCGGCCACCCTCGAGGAAATGGCGGATCGCAGGATGCTGCTTCCAGCGCTGGAATTCCTCGAACGGCGACAGATAGGGATTGCGGTAATTGAGCGCGACGACGAACCCGAGCGCGACCTGGCCTGCCGCTTGGTGGTAGAGGAATCCGCCGCCCCAGGCGTCGGTCAGCGGCCAGCCCTGGGTATGGATCACCCGCCCCGGCTGGTGCTTGTCGGGATCGATGTCCCACAATTCCTTGAGGCCGATGCCGTACGTCTGGGGCTGGCTGTCAGCGTCGAGCCCGAACAGCCGTTTCAATTCCTTGGTGAGGTGGCCGCGCGCGCCTTCCGCGAACAGGGTGTAGCGGCCGTGCAGCTCCATCCCCGGCTGGTAGTCGCCGCGGTGCGAACCGTCGCGGGCGATGCCCATGTCGCCGGTGGCGACGCCTTTTACCGAACCGTTCTCGTTGAACAGGATCTCGGCGGCGGCGAAGCCGGGGAAGATCTCGACGCCCAGTGACTCGGCCTGGCCGGCGAGCCAGCGGCAGAGATTGCCGAGGCTCAGGGTGTAGGTGCCCTTGTTGTTCATGAACGGCGGCATCAAAGCGTGCGGCAGCGACAACCGCCGGCTTTTGGTCAGCAGCCAATGCTCATTCTTGGTAACCGGGACGGTCAGCGGGCTGGAGCGATCACGCCAGTCCGGCAGCAATTCCGTGAGCGCGCGCGGATCGACCACTGCGCCGGAAAGGATGTGGGCGCCGACCTCCGAACCTTTTTCGAGGATACAGACCGAAAGCTCGCGCCCGGCCTCGCCGGCGAGTTGCTTGAGCCGGATCGACGCGGCCAGCCCGGCCGGTCCGGCGCCGACGATCACGACGTCGTAGGCCATCGACTCGCGTTCGCTCATCCCGCCTTCATCCCGCTCGCGGCTCCTGTCGTCGCAAAGGACTCACGGCTGGCAGATAAAGACGCCCTCGGAGATTGACCAGTCTTGCGCCTGCCGACTCAATGGCTTGCTTAAGCGTGGGGGGTGGACTTGCGAGCTGACCAGGCGGCTAACGCCCTATCATGGTGGATCGAGGCGGGCGTCGACACGATCGTCGACGAAGCGCCGCGCGACTGGCTGAAGGCGCCGGCCGAGGCGGCTCCAGCCGCGGCCGCCGAACCGGCGGCCGACCCGCTGGCGCGAGACGAGCCGATGCCGGACGGCCTCGCCGAGTTCCAAGCCTGGCTGATGGCGAGCGCGACTCTGCCGCTGGCGGCGGCGGGTGCGCCCCGGCTGGGGCCGCAAGGCGATCCGGACGGCGGGCTGATGGTGCTGATCGACATGCCGTCGCAGGCCGATCTCGCCGCCGGAAAGCTGCTCACCGGCGAGGCCGGAAGCCTGTTCGACAACATGATGAAGGCAATCGGTCGCGGCCGCGATTCGCTTTACCTGGCGGCGCTTTCACCGGTCCGCACTCCCACCGGGCGGCTCGCCGTGGCCGAGGCGGCAGCGATCGCGCCGGTCGCGCTCCACCATGTCGGCCTGGTGCGACCGAAGGCGCTGCTGATGTTCGGCGAGGCCTGCGCCAAAGCGCTGTTCGGCGGGTCGGTACAGGCAAAGCGGGGACGGTGGCACCAAATCGAGACACCAAGCGGGCCGGTGAAGGCTTTGGTAACGTTCAGGCCCGATGATTTGCTGCGGACGACGGCGCTAAAACAGCCGGCCTGGGAAGACCTGAAGATGCTGCGCAACGAGCTGGCCCAATGAGAGGATGGCGTGCCCTGTTGGCGGCTTCGCTGGCGCTCGCCGCAGCGCCGACGGCGGCGCAGGACTCCGCTTTTCCGTCGGCGCTGCCGGCCGAACATTTGGCGGCGATCCCGGTCATCCTGACCCCGGCCGAGCGCGACTTCTATCGCGGCCTGTTCACCGAGCTGCGCGCCGGGAACTGGGCCGGCGCCGCCGGGCGGCTGGATTCGATGCGGTCGGGGCCGCTGCACGATCTGGCGCGGGCGATGCTTTACACCATGCCCGGATCGCCGCGGGTCGAGCTTTTACCGCTGATCGAGTTGCTCGGGCGCGCGCGCGATCTGCCGCAGGCCGCCGGCCTTGCCCGGCTGGCGCGACTGCGCAACGCCGACGCGCGCGACATCGACATCCCCAACGTTCCCGAGGAGCAGCGCCTCTTCAATCTTCCCGGCCAGCCGCGCCGCGGGCGGCCGCGATCGGTGCGGGGCGACCCGATCGCCGACCGGCTCGAGAACCTGGTGCAGCCTCTGCTGGTCGCCGACCAGCCGTACGAGGCCGAAACCCTGTTCAACGAGCGCAAGGCTGAATTGAGCGAGGAAGCTCGCACTTCGTTCCAGCAGCGCATCGCCTGGGTCTATTTCCTCAACGGCCACGACCGCGACGTGCGGCGGATGGTCGAGGGCAACGACGGCGCCGGCAACGGCGCCACCGAATGGGCGGTGCACGCGCGCTGGGTGGCTGGCCTGGCCGCCTGGCGGCTGCAGGATTTCGCGGCGGCCAACGAGCATTTCCGCGCCGTTGGCAACCAAGCCGACGACATCGAGCTCGCCGCCGCCGGCCATTACTGGGCGGCGCGGGCAGAAATGGCGGGCGGGCGGCCGCAGCGGGTGGAAGACCAGCTGCAGGCGGCGGCGCGCCACGGCGAGACCTTCTACGGCCTGCTGGCGCAAACCCAGCTCGGCTCGCGCAACCGGCCCGAACCGCATCTGTTCGATAGCGACGACGCGCGCAGCCTGGCGCGGCTGCCCAACGCGCGGGCGGCGATCGCGCTGGTCGAGATCGGCGAAAACCGGCTCGCCGACGAATTGATCCGCCACCAGGCGCGAATCGGCGATGCTGACGATCACGAGGCGCTGCTGCACCTCACCGCGCGGGTGAACCTCACCGGTACCCAGATGTGGCTGGCGCATAACGGACCGCCGGGCTCGCGCACCGCGCCCCAGGACCGCTATCCGCTGCCAAGCTGGCGGCCGGCCGACGGCTGGCGGGTCGACCCGTCGCTCGCGGTCGCGCACGCGCTGCAGGAATCGAATTTCCGCCCCGACGCGGTCAGCCCGGCCGGCGCGCGGGGGCTGATGCAGGTGCGCCCCGGCACCGCCGGTGACCTGGTCCGCTGGCGCGGCATCGCCGCCGACCGCGGGCGATTGAACGACCCGGCAAACAACATCGCGTTCGGCCAGGCCTATCTCGAATGGCTGCGCGACCAGCCAGTAATCGACGGGCTGCTGCCGCGGGTGATTGCCGCCTATAATGCGGGGCCGCTGCCGGTGACGCAGTGGACGCAGCGCTTCGACCAGAGCGATCCTTTGCTGTTCATCGAGACCATCCCTTATTGGGAGACACGCGGCTACGTGCCGATCGTGCTTCGCAACTACTGGATCTACGAGCAGCGCCGCGGCGCCGAGTCCCCGAGCCGGCGCGCGCTGGTCGCGGGGATGTGGCCGCGTTTCCCCGGCATGCCCGGCCCGAGCGCGATTCGGATCGAGCCGCGGCGGACGCTGACCGCGATGGGAAGCGATTAGAATATAAAAAGCAGAATATAACCTCGCTCTCTGTGCGCAATGCTGCGAAACCGTCAATAAATACAAGGGTTTATTCTCTCTCGCAGAGCGCGACGGGGCGAAATCCTGCAAACGCCCATTTCCGCACCTTGTCTTCGCGCAACTGTTCTTGCTCTGTTCCACGTGAAATGCTAGCCGGAGCGGATGCCCCGCCCCGATGCCCGGCCCGGCCGCGGCGCCCCTGAAAACCGGACGCCGACGCGGTTCAAGCTTCCCGTGCGGGAGGCGGACGGCGACTGGCTCGACCTGCGCGATGACGAGGACGGGCCGCCGCCGCTGCGAACGACGGTGACGATCGAGCATGCCAAGACGATCATCGCCTACAACACGTCGCCCGACATCGGCTTCGACCGCTCGATCAATCCCTCTCGCGGCTGCGAGCATGGCTGCATCTATTGCTTCGCAAGGCCGACCCACGCCTTCCACGACCTCTCGCCCGGGCTCGATTTCGAGAGCCGGCTGTTCGCCAAGCCCGATGCGGCGAAGTTACTGCGCGCCGAGCTCGCCAAGCCCGGCTACCGGGTACGGCCGATCGCGATGGGCACCAACACCGATCCCTACCAGCCGATCGAGCGGCGCTGGCGGATTACCCGCAGCGTGCTCGAAGTGCTGGCCGAGACCAGGCACCCGGTGACGATCACCACCAAGTCGGACCGGGTGCTCCAGGACCTCGACCTGATCGAGAAAATGGCGCGCCAGCGGCTGGTGGCGGTGGCGCTGTCGGTGACTTCGCTGACCCCGGAAATCTCGCGCACGCTCGAGCCGCGGGCGCCGGCAGCGCGCAAGCGGCTGGCGGCGGTGAAGAGGCTGGCCGAGGCGGGCGTGCCGGCGAGCGTCGCGATCGCGCCGGTGATCCCGGCGGTGACCGATCACGAGCTCGAGGCGATCGTCGCGGCGGCGAAGGAAGCCGGGTCCACCGGCGTCTTCTATTTGCCGGTGCGGCTGCCTTTCGAGGTCGCACCCCTGTTCCGCGCCTGGCTCGACGAGCATTTCCCGGATCGCGCCAGCAAGGTGATGGGGATCATCCGCGAGATGCGCGGCGGCCGCGACAACGACCCCAACTGGTTCACGCGAATGCAGGGCTTCGGGCCGTGGGCGCAGCTGCTCAGGACCCGGTTCGAGCGGGCGGTGCGCGAGCAGGGCTTCAGCAGCGAGAAAAAGCCGCTGCGCTGCGATCTGTTCGAACCGCCGAGCGGGCCGCAGCTGCGGTTGCTCTAGGCGCGCCTGCCGAGCTTCGGCACCAGCTTGCCGGTGCGGGTGCGATAGTCCTCGTAATCCTTGCCGAACAAGGCGACGAGGTCGCGCTCCTCGTAGCGGATCGCGATCAGGATGTAGACGGTGAGCCCGAGCGCGAGCAGCAGGTGGCCGGCGGTCATGTGCGGCGTCGCGTAGAAAGCGAGGATGAAGCCGGCATAGATCGGGTGGCGCACGCGCCGGTAGAAGAGAGGCTCGCGGAACCTGGCCTCGGGCAGCTCGGCGCCGCGGACATTGGCCCAGACCTGGTGCAGGCCGAACAGCTCGAAATGGTTGATCAGGAAGGTGCTGAGCAGCACGATCAGCCAGCCGAGGCCGAACAGCCCCCATATCAGCCAGACCGCGGTTTCGTTGGCGATCGACCAGATCGGATAGGTGATCGGCCGCCAGAACAGGAACATCACGATCAGCGCCAGGCTGGCGAACAGGACATAGACGCTGCGCTCGACCGGTTCGGGCACGACCCGCGTCCAGGCGGCCTTGAAGCCCTTGCGCGCCATGACGCTGTGCTGGACGCCGAACAAGGCGATCAGGGCCATGTCGACGAGGATGGCGATCGGGACCGGCGCGCGCGGGCCGCGATCGACGGTCAGCATCGCCTCGGGCAGGTTGGCGGTGAACGCAATCAGATAGAGAAAGGTAGCGAAGAAGACGAGGTACGCGAAGACACCGAACAGCAGATAGACGGCGCGCGCCATGGCTGCTCTCCCCGGTTTGGTTCGAAGCGTCTCTAGCCGTCACCGCCAGGATCGGCCAGCTTTCACTGCGCGCGGCCGACCCGTCCTGTTCCAAGACAGGCGCAAGCAGGCGCTTGCGCGGCGTACCCGGCCCGACCAAGGCTGGGTGCGATGGTACCGATCGCTCTCGCGCTTTTGACTCTTCAGCCGCAGCTTGAGCAGGCGCTGATCGTCGCTCGGCCGGGCGGTTGGACGATCAACGCTTCGATCCACGAACCGGCGCCCGCCCAAAATCGCGAGATCGAACGGCTGATCGAAATCGAGCCGGCAGTCGAGAAAGCGCGGGATGCAAATCGCGAGGCCGAGGAAGATCGGCTCGTCCGCGACGCGTTCGAGGAAGCGGCCGACGCGGCGAGGGAAGCGGAACGGCAACAGCCGAATTGAACGCGGTCGATGCCGTTGGCATCGAACAATTTACCCACGTTTATTAGTACTGCCCCGCAAGCGATTCCTCGATCGCGGCCACATCGTCTCTGTCGAGCCCGTAAAGGGAGTAGACGCGGTCGTTGATTTCGGCCTCGGCGTCGGTGATGCGGGCATTTAGCGTTACTGCGTTAGCGCGGCGATTCTCATACCAGCGCTCCCATTCATCCCGCTCAGGAACCGAAAAGTCGGTGCGGAAGCGCTTGGAGATTGCAGTGCGGAGCGTGTTGAAATCCATGTTAAACCATTTGCGAAATGCGGCGGCGGTCTCAATCATTTGAGCAACGTCGCCTAAGCGGTGCAGCGTCGTCTGTGACAGTCGAAACAATTCTTCGTGCGCGGCTTGCACAGCTCTGGCTAGGGGTGCGAGATTCTGAAAGTCAGGACTGTCCGAAGGAACCGGGAGGCGCGACACATACTGCTCCCTCAGTTCCAGCCGCCACTGTCCGCCTCGTAGCGGTGACGCTTCCCCGAATAGCCACAGCCATGACGCCTTTGATCCCAGGGATGCGGTGAGCGCCTCGTCCTCGGCGGGCACGAAGAAGCATTTATTAGAAAGAAACATCTCTCCGCGAACGATCGAGAATTTTGGCCCCTGACTCATCTCGGGGTAAACGATCTTGCCGTTCCTAAAATGTCTTTCGTATGCTGCCTGGGCCTGCTGGAGTTCCCACCAGTGTTGCTTGGTTGCGCGCGCTTCCAGCCTGTCGCGAAAGACGGCGAGATGGTCACGGATGGCAGGGTAATCCTCGATGTTAACGCGGTTCTTAGGCGTGTAGATCAGCCACAAATCATCACTTTCGACATGCCATCGCTTGAGATTTTCCCCAACGAGGAACGGCTTAAGAAGATCGGTCGAGTGCGGATCGCACGCAATCAGGGCGTTTCGCACTTCACGGTCGATCAC
>JBQTJR010000129.1:0-2668 GCA_052386895.1 Sphingosinicella sp.
AGATCAGGCCGGACGCGGGGGCATCAGCGAGAACCGAGCGCGACTGGATCGCGCGGAGGGTGGACTAGCCGAAAAAAGTGCCCCTCCACCGCTACGCGGTCCCCCTCCCCGCGAAATCGCGGGGAGGGTTGCGGAGGGTGGACTAGCCGAAATGGGCCCCTCCACCATCGTTGGGGCTTCGCCCCATCTTCGATTCCGGATGGTCCCCCTCCCCCCGAAATAGCGGGGGGGTGCGGTTAGTTTCCGTGCGTGGCCGCGGTCGGGGGCGCGTCGCCGGCCGTCAGCAGATGGCGCTGCCAGAACATCAGCCCGACCCAGAACTGGTAGTCGATATTCTCCTTGCGGGCGAAGCCGTGGCCCTCGTTCTGGCCGAGCAAATGCCAGGCCTCGCGGCCATTGGCGCGCACCGCCGCCACCATCTGCTCGGCTTCGGAGGCGGGCACGCGCGGATCGTTGGCACCGGTCACCACCACCACCGGGATGGTGAGCTCGCGGGCGCGGGTGAGCGGCGAGATCTCCATCAGCCGCGCGCGCTGCGCCGGGTCGCGCTCGTCGCCATATTCGACGCGCCTGAGGTCGCGGCGATAGGCCTGGGTGTTCTCGAGGAAGGTGACGAAGTTCGAGATCGCGACGACGCAATTGGCGCCGCGCAGCCGGCTCGCGAAACAGATCGCGCTGGCGAAGCACATGTAGCCGCCATAGGAGCCGCCGGTGACGGCGATGCGGGCCGCATCGAGGTTGGGATCGCGCACCAGCCGGTCGAGGAAGGCGCCGATGTCGCGGACGCTGTTCTCGCGCAGCGCCGGGCCGTTATCGAGGCTGACGAAGCGCTTGCCGTAGCCGGTCGAGCCGCGGACGTTGGGGTAGAAAATGGCGATCCCGAGCTCGTTGAGGAGGTAGTTGCTGCGGCCGAGGAAGCCGGGCTGGAACTGCGCTTCGGGGCCGCCGTGGATGCTGACGATCAACGGCCGGCGGCCGGGGAAGCGCGCCGGGTCCGGCCGGTAGAGGAAGCCGGAGATCGGCTCGCGGTCGAAGCTGCGCACCTCTATGAGCTGCGGCTCGACGTTGACCTCGGGATCGAGGCCGCCGGTCTCGCTGCGCGTCCAGCGGGTCACTTCGAGGGTGCGCGAATTGACCGAATAAGCGTCGCCCGGGCTGCGCGCCGACGACAGGGTGAAGCCGATATCGCCCCAGGGCGCGACGTCGAGACCGCCGATCGCGCCGGCCGGCAGCCCGGTGACGGTGCGGACCTGGCCGGTGCGCACATCCATCAGCTTGAGGCGGTCGATGCCGGCCTCGTTGAGGACATAGGCGATGAAGCTGCCGTCGGGGGCGATGTCGAAGGTGTCGACGTCCCAGCGCGGCTCGGGCGCGACCGCGCGGAAGGCGCCGGTGGCGGGATCGACGGTGCCGAGGCGCTGGAAATCCGAGCCCTCGTCCGAGGTCACCCAGAGGGTGCCGTCGGGCGCGAACTCGGCGCCGCCATAAGCGATGTCGCGCGAGATGTCGCCGATCGGGGTCAAGGCGCCGCCGGCGAGATCGAGCAGGTAAAGGTCGGAATTGGTGACCTGCTGGAAATTGATCACCGCCGCGCGGCGATTGTCGGGCGAGAAAGCGGCGATATTCCAGCCGCCGCCCGAGACCTGCGCGACCATGCGGTTGCTGGCGGGATCGCGCGGGTCGATGACGTAGAGATCGGTGTCGGCGCCGTTGCGGCGGGTCGAGCTGTAGCCGAACAGGCGGCCGTCCTCGCTCCAGCTGCCGAAATTGTTGCGGCTGGTGCCGTCGGTGAGCAAGGCGAGACGGCCGTTGGCGAGGGTGTAGAACTGGAAGAACTCGTTGCCGCCAATGTCCTTGACCGCGACCAGCGCGTCGCCGGCCGGCGACCAGGTGCCGAACACCGGGTCTTCCTCGAAGCTCAGTTGCTGGCGGTAGCCCATCGGATTGGCGACGCGGTGGACCTGGCCGGTATTGCCGAAGCGGGTGGTGACCAGCATCGAGCGATCGGTGCGGTTCCAGCCCGAGAAGCCGGCGGTGCGGAATTCCATGTAGGCGCGGGTGCGCGCGGCGAGCTCGGCCGGCACCGCCGGGATGCCGTCGGCGACGAGGGCGGCGGGCTTCGGCACCGCCTTCGGTGCGTTGGCGGGCTGGCCGGTCTGGGCGAGGACGGCGGTCAGCGGGGCAATGAGAGCGAGCGAGAGCAAAAGCGGGCGCATGGATGAATCCCTCGTCAGGTTGGCGTGGGCGCGGCCTACCAATCGGCAGCGGCGCCGGAAATAGGATTTTCGATAAGGCCCCCGCGCGATTAGACCGCAGCGATGGCGGCCGAGCGCTTCGACCTGGCCCTGGAGATGGCGTTCGATGCCGAGGCCGGCATCGCCGATCTCGACCGGCATTTGTCAAAGCTGAAGGACAGCGCCGACGCGCTGGGCTTCGCGTTCGACCGTCACCTGGCGCGCAACGAACTGCAGGCGGCGACCTTCCGCGGGCCGAGCGGCGAGGTGCGGATGCTGCTGGCGCGCGGCGGCGCGATGGCGATCGAGCTGCGGGCGCGGCCGGGGCCGCCGGCCGAGCCGGTCAAGGTGGCGGTGGCGCAATTGCCGCTGGCGGCGGACGATCCCAGGCTGAGGCATCGCACCACCAACCGCTTCGCGCTCGACGAGGCGCG
>JBQTJR010000130.1:0-10600 GCA_052386895.1 Sphingosinicella sp.
ATCAAGGATCGGCCGAGCATCGAGAGGGTGACGATCTCGAGCTTGATAAAGAGATCCTCTTAGATGAGCTGGACGCCGGACAGAACGGCGATATCCACGAGCATCGCCTTGCGGCGATCGCCGAAGCCGGGACCCTTGACGGCCGCGACCGACTTCATGCCCTCGCGAACGATCGACTGGGCAAGAACGGTGGCGGTGGTGGTGCCGTCGCCGGCGAGGTCGTTGGTCTTGCTGGCGACCTCGCGCAGCATCTGCGCGCCCATATTCTCGAACTTGTCCTTGAGCTCGATCTCCTTGGCGACGGTGACGCCGTCCTTGGAGATGCGGGGAGCGCCGAAGCTCTTGTCAAGCAGGACGTTGCGGCCCTTCGGCCCCAAGGTCACCTTGACCGCGTCGGCGAGGGTGTCGACGCCGCGCATGATGCGCTCACGCGCCTCGCGCGAAAAGCGTACGTCTTTCGCTGCCATTGTCTTTGTTTCCTTCCTTTAGGGGATTGTTCAGGCGGCCTTGCGGGCCGAACCGGTGGCGTCGACGATGCCGAGGATGTCGCTCTCTTTCATGATCAGCAGCTCCTCGCCGTCGATCCGCACCTCGGTGCCGGACCACTTGCCGAACAGGATGCGGTCGCCGGCCTTGACGTCGAGCGCGACCAGCTTGCCGGACTCGTCACGGCTGCCGGCGCCGACGGCGAGCACTTCGCCCTCCTGCGGCTTTTCCTGGGCGGTATCGGGAATGATGATGCCGCCGGCGGTCTTTTCCTCGGCCCCGACGCGGCGGACCAGCACGCGATCGTGCAACGGACGGAAGTTCATGCGTTCACCTCTTTTTCGTAGTGGCGCGGCGCTCATCGCGAGACAGCGCGCCCGGTTGAACTGTTAGCACTCGACCCATGCGAGTGCCAGCAAGCGTCGATTTAGGGACTGTTCATGCGCCGTCAAGGGGCGAGCCGGCGTCGCGTGTCGGCTGGCCCGTTTACAGCTCCAGGGCGCTGGTTTAGCCGCCAGCGCGAAGGAGCGTGCGCGATGAGCTTTGCCGGCAAGGTGTGGAAGCTGCTGGTCGGGATCAAGGATGGGCTGGTGCTCATCTTCATGCTGCTGTTCTTCGCCTTGCTGTACGGCGCGCTTTCCATCAGCCCCTATGCCGACAGCGCTTATTCGGGCGCGCTCAGGCTCGGCATCTCGGGAGCAATCGTCGAGCAGCCGGCCGAGCGCGGGTTCGCCGACTGGGTGAGCGGCCCGGCCGAGCGCGAATATCGCCTCGCCGAGCTGATCCGGGCGCTCGATGAAGCCGCCACCAACGACCGCATCGAGGCGGTGGCGCTCGATCTCGGTCTGTTCACCGGCGGCGGCCAGGCGGCGCTCGCCAATGTCGGCGAGGCGCTCGACCGGGTGCGCCGGGCCGGCAAGAGGGTGGTCGCCTACGCGCCCGGATATGGCGACGACACCTACCAACTCGCCGTCCATGCCGACGAGATCTGGCTCGATCCCTTGGGCGCGGTGATCGTCACCGGCCCGGGTGGATCCAACCTCTATTATGCCGGCCTGTTCGAGCGGCTGGGAATCACCGCCAATGTCTATCGCGCCGGCGAGTTCAAGTCGGCGGTCGAGCCCTACAGCCGCAGCGACATGTCGCCTGAGGCGCGCGAGGCGAACCAGGCGCTGGCCGATGCGCTGTGGGAGAGCTGGCAGAGCCATGTCCGGCAGGCGCGGCCGCGGGCGCGGATCGCCGATTATGCCCAGGACCCGGCGCGCTTCATCCGCGCCGCCGGCGGCGACATGGCACGCGCGGCATTGCAGGCGGGCCTGATCGACCGGGTCGGAGACCGCGAGGCGTTCGGGAGGCGGATGGCCGAGCTGGCCGGCGCCGGCGCCGACAACCTGCCGGGCAGCTATCAAGCCGTGCACTACCGTGCATGGATCGACGAGCACCCGCTAGAGCGTGACGGCGGCGGCATCGGCATCCTCACCGTCGCCGGCATGATCCTCGACGGCCGGGCGCAGCTCGGCACCGCCGGCGCGGAAACCGTGGTCGAGAATCTCGAGCGCGGCGTAGCCGCGGGAAACTTGCGGGCGCTGGTGGTGCGGGTCGACTCGCCGGGCGGATCGGTAACCGGCTCGGAGCGCATCCGCCGCGCCATCGCCGAGGTACGCGCGCGCGGCATCCCGGTGGTGATCTCGTTCGGATCGGTGGCGGCGAGCGGCGGTTACTGGATCGCCACCGCCGGCGACCTGATCTTCGCCGAGCCGGCGACGATCACCGGCTCGATCGGCGTATTCGGCATATTGCCGAGCTTCGAGGGCGCGCTGCAGAAGCTCGGGCTCGGCGCCGACGGGGTTCGCACGACGCCGCTGTCGGGCGAGCCGGACCTGCTGCGCGGGCCTTCGCCGGCCGCCGACGAATTGCTGCAAATCGGCGTGGACAGCAGCTACAGCCGCTTCATCGGGCTGGTGTCGCGGGCGCGGCGGATGCCACCGCAGCGGGTGGCCGAGCTGGCGCAGGGGCGCGTGTGGGCCGGCGGCACCGCCCGCCAGCTGGGCCTCGTCGACCGGTTCGGCTCGCTCGGTGACGCGGTGGCCGAAGCGGCGCGGCGGGCGAACATCGAACCTGACGACGTGCGCGCGGTCTATCTCGAGCCGGAACCCGGCTTCGCGCAATCTTTGATCGAAGGCGCGGCCGGGGGTGAGGAAGAAGCAAGCGGCGATGCGTTCGCGCTGCTCTCAAGCCGGCCGCAGATGATGCTGGCGCGGGCGCTTGGAGAGCTGAGAATGCTGCTCGACGGACCGGCGATTCAGGCGCGCTGTCTCGAGTGCCCGGCACCGGCACCGCGGCCCGCGAGCGGCGGAGGGCGCGGCTGGTTCGGCGAGCTTCTGGCCCTGGTCTGGACGGGGTGAAAATCCGCCTGGCGGGAGCCGACGACGCCGCGGCGATCGCGGCGATCTACGCACCCTACGTCACCGACACCGTCATCTCGTTCGAGCTCAAACCTCCCGATGAAGCGGCGATGCGCGGGCGTATCCTGGAGGGCGGCGCGCTCTATCCCTGGCTGGTCCCCTGCAGCGAGGGCGATGCGCCGATCGGCTATGCGTCGGCGAGCGCGTTCCGCAGCCGGCCGGCCTATCGCTTCACGGTCGAGACCAGCGTCTATCTCGCCCCCGACGTGGCCGGGCGCGGGGTCGGCCGGGCGCTCTATTCGGAGTTGCTTGCCCTGCTCGCACGGCAGGGATTCGCGCAGGCGATCGGCGCGATCACCTTGCCCAACCAAGCGAGCGTGCGGCTGCACGAGTCGCTCGGCTTCGTCGCGGCCGGAATCTATCGCGACGTCGGCTACAAGTTGGGCCGCTGGCACAGCGTCGGGCTGTGGCAGCGCCCGCTGGCGCCGCTCGCCGAGCGGCCGCAAGAACCGCGGCCGTTCGGCCAGACCTAGAATTCAAACGATACGCGTCCGTAGACGAAGCGGCCGTTGAAGCCGAAAGGCGACAGGTTCGAATAAGCCAGAAAGAAGTTATTGAGCCCGAAAATGCCGCCGGCCGGCAGGCGGTCCGGATAGACGTCGAACACATTGTTTGAACCGATCGCTACCTCGATGGGGCCGTCATCGCCAAGCGGTCGCACGCGCAGCTCGAGATCGGTTATCCATTTGGGCGTCAGCGTGATGTCGGTTGCCGACGCGCCGATCGGGACTGCGATGTTGAGGTCGGTGCCAGCCACCAGTACGCTGCCGTAGCGATTGGTCCGCGCAGTCAGCTCGAAGATACCATAGTCCCAGTCCAAGCCGAGGTTGATCTTGCTGCGCGGCTGCCCCTCGGAAAGTCGAAGGGATTCGGGTCGCGCGAACAGCGTCAGGCCGGGAAGCGTCGGCAGCACGGCGCGATCGGTGATGCGAGTATCGTTGTAATTGTACCCGGCAGTCAGCGTAACCCGTCCGACACCCATTTCAGGCAGCCGGTAGCTGCCGACGACCTCAACGCCCTCCGTGGTGGTGTCGATGCCGTTGACGAAGAAGCGTGCGGAGGTGATGTTGTTGATACCGGCCCCCTGGAGCAGTGCCACAACCGCCGCGCCCTGGAGGTTCTCGGTGAGCACGATCCGGTCCGCGATCCGGATATTGTAATAATCGGCGGTCAGGGTGAGGCCCGGAATCGGCGTCAGCGTCACGCCGCCGCCCATGTTAAGCGAACTCTCAGGCTCCAGCGGCTGGGCACCCAGCGCGACCGAGACGGGATCGGTGACCGGGAATGTGCCGACCTCGATCAGCACGCCGCCGACATTGTTCGTGGACGTAGCAGTGAAGAATTGCTGGTGAAGCGAAGGCGCGCGGAAGCCTGTCGAGATCGAGCCCCGCAGGGCGACGCCTTCGATCGGTTCGAACCGTCCGGCGATCTTGCCGTTCAGAGTCGAGCCGAAGTCGGAATAATGCTCGTAGCGCCCCGCCAGCTGGAAGGTCAGGCTGTCGGTGACATCGGCATCGAGCTCGGCATAGACGGAGAAGCTGTCGCGCGATTCATCGACCTCGTTATTGGGCCGGAAGCCGGGGAAAACCTGCGATCCGCCGGCTGCATTGAACGGCGCCGCGGAGAAGGGGCCGTTGATGTAACTCTGCACCTCGCCCTGGACGATCTTGAAATTCTCGTTGCGATATTCGGCACCGACGGCGAGCGAGAGCTCGTCGAGGAAGTCGACGGCCATCAGACGCTGGGCGTCGAAATTGATCACCGTCTGTCCGAAGCGCAGTCCGCCCGCGTCGAACCGCCGGTGGCTGACAATGCCCCCCAGCGAAGTGTTGACGCTGTTCTCGACATGATAGTCGAGCCGGTTCGACCCATAGATGGCCGACAGATCGAGGTTCCAGCCGCCGGTTTCGCCGCGCAAGCCGGCGGCGGCCGAGATGTCCTCAATTTCGCTGACGATCAGCGGCAGGAAGCCGTTCGGATAGATCGGCACAAAGGTGGTCGTCGAGGCGGACCAGTCGCGGTTGCGGACGTCGTTGGCGCGGCGATAGAAGCCGGCGCCATTGCCGTCACGGATGCCGTAGCTGCCGAAGCCATAGAGCTCGAAACTGTCGCCGATATCCATGCCGGCATTGACGAAGAAATTCATGTCGGTCGATTCGCCGTCGCCGTAGCGATGGGTGTAGCGATCGATGGTCAGCTCGCGCGGATCGCCGACCGTGGGGTACTGGCGGCGCGGATCGGCGGCATGGCGATGAGTCGCGTCGCGATCTTTCAGCTCGGCGGTTAGATTGACATAGCCACCCTCTCCGACCGGCAGGCCGAAATTGGTAGCGAACGTCCAGGTGTCGCCGTCCTCGACGCGCCGATCACGGCCAGTGGTGCTCAGTTGCAAGACATCGTTGTTCGTGCCGCCGGCGGTGACGACGACCGGCAGGCCGTTGGCGCCGGTGACGACCCCGGTCACCTGCGGCACATCTTCCATGCGGCTAATGTAACGGCCAAAGGTCATCTGGGCGCGCCCACCGGTCGACTGGCGAAGCCGAATGTTGATCACCCCGGCGATGGCGTCCGAGCCGTAAAGCGACGAGGCGCCGTCGCGCAGCACCTCGACCCGCTCGATGGCGAGTGGCGGGATTGTGTTGAGGTCGACCGAGACCGAGCCGCGGCCGACCGAGCCGTTGAGGTTGATCAGCGAAGACGTGTGGCGGCGCTTGCCGTTGACCAGGACCAGCGTCTGGTCGGGCGCCAGACCGCGCAGGGTGGCCGGCCGCAGCGAATCGGTGCCGTCGGTGAGCGACGGCTGCGGGAAGTTGAATGACGGAACGAGCTGATTGAGGATGCGGTTGGTCTCGGTATAGCCGGTATCGGTCAGCGCCTCGCTGCCGATGACGTCGACCGGCACAGGGCTGTCGGCGATGGTGCGATTCCCCCGGCGTGTGCCGGTGACGATGAGGGTCTGGCCGCCTTGCGCTTCGTCGGCGCTGCGGGTCCCGGCCGGCTCGTTCTGAGCAAATGCCGGCGAGGCGATGAGCGCCAGGGCGGAGATTGACGAAAGCAAAGGCAGGGTGCGCGGCAGCAGGGCCATGATCGTTCCTTCCCGGGAGACCTCGCTCGATTGAGCAGGGGCAGAAGACAAGCCTACGTTGAATCCGGGCGCGAGAAGACCCTTTCAATGCTGCACTGCAAAAATAATTGGACGGGTGTCGCTCGTTTGCAACAAGCGCTTCGATCCAACGAGCTAGCGGCGCATCACGGTCGCATGCAGGGCCAACTAGAGCCCAGCTAGTTCGGTTCGCGACTCCAATCGATCGGGCCGGTGAGAAAACGCTGCTGCAGCCGCTCCAGGCTCACCCGGTTGCCTTCGCGGAAGAAGCCGAGCAGCGCCCGGCCGGCTTCGTTTTCGGGGTAGCCCGCGCCGAGGATGCGCACGCGGGTGTGGCGTTCGTCGAGCGGCACCAGTTCGATCACGCTCGTGACTCGGGTGAAGGTGTCGAAGTGTGGGAAGCCGGCGGGCGCCCTAATGGTGTGAAACGCAAGCAGGCGGCCCGGCACGCGGACGAGCATGCGCTGGCGGATATTGTTGGGATCGCCGGGCTGGGCGCCGGGCGAATAGCTGGTTTCGAGCTCGTTCTCGCCGTGCATCCAGGCACGCGGCACCGCCCAGCCGCGCCAGCCCTCGGCGGTGGTGATAGCGGTCCAGATATCGCCGGCCGGCGCCGCCACCAGGCCCTGGTGCACAAGGGTGATCGAGCCATCGGGCGCTCGCTCGTCCAAAACGGTGACGCCCGAGACTCGCCGGTATGTGACGGTGCGGTTCATACTCGGCATCTGCGCCGAGGCGGTGACCGCCTCGTAGGCGTCGTCGCCGACGCGGCGCCAGTGATTGGAGATTGTTGCAGTGCGGCCGTCGGGCCCGCGATAGGTCTCTTCGCCAAAATCGAGCCAGCCGGGCGCGGCGCGTAGTGTGCCGCGGCTGACGCCGCCCCGCGAATTCCAGTAAGTGAAGGTCACGCCCCCGGGCTCGGCACTATACAGCGTTTCGCCGCGATAGAGCCCGCGTCCGCCGGTCACTTCGTGGCGATCGCGCACATGCTGGCCGCCATAAACGGGTTCGAAGCAGTGGGTGTCGGTCTCGCCGCTCGCGAATTGCCCTTGCCAGCAATGACCGATGAGAAAACGCAGCGGCTCGAACTCGGGCCGCAGGTCCGCGGGCGGCGCCTGCAGGGCGAGCGCGGCGAGGAAGGCGAAGGTGATCATGTCTGGCTCCCCATCAAATTGTCGAAATGCGAACGAAGCTGGGCAATGGCGCGATCGAAGCGGGCGACGTCGCGGAAGGTGCGCGATTGCATCACCGCCCCTTCCATCACCGTCAGCACCAGCTCCGCGAGCGCGGCGAAATCGGTGCCCGGCGGAAAGCGATCGGCAGCGTCAACAAGGCACGAGCGAACGGCATCGGTCCAGGCGTTGAAATTCTCGGCCAACCGTTCGCGGACGACCGGGTCGGGCTCGTGCAGCTCGAGCGCGAGGCTGCCGATCGGGCAGCCGTAAGAACCGTCGGTCTCGACGATCAGCTCGCGATACTTGCCGAGCAAAGCGAAGACGCGCTCGATCGGATCGTCGATGCCGGCCCAGACCGGGTTGAGCAGCATCTCCCCGATGCCGTCGCGATAGGTTTCGAGCACCGCGACCAGGAGGTCCTGCTTGCCGGGAAAGAAATGGTAGAGACTGCCGCTGTTGATGCCGGCGGCGGCGAGGATGTCGGCGACCGAGGTCGAGCCGTAGCCCTTCTGCCAGAACAGCTCCATCGCGGCGGCGATGATGCGGGAACGGGTGTCGACCGGCGCGTGCACCTGCCCATTTGATTGAATGTTCAATCAAGAGTCAAGGGGTAACTCCGCGGCCGAACTGATTACGTGAGAAAGAATACCGCGAGTCCCATGAGTGCGACCCCTACGGCCATGTAGAGCATCGACCATCCTTGGCGCAGCATCAGCCTTTCTGGTCCAATCCGACAAGTAAGAGGACGCCCCGACAAGAACAAATACGATCAGGGCCCACCACCAACCAAATAACCAGAATCCACTTACCAGTGCCGCAATGCATGCAATAGTTGCAAAGGTGACTGCAACTACGAGCATCATCGGACGGGCCGGCTGAAAAAGGCGAGGACCGACCATGATTCCGCTGCCGAGATATCCTCCAGCGAAAGTCAGGAAAAATCCCACTACGAAGAGCAGTTTCATCACTATATCGCGGTTGTAGGCCTGAGACTTACACACGCAAGCATGCGGTCAAATGTGGATCGGCTTGCCGGACACCGCCATCGCCGCTTCCTTGATCGCCTCGCTGTGGGTCGGGTGGGCGTGACAGGTGTAGGCGATGTCCTCGCTGGTGGCGCCGAACTCCATCGCCTGCGCCGCCTGGGCGATCATCGTGCCGGCAACCGAGGCGATGATGTGGACGCCGAGCACGCGATCGGTGCGGGCGTCGGCGACGATCTTGGTGAAGCCGTCGGTGTCGCGGTTGGTCTTGGCGCGGCTGTTGGCGAGCATCGGGAACTTGCCGGCCTTGACCTCGTGGCCCGCCGCCTTCGCCTCCTCCTCGGTGAGGCCGACCGCGGCGATCTCCGGGTAGGTATAGACGACGCTCGGGATCACCTCGTGATTGACGATGCCGATCTGGCCAGCGAGGATCTCCGCAACCGCGATTCCCTCGTCCTCGGCCTTGTGGGCGAGCATCGGCCCCGGCGTGACATCGCCGATCGCGTAAATTCCGTCGACCCCCGTGCGGAAATCGCGGTCGACCTCGATCTGGCATAGCTTGTTGGTGGCGATGCCTGCCTTGTCGAGACCGAGCCCGTCGGTGTTGGGGCGGCGGCCGATCGACACCAAGACGACGTCGCACTCGATCGACTCGGCCTTGCCGCCGGCGGCGGGCTCGACCGTCAGCTTGACGCTCTTGCCCTTGGTTGAGGCCCCAGTGACCTTGGTCGAGGTGCGGATGTCGAAGCCCTGGCGCTTGAAGATCCGGTTCGCTTCCTTGCGCACTTCATTGTCCATTCCGGGCAGGATCTGGTCGAGAAACTCGACGACCGTCACTTTCGCGCCCAGCCGGCGCCACACCGAACCCAATTCAAGCCCGATGACGCCGCCGCCGATGACAACGAGATGGCCGGGCACCTTTTCGAGCTCGAGCGCGCCGGTCGAATCGACGATCCTTTTCTGGTCGACCTCGACGCCCTTCAGCGGCGTCACCGAGGAGCCGGTGGCGATGACGAAATTCTTCGCCGTGTAGGTAGTGCCGGCGACGTCGATACGGTCCTTCGCAGTGAAACGCGCCTGCCCTTTCAGCCAGGCGACCTTGTTCTTCTTGAACAGGAATTCGATGCCTTGGGTGAGGCCGCCGACCGCCTCGATGCGACCGGCGTGCATCGCGCCAAGATCGAGCGTGACCTTGCCGGTCTTCACCCCCCATTTCTCGAGCGTGCCATGCGCGGCTTCCTCGTAGAGCTCGGAGGCATGAAGCAGCGCTTTCGAGGGAATGCAGCCGACGTTGAGGCAGGTGCCGCCCAGCGTCTCGCGGCTCTCGACACAGGCGGTCTTCAGCCCGAGCTGCGCGGCGCGGATCGCGGCGACATAGCCGCCCGGGCCGGCGCCGATCACGATCACGTCAAATTCGGTGTCCGCCATGTTCTTTCCCAGGTCAGAGGTCGATCAGCAGGCGCGTCGGGTCTTCGAGCGCTTCCTTGATCCGCACCAGGAAGGTGACCGCCTCGCGGCCGTCGATCAGCCGGTGATCGTAAGACAAGGCCAGGTACATCATCGGCCGCACCACCACTTCGCCGTCGCGCACCACCGGCCGCTCCTCGATGCGGTGCATTCCAAGCACCGCCGACTGCGGCGGATTGATGATCGGCGTCGACAGCAGCGAGCCGAACACGCCGCCGTTGGAAATGGTGAAAGTGCCGCCCTGCATCTCCTCGAGTGCCAGCGCGCCATCGCGCGCGCGGCGGCCGAAATCGGCGATCGTCTTCTCTATGTCGGCAAAGCTCAGCGCGTGGGCGTTGCGGATCACCGGCACCACCAGGCCATTGGGCGCCGACACCGCGATCGAGACGTCGACATAGTGGCGATAGACTATCTCCTCGCCCTCGATCAACGCGTTGACCGCAGGGATATCGCGAAGCGCCAGCACCGAGGCCTTCACGAAGAAGCTCATGAAGCCCAAGCGGATGCCGTGCTTCTTCTCGAACAAATCCTTGTAGCGATCGCGTGCCTCGACCACCGCCGTCATGTCGACGTCGTTGAAGGTGGTGAGCATCGCGGCGGTGTCCTGGGCTTCTTTCAGCCGCTTCGCGACGGTCTGGCGCAGCCGCGACATGCGCTGGCGTTCCTCGCGGCGCTCAGGGGCGGCCGCCGGTGCAATCGCGGCGGACCCAGTCGCGGCGGGGGCTGCGGGCTCGGCAGGAGACGGCGTCCGCGCCGCCGGCTGGCTGGGAGACGGTGGCTGCGTCTTCGCGGCGGCAAGCACGTCGTCCTTGGTAAGGCGGCCATCCTTGCCCGTGCCCTTGATCCGTGACGGATCGAGATGATGTTCGAGCACGATGCGGCGAACTGCCGGCGACAGGGTGAGGTGCGATTCTTCGTCGG
>JBQTJR010000131.1:0-22895 GCA_052386895.1 Sphingosinicella sp.
CTCGATGCCGAGCCGGGCGCCGTCATCGGGCTCGGCCTGCGCGAGGCTCAGGGCCGTGACGACCTGTGCGCGGCCGCGCGCGGCGGACGCATCGAGGATTTGATCGACTGGCGGCCAGTCAAGGCCGGCGACCTGCTCTATTCGCCGGGCGGCACCATCCACGCGCTGGGCGCCGGGCTGACCCTGATCGAAATCCAGCAGAATCTCGACTTGACCTACCGCCTCTACGATTATGGCCGCGAGCGCGCGCTCCAGCTCGAAACCGGGCCGGCGGTCGCAACTTTGACCCCTTCCGACTGGCGATTTAGGCCGCAGGCGGGCACGCCGGGAGTCGAGATCCTGCTCGACGTGCCTGCGTTCAGAATCGAGCGCTGGCAGCACCGGACTGGAGCACTCGAGCAACCGGCGCTGATCATCCCTCTCGCCGGGGAGGGCCGGATCGACGGTCAGCCTTTGCCACCTTCTTCGGTCTGGTCGGCGCCGCCCGGCAGCGTGGTCGCGCTCGGAGCCCAGGACTTCATCCTGCTGGCATTTCCGAAAGAGAATGGCGCCTGAAAAAATGTTGGGGGAAGCGCGCTAGCGCTGGTTGACCGGCACGTAATCGCGTTGCGCCGCGCCATTGTAGAGTTGCCGCGGCCTGCCGATCTTCTGGTCGGGATCGCCGATCATCTCGTTCCATTGCGCCACCCAGCCGACGGTGCGCGCCAGCGCAAACAAGGCGGTGAACATCGAGGTCGGGAAGCCGATCGCCGACAGGATCACGCCCGAATAGAAATCGACATTGGGGTAGAGCTTCTTCTCGATGAAATAGTCGTCCCTGAGCGCGATCCGCTCCAGCTCGCGGGCGGTATCGAGCACCGGATCGGAAATGCCGAGCGTATCGAGCACTTCCTCGGCCGTTTGCTGCATCACCTTCGCGCGCGGATCGTAATTCTTGTAGACGCGGTGGCCGAAGCCCATCAGCCGGAACGGATCGTCCTTGTCCTTGGCGCGGGCGATATATTCGGAAATGCGCTCCGGCCGGCCGATCTCGCGCAGCATGTTCAGCGCCGCTTCGTTGGCGCCGCCATGGGCGGGCCCCCACAGGCAGGCGATGCCGGCGGCGATGCAGGCGAACGGATTGGCTCCCGACGAGCCAGCCAGCCGCACCGTCGAGGTCGAGGCATTCTGCTCGTGATCGGCGTGAAGGATAAAGATTCGCCGCATTGCCTTCTCGATCACCGGGTTGAGTTCGTAGGGTTCGGCCGGAACGCCGAAGGTCATGCGCAGGAAATTGCCGGTGTATGAAAGCTCGTTCTGGGGATACATGAACGGCTGGCCGACTGAATATTTGTAGGCCATCGCCGCGATCGTCGGCATTTTCGCGATCAGCCGGTGTGAGGCGATCATGCGCTGTTTCGGATCGGTGATGTCGGTGCTGTCGTGGTAGAAAGCGGAGAGGGCCCCGACGACGCCGCACATCACCGCCATCGGATGCGCATCGCGGCGGAAGCCGGTGTAAAAGGTCGCCAGCTGCTCGTGCAGCATGGTGTGTCGCGAGATGGTGTAGGTGAAATGCTCGAGCTCGTCCTTGCTCGGCAACTCGCCATGGAGCAGCAGATAGGCCACCTCCATGAAGGTGGAATGCTCGGCGAGCTGATCGATCGGATAGCCGCGGTGGAGCAAGATGCCCTGGTCGCCATCGATATAGGTGATCGCCGACTGGCAGCTGGCGGTCGAGGTGAAACCGGGATCGTAGGTGAATACGCCCGCATCGCCGAACAGGTTGCGAATGTCGACAACGCGCGGTCCGACCGTGCCCGAAATCACGCCGAGCTCCAGCATCCGGTTGTCGAGTGACAGGCTGGCCTTGTCCGCCATATCAGCTTCCTTCCGCCTTCATCCAGTCCGCGATCCGCGCCAGGCTCTCGTCGCGGCCGAGCAGGACCAGCACATCGAATATGCCGGGCGATACCGCCCGGCCAGTGAGCGCCGCGCGCAGCGGCTGCGCCACCTGCGCGAGCTTCACGCCTTCAATCTCGGCAACCTCCCGCACGGCTTGCTCGGTCGCCTCGCTCGTCCATTCCGGCAAAGCCGCCAGCGCGCGGTGAACGAGGGCCAGCAAATGTCCGGCGCCTCCCTGTAGCAAAGCGGCCGCGGGCTCGTCCATGTCGAGCGGGCGGGTCCCGAACAGGAATAAGGATGCCTGCGCCAGCTCGCCGAGATCTTTCGCGCGCGGCTTCAGGAACGGCATCGCACCGGCAAGCCGATCGAGATCATCGGCTTCGAGGCCGCGTCCAAGCTGGCCCTCGACACGATGAGCGATCAGCATCGCCAGCCGCCGGTCCTGGGCGGTCCGGATATAATGGCCATTGAGGCTCTCGAGCTTTTTCGTATCGAAGCGCGCCGGCGAGCGGCCGACGCCGTCGAGATCGAACCAGGCGATCGCGTGCTACTCCGAGATGATCTCGTCGTCGCCATGGCCCCAGCCGAGCCGCAGCAGGTAATTGAACAAGGCTTCGGGCAGGATGCCGAGCTCGTCGCGATAGGCATCGACGCCGAGCGCACCGTGACGCTTCGAAAGTTTGGCGCCATCGGGGCCGTGGATCAGGGGAATGTGGGCATAAGTGGGCTCCGGCCAGCCCATCGCGCGGATGATCGCAAGCTGGCGAAATGCATTGTTGAGATGGTCGTCACCGCGGATAACGTGGGTCACGCCCATGTCGTGATCGTCGACCACCACCGCCAGCATGTAGGTCGGCGTGCCGTCGGATCGCAGCAGCACGAAATCGTCGATCTCGCTATTCTGGACCGTGACCTTGCCTTGCACCTGGTCGTCGATCGCGGTTTCTCCCAGATGCGGCGCCCGCAACCTCACGACGAACGGCGAGCCCGGTTGACCCGCGTTCGGATCGCAATCGCGCCACGGGCTGCGGATGCGAAATGGCCGGCGCTCGCGCTCGGCTTCGGTGCGCGCCGCCGCCAGCTCCTCCGGAGTGAGGTAGCAGCGATAGGCCTGGCCGGAGTCGAGCAGCCGGCGAGCGACCTCGGCGTGCCGGTCGGCGAATTGCGACTGGAAATAGACCTCGTCGTCCCAGTGCAAGCCCAGCCATTCGAGGCCGTCGAGAATGACGTCGATCGCCGCCTGGGTAGATCGCGCCTTATCGGTATCCTCGATGCGAAGCAGCGCCTTGCCGCTATGGTGACGAGCATAGAGCCAGCTGAACAGGCCGGTGCGGGCATTGCCGATATGCAGGAAACCGGTCGGCGAAGGCGCGAAACGGGTGACGACCGTGCTTGCGCTCACGCGGACTTTCTCCAAGATTCCTGGCTGGGGTTCGAAGGGTGGCGCCTCTAGCATAGCGCTTCGGCAGGGCGGAAGATGGCGAGCGAAGCATTGGAAATGCAGCCTGCAGTGGCCGGAGGGTACGGCCATCGCCTGATGGAATGGCTGGAGACTCGGCTCGAGGCGGAGCGGGACCAGCTGCCGCTTTGGTTTCCGGTGGGATTAATCGCCGGCATCGCCGCCTGGTTCTGGCTGCCCGACCGATCGGCCTGGATCGTCTTCGGCATTACTGCCGCGGCGCTTGCCCTGGCGTTTTTCGCGCTCGCCAGCTCGCAGCGGTTCGGACGGGCGTTCGGGCTGTTCGCGCTGGCAGCGCTTGGCGGCTGCCTGCTGGTCTGGTGGAAGGCGGACCAGGCAGCCGCACCGCGGCTCGAACGCCAGCAGATGCTCGAATTTGCAGCGCACATCGAAAGCGTCCAGCCGATGGCGGCCGAAGCGCGGCAGCGGCTAGTGGTGCGCCCGCAAGGCGAGGGTCTGCCGGACCGAATTCGGCTCAACCTCGATGACGACAAGGCCACCCCCGGTATCGAACCGGGCGCAGGCGTATTGATCCGCGCCTGGCTGCTACCGCCGCCGGCGATGGCGGCACCGGGCGGCTATGACTTCTCCCGCACCGCCTGGTTTCAGCGTATCGGCGCGACCGGGCGAATCCTCGACATCCGGCTTGATTCACCATCGACACAGCCCGGCTGGCGGGCCCGCATTGCCGATTGGCGGCGTCGGCTCGCGGCCCACATCCGCGTCCAGCTTCCGGGCTCTGAAGGTGGCGTCGCCGCGGCGCTCGCGACCGGCGACCAATTTGGCATTCCGGAGATCGATCTCGAGGCGATGCGCCGCTCGGGCCTGGCGCATCTGCTCTCAGTCAGCGGCCTTCACCTCACAGCCGTGGTCGGTGCCGTGATGCTGGTGACTCTCAAGCTGCTCGCGCTCAGCCCGACGCTGGCGCTGCGATTTCGATTGGTGCTTATTGCCGCTGCGGTCGCGGGCGTGGCGGGCATCGCTTACACTTTGCTGACCGGGGCCGAGGTGCCAACCATCCGCGCCTGCATCGCCGCCTTGCTGGTGCTGGCCGGGATTGCGCTCGGCCGCGAGGCGCTGACCTTGCGCCTGCTCGCGGTCGGCGCGCTGGCGGTGCTGCTGTTGTGGCCGGAATCGCTGGTCGGCCCGAGCTTTCAGCTCAGTTTCGCAGCGATCACAGCGATCGTCGCCCTGCATGAACACCCGAGCGTGCAGGCCCTGCTGTCACGCCGCGACGAGGGGTGGTTTGCCTACATTGGCCGGCTGCTTCTCGGCCTGTTGCTGACCGGCTTGGCGGTAGAGCTGGCGCTGGCGCCGATCGCCCTGTTCCATTTCCACCAGTCCGGCCTCTACGGAGCGCTCGCCAACATCGTTGCGATCCCGCTCACCACCTTCCTGATCATGCCGATCGAAGCGATCGCCCTCGTCCTCGACCTGGCCGGGGCGGGGGCACCGGCCTGGTGGCTGGCCGGCCGGCTGTTATCGGCGGTGCTCTCACTCGCGCATGTCGCCGCGGCCGCGCCGGGCGCGGTGACGATGGTGCCGGCGATCCCGCGCGGCGCTTTCGCGCTGATCGTCGTTGGCGGCCTCTGGATCTGCCTGTGGCGGACGCGCTGGCGCCGGCTCGGGCTGCTGCCAATCCTGATCGGCTCGGCCTGGGCGTTGTCGACCCCGACGCCCGACATCCTGATCACCGGCGACGGACGCCATGTCGCGCTCCGGACCGAGCAAGGCCAGCTTGCGCTGCTACGTCCAAGGGCGGGCGATTATGTCCGCGACACGCTGGCGGAACTGGCCGGCGCCGAGCCGGAATGGCTAGAAATGGACCGGCTGGCGATCGCCCGGTGCAACCGTGACCTGTGCGCCGCCAATATCGACCGCGACGGGCGGCGTTGGCGGCTGCTGGCGACGCGATCTCCTCATTTCGTGCGCTGGCCCCAGATGGTGCGCGCCTGTGCCGAGGCCGACATCGTCGTCTCCGACCGCCGCCTGCCGCGGGGCTGCCAGCCGCGCTGGCTCAAGGCGGACCGCGAGTGGCTTGGGCGTAGCGGCGGCCTCGTGATCGTGCTGGCATCGCCGCCGCGCGTCGACACCGTCGCCGGCCAGATCGGCCGCCATCCCTGGTCGACGCTGCGTCCTTAGCTCAGTCGAACAATTCCTCGAGGAACCACCGGTGCCGCTTGTGATGGCCGCCGGGGTGGCGTTTGGGATCGTAAACGCGATTGGGGGTGAAACGATCAGTAGCGTCGAAGCAACGCCGCGAGCTTGCCTTGGATTTGTACCTGATGTTCCGCGTAACGTTGCGGCTTGTAGGCGGTGTTCCCCGGATCGAGCCGGATCATCTGCCCTTCGCGCCGGAAGGTCTTCAGGGTCGCTTCCTCATTGTCGATCAGCGCGACCACGATCTCGCCGTCGCGTGCGGTGTCCTGACGGCGGATCAAGGCGAAATCGCCATCGAGAATGCCTTCATCGACCATCGAATCGCCCGCGACCTCGAGTGCGTAATGCTCGCCCGGCCCAAGCAAGGCGGCCGGAACCGGGAGTGCTTCATTGCCCTGCAGCGCCTCGATCTGCGTGCCGGCAGCGATTCGCCCGTGTAGCGGAATCTCGATCGTGTCGTTGGCGGCCACAAGCGGGCCGGTGCGGGGGCTCATTGCCGGCCCACCGCGGGTTTCCGGCATGCGCAGGATTTCCAGCGCGCGGGCACGGTTCGGCAACCGGCGGATGAAGCCGCGCTCCTCGAGCGCGGATATCAGCCGGTGAACGCCGCTTTTCGACTTGAGATCGAGCGCCTCCTTCATTTCTTCGAACGACGGCGAAACGCCACTCTCGCCGAGGCGCTGGTTGATGTAGAGAAGCAATTCCTGTTGCTTGCGGGTCAACATTGCCAAGTCCCCCTCACGGAACATTGTGCGAACGTGTAGGGAACGGCAACCAAACTGTCAAGCGTGAGCGCGAACCTCTACTCGATCGCGGTGCTGATCAAGCGCTGCTTCAAGCGGGCAATGGCTTCGGGATAACGTTGCAGGCCGCTCGCCTGCTCGAGCGAACGCGCGAATTGCTGCGCTATTTCCTCGCCGCCCGACTGGGAGAAACTGGTGCGGGTGGCGGCGATCGCCTCGGGGGTATTGCCGGCGTCGCCTGGGGTTCGCTCGGCGTGGAAGACGACATACCAGCCGGCGCCCCCGGGCGCCGGTACCGCGAACGCGCGCCCGGCCGGCAGGCTGAACAACACCGCGAGGGGAGGGGCCACGTCCTGGCCGCTGCTCATTTCACGGCGCAGCATGTTGACGTCCTGTGGTGCCGGCAGCGGCACGCCCGCCAGTGAAATCGCCTGGGCCAGGGGCGTGCCGCGGTTGATGCTGGCGACGATAGTCTGGGCGGTGGTGCGCGCCCGTTCGAGCGCGCGCTGAGCGATCAGGGCGGCCCGCACCTGATCGCGAATCTGCGCCAGCGGCGGCGCCGCCGCCGGGATCAACCGCTCGAGAGCGATCAAGGCATAATGCCGGTTGCGCTCGATTTCCTCGATCAGCGGCTCGGGCTCGTCGGCGTCGATGTCGAAGCCGCTGTCGATCAGCCGCCGCAGCTCCGCCGGCAGGGTCGTCGCAGCCTGGCCGGGGACCTGGCCGGCGGCTGTGACCGGCGGCGTCGAGGCCAGGGACAGTCGCTCGGCGCGGGCGACTTCCTCGAGGCTGGTGCCGTCGGACAGCCGTTCTTCGATGCGGGTGACAAGGTCGTTGAGCGCGTTCACCCGCTTGCTCTGCTCGATGGTACGGGCGATCTCGTCGCGCACCGCGGCGAGCGGCCGCGCTGCCGGGCGGTTGATGCGCTCGACCCTGACGACGTGAAAACCGAGCGGGCTGCGCACCGGCCCGATGACCGCGCCGGGCTGTCCGGCGAAGGCGGCACGTGCCAGCTCGGCGCTGGTAACCTGAGCAAATTGCTGTTGGCTCTGGCCGTTGACGGCGATGTCGGCGGGAGCGAAGCCGGCCTGGCCAGCGGCGGCAGTGAAGCTGGTGCCGGTGCGCACTTGCTGGACAAAGCGCTGCGCCGCAGCCTGGCTAGGGAGCACGATCTGCTGCAGGTCGCGGGTTTCGCCGGGCGCGTAGCGGGCCTGGTTGCGCTGATAAAAAGCCGCGATCTCCTGGTCGGTTGCGCGCGCGGTGCCGGCGACTTGCTCCGCGCCGATCATCGCATAGCGCAGCACCCGCCGCTCCGGGATGGTGAAGCGGGCGCGGTGGCGCTGGTAATAAGCGGCGATCTCGGCATCGCCCGGAGCCATGCCGGCCGCCAACGCGGCGGTCGGGACCGAAGCGATCGAGCCTCGGCGCCGCTCGAGCAACAAGTTGGCGTATTCGCGCGCCAGCGCGTCGGGGATGGAGACGCCACGCGCCACCGGCCCCAGCAGCTGGCGTTGCAATAGCTGCTGGGCGATGTCCTCGCGCAATTGCGCCTCGGTGATGTTCTGCGCCTGCAGCTGCTGGCGAAAGACGTTCTGGTCGAATCGCCCGGCGACGTCACGGAACGCCGGGATGCGGACGATCTCGCGATCGACCTGTTCCTGCGACACCGAAAGTCCCTGGGCCTGGCCAAACGCCTGCACGGCGACCGCGAGCACCAGCTGGTCGACGATCGGATCGAAGGCCTCGGCGAGGAACGCGGCAAAGGTGAGGTCGGGCTGCTGCTCGCGAACGCGGGCATATTGGCGATTGAGCAGTTCGGTGACGTCCTGCTCGGTCAGCGTCTCGCTGCCCGCGCTCGCCAGCATCTCGCCGCCGCGGCCGGTGTTGAAGCCGCCGAGCCCGCCCATGCCGCCGGTGCCGAACCCGGTGATGACAATGGCGAACAGAGCAATGAAGAGAATGGCGGCGGCAGCCCAGGATCGGGCGGAGCGGCGCACGGCAGAAAGCATGTTATCGGGTATCCCGCGTAGGTAGGTCGGTGCGCTCATTACGAAGCAGCGAGGCTGGGGGCAAGCAACGCCCCAGAGCCGGCGAACGGCAGCTATATTTTAAGGTTTAAATAACCAGGTTTTCGCATCTGATCGCGGCCGCGTCACGAATGGCTCCCGCTTTCCGATAAAGCCGACTATGCGCAAAGCGCGAATCGCAGGAGCGTCCATGCACATCCGCCGCAAGCTGGTCGTCGGCAACTGGAAAATGAATGGCAGCCTTGCGCAGCTGGCCGAGCTGCAGGCGATCGGCGAGGCGGCGCGGGAGGCGCCCGGCGTCGACGTCGCCGTCTGCCCGCCCTTCACCCTGATCGCGCCGGCCGTGACAAGGTCGGCGGGGATGGCGATCGGCGCACAAGACTGCCACGCCGCAGAAGAAGGCGCGCATACCGGCTCGATCTCGGCTGCGATGATCAAGGAAGCCGGCGGCCGCCTCGCGATCGTCGGCCACAGCGAGCGCCGCGCCGAGCAGCAGGAAAGCGACGCGGCGGTGCGGGCGAAAGCGATTTCGGCGCTGCGGCAAGGACTGATCGCGATCGTCTGCGTCGGCGAGAGCGACGACGATCGGCGGGCCGGCAGGCAGGTCGAACGTGTCCAGGGCCAGCTGGCGGCCTCGCTGCCCGACTCCTGGGAGGATGGCGAACTGGTCATCGCCTACGAGCCGATCTGGGCGATCGGTACCGGCAAGGTCGCGACCCCGGCCGACATCCTTGCCATGCACCAGGCGATCCGGGCGGCGCTCAGCGCGCGTTACGGCGACCTCGGGGGGCGAATTCGCTTGCTCTATGGCGGCTCGGTGAAGCCCGACAACGTTGCGGCAATCTTCGCGGTAGAGGACGTCGACGGCGCGCTGGTCGGGGGTGCCAGCCTGAGTGCCGAGCAATTCGTGCCGATCATCGCGTCCGCCCCAAACAGCTAGCTTCATTGAATAGCGGGCGCGCGCTGCCTAGATGCCGCCGCGCCGCAGCCTTGCCGAAAGTCCGCTCATGTTCACTTTCCTGCTCATCCTCCAGACCCTCGTCGCGATCGTGATGATCTCGGTCATCCTGATGCAACGGTCCGAGGGCGGCGGGTTTGCCGGCGGCAGCAGTCCGTCGGGGCTGATGACCGCGCGCGGTGCGGCCGATTTTCTCACCCGCACGACGTCGGTCAGCGCTACGATCTTCGTGGTGCTGTCAATCGCGCTCGCGGCGCTGGCCGCCGGCGAGCGGACGCCGCGGACGATCGATCCCAGTCTCGCCAAGCAAACTCAGCCGGTGGTTCCAGCCGGTTCGCCGGTCGAGCAGCAATCGAGCCCGTTCACGCCCAATCCGCAGTCCGCGCCCGGTGCCCAGGCCCCGGCGCCCAAGCAGGCACCGGCCGACAACGGAGCGGTGCCGCTCGCGCAATAACCAGCCGTCAGAGACGGCTGCCGCCGAGGCGCAAAAAAAGACGGCGCGGGCGCTTGCCCGGATCCCCCCGGGACGCTTAAACCTGTCCTCCCATGGCGCGGTACATTTTCATTACCGGCGGCGTGGTTTCCTCGCTCGGCAAGGGTTTGATGGCTGCCAGCCTGGCGGCGCTGCTGCAGGCACGCGGCTTCCAGGTGCGTCTTCGGAAACTCGATCCCTATCTCAACGTCGATCCCGGTACGATGTCGCCCTACCAGCATGGCGAGGTCTATGTGACCGACGACGGCGCCGAGACCGACCTCGACCTTGGTCATTACGAACGTTTCACCGGCGTGCCGGCGCGTCAGAGCGACAACGTGACGTCGGGGCGCATCTACCAGGACATCATCCAACGCGAGCGGCGCGGCGACTATCTGGGAGCGACGGTGCAGGTGATCCCGCACGTCACCAACGCGATAAAGGATTTCATCCGTACCGACGTCGGTCCCGAGTGCGATTTCATCCTCTGCGAGGTCGGCGGCACCGTCGGCGACATCGAATCGCTGCCATTCATCGAGGCGATCCGCCAATTGAGAAACGAGGTCGGCAAGGACGGGCAGGGCCGGTCTTGCAGCCTCTCGATCCACACCACTTTGGTGCCGTTCATTGCCGCTGCCGGCGAATTGAAGACCAAGCCTACCCAGCACAGCGTCCGCGAGCTGACCAGCCTTGGCATTCAGCCGGAAATCATCGTCTGCCGTTGCGAGCGGCCGCTGCCGGACAGCGAACGAGCGAAGATCGCCTTGTTCTGCAATGTCAGCAAGGAAGCCGTGATCCCGGCGCTCGATGCTGTGAGCATCTACGCCGTGCCGGCACAATATCACCAGTCCGGGCTGGATACCGAGGTCTTGAAGGCGTTCGGCATAGGCGACGCGCCGGCGCCCGATCTTACCCGATGGGACGACGTGCTCGACCGCCTGTTCAACCCGGAAGGGGAGGTGACGATCGGCGTGGTCGGCAAATATGTCGGCTTGCGCGATGCCTATAAGAGCCTGACCGAGGCGCTGGTCCATGGCGGGATCGCCAATCGCGTCAAGGTCAACATCGAGTGGCTCGACGCCGAGCTGTTCGAGGACGAAGATGAGGAGATCGCCGCGCGGCTCGAGCCGATGCACGGCATCTTGGTGCCGGGCGGGTTTGGCGAGCGCGGCAGCGAGGGCAAGATTGCCTCGGTCCATTTCGCGCGCGAACGCGGGGTGCCGTTCTTCGGCATCTGCCTCGGCATGCAGATGGCGTGCATCGAAGCGGCGCGGAACACCGCCGGCATCGACGCAGCCGGCTCATCCGAATTCGGCGAGTGCGACGAACCGGTGGTCGGCCTGATCACCGAGTGGATGAGCGAGGAAGGGCTGCAGCAGCGGGAGGCGAATGGCAATATGGGCGGTACGATGCGGCTCGGCGCCTACGAGGCGGTGCTCGCCCATAACAGCGTCGTGCGCAGCATCTATGGGAACAACCAGATCTCGGAGCGTCACCGCCATCGCTACGAGGTCAACGTCCATTATCGCGAACCGTTGGAGAAAGCCGGGCTGGTGTTCAGCGGCCTGAGCCCGGACGGGGAGCTTCCCGAGATCGTCGAGCGGCCCTACCATCCCTGGTTCATCGGCGTCCAGTTTCACCCCGAGCTGAAGAGCAAGCCGTTCGATCCTCATCCTTTGTTTGCCAGCTTCATCGAGGCGGCGGTTAAGCAAAGCCGGCTGGTCTAGCGGCCACGTCCTGGAACGCCGAAAGCAAGGGCGGCGCCGGTCACCCGGCGCCGCCCTCGTTTTCCGGTTCGTCAGTCTTAGCCGCCGCGATGCGCCCTGATTGCGCCGGTGATCGCGAAACGGCCGGACGAGTGGACGTTGATCCGGTTCGGCGCCAATCGCACCGAGCCGCTGCCATCGGCCCGGCTGATCAGCACACTGCGGACCGTGCCATCGTTCGACGTGTTGATCCGCGAAATGGTGCCGACGTTCGCGCCGAAATTATCGCGCACCAGCATGCCGGTGTGCAGGCCTAGGCCGCCATCGACGCCGGCGCCGACAAAGGCGCCGCCTCGATCGTGATGATGGTGGCCGCGATGGCGGACCCGATGACGTCGCTGGACGCGGACGTCAGTGCGGGCGTCGACGCCGACATTGGTGTCGACCCGCGGTACGCGCACCCCGACATTGCCGGTGGTGGCGGTACCGACCCCGACCCCGGGGCCGCCGACCCCAACGACGCCACCGACGCCGCCGCTGCCGCCGATCAGCTGCGCGAGCGCAGGCGATGCGGCCAAAAGGCCGGTCGCGGCCGCAGTCATGAGCAAGCTTCTGGTAAACATGTACTTTCTCCCTTCGAATAGCCAAAACGGGCGACACCGAAGGGTCGGCCCGCCGGCGCCTCCACGTCTGCAAGGTTAAAACGAGAAAGCGTCGGGCCGTTTCCGCGGGCTTTATCGGCGGTTCAGCTTGCGGCGACGAGTTGTGTTCTTCGAGCGACGAAATGCGACCGTTCCAGACTCAGTAGAAATCCTTTCGTGTGCGGATCGGGAGCAACTTTCTCATTGCCGGGTTGCATGAGACATTGGCCGCGGAGAGGATTCGCCCAATGGCGCTTGCATGGCTGCTGCCCCTGCTATTGCTGGTCCAGTCGGCCGGCGGCTCGCCCGAACAGTTTTTCGTCGGGCGCACCGAAGGCGTCGGCACGGTCAGGGTGGTCCTTTCCGGGTCGCACGGCGTGCGGGTTTCAGGCCAGGGGCGAATGGAGCGCGATGCGCTCATCCTCGAGCAGCGCGTTTTCGAGGAAGGAGAGCAGCCTCGCACTCAGATCTGGCGGCTGGTCCGCGAAGGCCCGAACCGGGTGGCGGGCAGTATGAGTCATGCCCGCGGGCCGGTGACCGGCCGGCTTGTCGGCAATGTGCTCCACCTGCGCCATCGCAACAGCGATGGCTATTCAGTCGAACAATGGATCACCTTCCTGCCGGGCGGCCGGACCGCCCGCAACCGCATGACCTATCGCCGTTTCGGTATCATCGTTGCCACCGTCGACGAAACGATCCGCAGAGTCGATTGACGGCCGGCAGGTTCACTCAAATGACAAGTGCCCGAGCGTTTCCGCCCGGGCACCCGTCGACGGCCTTGCGGCCGTCTACCCCCTTATGCGACGCTTCGGCCCGCACGCATCGCCCACCTCGCTAGGGACAAGCGGGGCCGAAGCCTCCCCGAACCAGGCCTAAGTCCTTGGTTGAGTGTCGCGAAGCTATTTCCCCGAACCCGGCTTGTCACCGCGCTTTGGCGCGCGCGAATCCTATTTGAGGACGGCTGTGGCGGACCGGCCACAGACAAGTTGCAGAACGGAACCAAGTCCGAAGCGGTCTGCCGCCGGTCGCGCGCAGGCCCGCATTGACCGCGATGCGCGCCCCTCCGTAGAGGGCTGGCCAAGCCGATGCGCCTTTCCCGTTATTTCCTGCCCGTCACCAAGGAGACTCCGGCCGACGCCCAGATCGTCAGCCACCAGCTGATGCTGCGCGCCGGGCTGGTGCGGCAGACGGCGGCGGGCATCTATGCCTGGTTGCCGCTAGGTTTCCGACTATTGCAGCGGATCGAGCAGATCGTCCGCGAGGAACAGGACCGCGCCGGCGCGATCGAGCTGTTGATGCCGACCATCCAGTCGGCCGACCTCTGGCGGCAATCCGAGCGCTACGAAGCCTATGGACCGGAGATGCTCCGCTTCCCCGACCGGCAGGGGCGCGAGATGCTGTACGGGCCGACCAACGAGGAGATGATCACGGCCATCTTCCGCGACACGGTCAAGTCCTATCGCGATCTGCCGCGCATGCTCTACCACATCCAGTGGAAGTTCCGCGACGAGATGCGACCGCGCTTCGGGGTGATGCGCGGCCGCGAGTTCCTGATGAAGGACACCTACAGCTTCGACCTCGACGAGGAGGGGCTGCGGGCGAGCTACGAGGCAATGTTCGTCGCTTACTTGCGAACTTTCGCGCGGATGGGATTGCAGGCGGTGCCGGTGCGGGCGCCGAGCGGCCCCATCGGCGGCCATCTCAGCCACGAATTCCACCTCCTCGCCGACACCGGCGAGAGCGCTCTGTTTTACGACGCTGCGCTCGAGGACGTGACCCATGAAGAGCTGCTGGCGGCCGATGCCTCGACGATCGTGCGGATGACGTCGCTTTACGCGATGGAGGAAGTGGAACATCGCCAGGCGGGCGAATGCCCGGTACCGGCCGAACGACTGCGCAGCCGACGCGGCATCGAGGTGGGGCACATTTTCGCGTTCGGCACCAAGTATAGCGAGGCGATGGCGCTGACGGTGCAGACCGCCGATGGGCAGAAGGTTCACCCGCAAATGGGCAGCTACGGCATCGGCGTGTCGCGGCTGGCCGGCGCGATTATCGAGGCGAGCCACGACGAGGCGGGCATCGTCTGGCCGGACAGCGTTGCCCCGTTCACGGTCGGCCTCGTCAACATGCGCGCCGACGACGGTAGCGCCGCCAGCGCCGCCGACGAGCTTTACGGCCGGCTTCGCGACGCCGACGTCGAGACCCTTTACGATGATCGCGACGAGCGGGGCGGAGCAAAGCTGGCGACGATGGACCTGATCGGCCTGCCCTGGCAGCTGATCGTCGGGCCGCGCGGTCTCGAAAAAGGCGTGGTCGAGCTGAAGCGGCGAGCCAGCGGCGAGCGCGAGGAACTGAGCCTCGAGAGCGCGCTGGCGAAGCTAGCGGCATGACTCATATTTTCGCCACCGCGACGCGCTAAGGGTCGCTCGATGCTGCTCTCTCGTTACGAACGGATGGTCGCGCGGCGTTACCTGCTGCCGAACCGTGGCGAAGGTTTCATCTTCCTGGTGGCCGGCATCAGCCTGGTGGCGGTAATGCTCGGCGTCGCCGCCCTGATCATAGTGATGAGCGTAATGAACGGCTTTCGCGCAGAGCTGTTCGACAAGGTCGTGGGGCTGAACGGCCACGCCGTTATCCAGGGCTATGGCAACCGGCTTGAAGGCTGGCAGGAGGTGCTGGTGAGGGCCCGGCGGACACCGGGCGTCACCCAAGCCGCGGCGCTGATCGAGCAGCCGCTCATGGCGACCAGCCAAGGCCGGGTCGAAGCCATCCTGCTGCGCGGCATGCCGCGCACCGACATCGTCGCCAACGAGACGCTCAATCGCAACGTCATCGCAGGCTCGCTGGCGGCCCTGCGGCCTGGCAATGACAATGTCGCGGTCGGGTCGCGGCTGGCCGAATTGCTGGGCCTGAGCGTCGGCAGCACCCTCACCATCATCAGCCCGCAGGGCAGGACGACACCGTTCGGAACGGTGCCTCGGATCGTCGACTATCGCGTCGCCGCCATTTTCGAGGTCGGCCTTTACGATTTCGACCGCGCGTTCGTGGTGATGCCGATCGAGGAGGCGCAGAATTACCTGATGCTGGGCGACGCGGTCGGCATGATCGAGGTTGAGACGGCCGATGCCGACCGGGTGCGCGAGATCCTCGCCCCGTTGAGCGACGAATTTGCCGGCCGCGCCATCGTCAACGACTGGCGATCGATGAACTCGGCCTTGTTCGAGGCGCTGCAGGTGGAGCGGGTGGCGATGTTCGTCGTGCTCTCGATCATCGTGCTGGTGGCGGTTTTCAACATCCTGTCATCCTTGATCATGCTGGTGCGTGCCAAGACCCGCGACATTGCCATCCTGCGGACAATGGGGGCCTCTCGCCAGTCGTTGATGAAAGTCTTCGTCACGGTCGGCGTCACCATCGGCGTGCTCGGCATTCTGGCCGGCCTGGTGCTCGGCGCGGTGTTCCTGTTCTACCGGCAGGCGGTCGTCCGCTTCGTCCAGTGGGCGACCGGGCAGAATCTGTGGGACCCTTCGGTGCGTTTTTTGACCGAGCTGCCGGCCAAGACCGACCCGGTCGAGGTATTCGCAATCGTGGCGATGGCGCTCACCCTGAGCTTCCTCGCCACGCTCTACCCGGCATGGAAAGCGGCAAGCACAGACCCGGTGCAGGTGCTGCGCTATGAGTAAGCGCAAGGCGAGCGTGCTCGAGGCGCGCGGCCTCAAACGCAGCTTCGAGCAGGCCGGCGTGCGGATCGACGTGCTGCGCGGCATCGATTTCGACATCAGGAGCGGCGAGATCGTCGCCTTGCTCGGTCCCTCGGGATCGGGAAAGTCGACCCTGCTGCAGGCGGTGGGATTGCTCGAGGGTGGCTTCGAGGGCTCGATCCGGATCGCTGGCGAGGAAGTCGCCGAGCTCTCTGACGCCAACCGCACGCGGGTGCGGCGCGAGACCTTGGGATTCGTCTACCAGTTTCACCATTTGCTGCCCGATTTTACCGCGCTCGAAAATGTCGTGCTGCCGCAGCTGGTGCTCGGCGCCGAGACCGGGCCGGCGCGCGAGCGGGCGAAGATCCTGCTCGCGGCGCTGGGACTGAGCGAACGCCTCGAGCATCGGCCAAGCAAGCTGTCCGGCGGCGAGCAGCAAAGGGTGGCCGTGGCGCGCGCACTTGCCAACCGGCCGGTGCTGGTGCTGGCCGACGAGCCGACCGGCAATCTCGACGAGGGTACCGCCGACCTAGTGTTCGGCGAGTTCCTCGCGCTGGTGCGCGAGCAGGGCAGCGCCGCCTTGGTCGCGACCCACAACGAACGGCTGGCGGTGAAGATGGACCGGGTGCTGAAGCTGCACGAGGGCGTGATAGAGTAATGGCTAATCGGCCCGCTTCATGAATGCGAACTGGGTCACCGGCCCCTTGACCAGGCTGATCTTCTGCAAGTGGATGTTGACGAAGGCGTCGATTGCCATTTTCGGCGAGTTTATCGGGTTCTCCTTGCCCCGCCCGAGCCCGCCCATATGCTCGGCAATCCAGACATAATCGTCGCAGATCATCAGCCCGCCGACCGCGAGCAGCGGGAAGGCAAGCACCATGTCTTCCAGCACCCCGGGCGCGCGATGGTCGCCGTCGACGTAGATGAAATCGGCGCGGTAGCCGGACATACCCAGCTCGATGAGCGCGTTGCGCGACATCGTCGCATGGAGCCGCACCTTGGATGCATTGGCGCATTCGGCGACGTTGCTTTCAAAGCGGCGGCGGGTCGCTTCGCCGGTAACCTCGCTCTCGGGGACACCGATGAACGGATCGATGCAGTGAATCTCGCTGTCCGCGTGGTTCAGCAGCTTTTCCAGGATCCAGACGGTCGACTGGCCTTCGTAGCAGCCGATTTCGATCACCTTGAGGGGGCGGCCGTCGGTCCACTTGAGCTGGGCGAACAGGCCCTCCCAGAAGGGCCGGCCCTGGACGGCGAACCAGTTGTTGCTGAACTCCGGCATCTTTCCCTTCAAACACGAACAAATGGTGTGGAAAAGCCGATTTCGGCGCTTTTCCGCTTCCGCTTGGCCTCCCATAACGGAGAACGATGACCGACGCGCCTTTCGTCCCGCTGCGCATTTTCTCCTGCTATTCGATGCTCGAAGGGGCAATCGACCCGGTGGTGGTGGCCGAGCGGGCGAAAGCGCTCGAATTCCCGGCGGCCGCGCTGACCGACCGCAACGGCCTCTATGCGGCGATGCCGTTCACAGAGGCCTGCCTGGCGAACGGTATCCAGCCGATCATTGCCACCCTGCTCGGGCTTGCGGCGCCCGAGCGCGGCCAGGCGTCCTCGCTCCAGATCGACTGGCTGGCGCTCTACGTCCAGGACGAGCGGGGCTATGCCAATCTCTGCTCCTTGGTTTCGCAGGCGCATCTCGACCGGCCGCTCGAGCTCGAGCCGCACGTGCCGTTCGAGGCGCTGGCCGGCCGCACCGACGGGCTGATCGCGCTCACCGCCGGTGGTGAAGGCGCTCTGGCAAGGGCGATGGCCGAGGGTCAGGAGAGCGCCGCCTTGGCCTGGGCCGAGCGCCTGGAGGCCTTGTTTCCCGGCCGCCTCTATGTGGAATTGAGCCGGCGCGGCGACCCTGTCGAGCAGGACGCCGAAGCCCGGCTGATCGATCTTGCATTCGCGCGCAAACTGCCGCTGGTCGCGACCAACCCCGCCGCCTTTGCCGATCCGGCCTTTCACGAAGCGCACGACGCCTTGCTGTGCATCGCCCAGTCGAGCCAGATCGTCCGCAGCGACCGCCGCCGTTCGTCGCCCGAGGCCTGGCTGAAGCCGGCGGCCGAAATGCGCGCCTTGTTCGCCGGCCTGCCCGAAGCGATCGCCAATAGTGCGGTAATCGCCAAGCGCTGCGCGTTCGGTGCGCCGCGGCGGGCGCCGATCCTGCCGCGCACCGCTGTCGATGCCGACGAGGAAGCGGAACGATTGCGCGCCGATGCGCGCCTGGGTCTGGACCAGCGGCTGGCCGATTTCGGAGAGGCCGGCGCAGAGCGGCGACAGGCCTACGTCGAGCGGCTGAGCTACGAGCTCGAGATCATTATTCGCATGGGTTTTGCCGGCTATTTCCTGATCGTCGCCGACTTCATCAAATGGGCGAAGCAGCGCAACATACCGGTCGGGCCGGGCCGCGGCTCGGGCGCTGGCTCGATCACCGCCTGGGCGCTGACCATCACCGACCTCGATCCGATCGAGCTAGGATTGCTGTTCGAGCGATTTCTCAACCCGGAACGGGTATCGATGCCCGATTTCGACATCGATTTTTGCGAAACCCGCCGCGGCGAGGTGATCCGCTACGTCCAGGAAAGATGGGGCACCGACCGCGTCGCCCAGATCATCACCTTCGGCAAGCTGAAGGCGCGAGCGGTGCTCAAGGACACCGGCCGGGTGCTGCAAATGCCCTATGGCCAGGTCGATCGCCTCGCCAAGCTGATTCCCAGCCATCCGACCGACCCCTGGACATTGGGCCGGGCGCTCGACGGCGTGCCGGAACTGGCCGAGGTCTATCGCGGCGACGACGAGGTCCGCCGCCTGTTCGACCTGGCGATGAAGCTCGATGGGCTGCCGCGGCACGCCTCCTCCCATGCCGCAGGAGTGGTGATCGGCGATCGCCCGCTCGACCAACTGGTACCGTTGTTCCGCGACCCGCGCTCCGACATGCCGGTTACCCAGTTCGCGATGCACGAGGTCGAGGCGGCGGGCCTCGTGAAATTCGACTTTCTTGGCCTGAAGACCCTGTCGGTGCTCGACAAGGCGGTCGAAATCCTGCGCGAGCGCGGCGTCGCAGTGGACCTGGCGCGGCTGCCGCTCGACGACGACACCGTTTACCGGCTACTGCAGCGCGGCGACACCGTCGGGGTGTTCCAGCTGGAATCGGAAGGGATGCGGCGGACGCTGGCGGCGGTTAAGCCGACCAGCTTCAACGACATCGTCGCGCTGGTTTCGCTCTACCGGCCGGGGCCGATGGACCACATCGCCAGTTTCGGCGCGCGCAAGAACGGGCGCGAGCCGATCCACTATCCCCATCCCAAGCTCAAGGACGTGCTCGAGGAAACCTATGGCGTCTTCGTCTACCAGGAACAGGTTATGGAGGCGGCCAAGGTACTGGCCGGCTACAGCCTGGGCGAGGCAGACCTGCTGCGCCGGGCGTTGGGAAATAAGAAGAATAAGCAGACGTATGCGCAGCGCTCGCGCTTCGTCGAGGGCTGCGCCGCCAACGGCATCGACGCCGCCAAGGCAGCAGAGTTGTTCGAACTGATCGGCAAGTTCGCAGGCTACGGTTTCAACAAGAGCCATGCCGCCGGCTACGCCTTGATCGCCTACCAGACCGCCTGGCTGAAGGCGCACTACCCGGTGGTTTTCTACGCGGCCTCGATGTGCTTCGATGCGGACCAGACCGACAAGTTGGCGATGTTCGTCGATGATTTGCGCCGCTCAGGGCTCCAATGCTTGCCGCCGGCGATTAACGCCAGCCGCGCCGAATTCTCGGTCGAGGATGGCGAGGAGGGCCCCGCGGTCCGCTACGCCCTCGGGGCGCTCAAGGGAGTCGGAGAAAAAGCGATGGAGCAACTGGTGGCGGAGCGCGAGGTGCGCGGGCCGTTCGCCAGCCTTGGCGAATTTGCCGGCCGGATCGATCCCCGCTTGCTCAACCGACGCCAGCTGGAGAGCCTCGCCGGCGCCGGTGCGTTCGACGAGATTTGCGAACGCTCGGAGGCATACGCCGCCGCCGAGACCTTGCTCGCCGCCGCCGCGAGTGCCGCGCAGGCGCGCGACAGCGGCCAGGGTGGGCTGTTCGGCGAGGGCGGCTCCAATGTCGTACCGCTGCGAATGACGAGGCAAGAGGAATGGCCGCTGGCGAGGACAATCGCGCAGGAGAAGGAAAGCTACGGTTTCTATTTCTCCGCCCACCCGGTGGAGAATTATCGTCACCTGGTGGAGTCGAACGGCGCCGCCACCTATGCCGAATTGTCCGAACGGACGGTGCCTCATGACGACAGCCGGCTCGGCGGCACGCTAGCGGCGCTGGTCGAGGACACACGCTGGCGCACCTCGGCGCGCGGTCGCCGCTACATGGTCGCGACATTATCCGACCCCTCGGGCCAGTTCGAGGCAACGGTGTTCGACGACCGCATTGCCGGCCAGGTTGAACAGGCCGCGAAAAACGCGACTTGCGCGCTGCTCGACGTCGAGATCGACCGCCGGCCGGGCGACGAGACGATGCGCCTCACCTTGCGCTCGCTGCGTCCCCTGGAAAATCTGTCGAGCCAAGCAAGGCTGCAGATCGAGCTCGAAGCCGAGGATGCGGCGACGGTGAGGCGGATCGCGGCAGCGGTGGCGGGCAGCCGGGGCGGCAACGGCCAAATCAAATTGAGGGCGCCACTGCACGATGGCACCGCCGAATTGGTGCTGGGTCGCGATTTCGCGGTCGACGCCGACCTTGCCGCGGCGCTCGGCCGGTTGGAGGGGGTCAGCGCGGTTCGTCTGTCGGCGCTCGAGCCGCCGCGGCTGGCGCTGGTATCCTAGCTGGTCATTTCCTGCCGGCGTCTTTCATAATAGAATTGGCCAACGCACAGTTGCGGGAGAGGGCAATGCTCGGCGGAATGCAGGATTGGCCGCTCAGGATCATGCGGCTACTCGATTATGCCGAGACCGAGCATGCGGGGCGCGAGATCGTCTCGCGCTGGGCCGACGGCAACACCAGCCGCACCGACTGGGCCGGCATCGCCCGCGACAGTCGCAAGCTGGCGCGGGCGCTCGAGCGGCTGGGGATAAAGCAAGGCGAGCGGGTCGCGACACTGGCGATGAATCACAGCCGCCACATGGTCGCCTGGTACGGCACGATCGGCATGGGCGGCATCGTCCACACTGTGAACCCGCGCCTGTTCGATGACCAGCTGGTCTATATCTGTAACCATGCCGAGGACAGAATCCTATTTTATGACAATGTGTTCAAAGACATTATTAATAAACTGAAGGAGCGTCTGGAAACGGTCGAGCATTATCTCTGCTTCGATCCGCCGGCGGGCGAAGACGGATTTGAAAAGCTGATCGCGGGTGAAAGCGACGCCTATCGATGGGTCGAGGGCGACGAGCGCGAGCCGGCGATGCTGTGCTACACCAGCGGCACCACCGGCAATCCCAAGGGCGTGCTCTACGAGCATCGTTCGACCGTCATCCACGCGATGGCCGAGGTTCAGCCCGACGTGTTCGACCTGTCGCGCCAGGCCTGCGTGCTGCCGATCGTGCCGATGTTCCACGCCGCGTCGTGGGGCCTGCCGTTCGCGGCGCCGATCTCCGGCTGCAAGGTGGTGTTCACCGCCGATTACACGCCGAGCGTGATCTGCGACCTGCTCCACCAGGAGGAGGTCACCCACACTGCCGCTGTGCCAACGGTGTGGCTGGGGATGATGCAATATGCGGACAGCAGCGGCCGCGATTTCGGCAAGCTACGGCTGGTGACGATCGGCGGATCGGCCGCGCCCAAGCCGATGATCGAATATTTCATGAAGCGCGGCATCCGCGTCGGCCATGCCTGGGGCATGACCGAGATGTCGCCGATCGGCACGGTCGGCGCGCCGCCGTGGAACTGGGAATCGCTCGGCTTCGAACAGCAGGTCGACATTGTCTGCAAGCAGGGGCGGGTGCCTTTCGGAGTGGAGATGCGGATCGTCGATGATGACGGTAACGAGCAACCCCGCGACGGCGAGAGCTCGGGGCGGCTGCAGGTGCGCGGGCCCTGGGTGATCCGGCAGTATTTCAAGGAAGAGAAACCGGCGGTCGATGCCGAAGGCTGGTTCGACACCGGCGACGTGGCGATGATCCACCCCGATGGCACGATGCAGATCACCGACCGGGCGAAGGACGTGATCAAGTCAGGCGGCGAATGGATCAGCTCGATCGAGCTGGAAAATGCGGCGATGAGCTGCGCCGGCGTCGCCGAGGCGGCGGCGGTCGGGGTGCCGCATCCGAAATGGGACGAGCGGCCGTTGCTGCTGGTGGTGCGCAGGGAAGGCAGTGCCGTGAGCAAGGACGAGATCCGCGACCATCTTTGCAGCCACGTCGCGAAATGGTGGCTGCCCGACGAGATCCTGTTCGTCGACAGCCTGCCGCACACCGCCACCGGAAAGCTGCTCAAGTCCGCCCTGCGCGACCAGTATAAGAATCATCTGCTGCCCGAAGCGGTCTGAGCGGGGCAGACCGCACCCTTCTTTTACCAGTGACGGGCTATGCGAGCGGCATGCCGGAGGCGTTGCGCATCGGAAATCCCCGGGCCGGGATGCTGGCGCCTGCGAGCCAACGCCCAGCGGCAGGGCCAGCCGTCGCCGCGAAGCCACCGCAACTGCTCGTCGTCGTCGATACCGAAGAGGAGTTCGACTGGAACGAGCCCTTTTCGCGGGCGGCCACCGCGACCTCCGCGATCGCGGCGCAAGCGCGGGCGCACGAGATTTTCGACCGATTCGGCATCGTGCCGACCTATGTCGTCGACTACCCAGTGGCTGCCAATGCCAAACCAGCCGCCATTCTGCGCAAGCTGAAAGACGAGGGCCGGGCCGAGATCGGCGCCCACCTTCATCCTTGGGTGACGCCGCCGTTCGTCGAGGAGGTGAATGCCCGCAATTCCTACGGCTGCAACCTGCCCCCCGAGGTCGAACGGGCCAAGATCGAAACGTTGACAGCGGCGATTGGCGAAGCGTTCGGCGAGCGGCCGACCATTTTCAAGGCCGGACGGCACGGGCTTGGCCCCTCGACGGTGCGGGCCTTGGTCGAGCTTGGCTATCGGATCGATTGCAGCGCCCTGCCGCACAGCGACCTGCGCGCCGACGGC
>JBQTJR010000132.1:0-10736 GCA_052386895.1 Sphingosinicella sp.
TGACTTCAGCGACATCGCCGAGGCTGGCCAGCGCGTGCGGCCCAGCCGCGGCGGCTGGCTGGGCTTTACCGAGCAATATTGGCTGGCGGCGGTGATTCCGGACCAGGCCAGCGACGTCGAGGCGACCATCGCCCACAACCGCGCCAGCAACGCCTTCCAGGCCTCGTTCCGCGCGGCGCCGGCAATCGTCGCGCCCGGTGCCCAGGCCGCCTACGTCTCGCACCTGTTTGCCGGCGCCAAGGAGGTGCAGTTCCTCGACCGTTACAGCGAGACGCTCGGCACACCGCTCGAGCGGGCGATCGACTGGGGCTGGTTCCGCTGGTTCATGATCCCCATCTTCGCATTGCTGAACTGGCTGTTCGCACTGATCGGCAATTTCGGCGTGGCGATCATCTGCCTCACCATCATCGTCCGGCTGCTGCTGTTCCCGATCGCGCAGAAACAGTTCGCCTCAATGGCGGGGATGCGCGCGGTGCAGCCCAAGATGAAGGCGCTGCAGGAGCGCTACGCGGACGACAAGTTGAAGCTCCAGGAAGAGATGATGAAGCTCTATCGGGAGGAGAAGGTCAACCCGATGGCGGGCTGCCTGCCGATCCTGCTGCAGATCCCGATCTTCTACGCGCTCTACAAGGTGCTGTTGCTGGCGGTGGAGATGCGCCTCGAACCATTCGCGTTGTGGATTCGCGACCTCGCCGCGCCCGACCCGCTGACCCCGGTCAACCTGTTCGGGCTGCTGCCGTTCCAGCCGCCGGCAATCCTGGCGATCGGCGTGCTGCCGATCCTGCTCGGGGTGACGATGTGGCTGCAGATGCGCCTCAACCCGCAAATGCCCGATCCGATCCAGCGGCAGGTGTTCGCGCTGATGCCCTGGGTGCTGACCTTCATCATGGCGACCTTTGCCGCCGGGCTGCAGCTCTACTGGGTGACCAACAACGTGCTGTCGATCGCCCAGCAACGGTTCCTCTATGCCCGCCACCCCGCCTTGAAGGCGGCGATGCAGATGCCGATCGAGCTGACTGGCCGCGCCAGTCCGCCCCCCCCGCCGCCGCCCGCGCCGGCACCCCACCGCAAGGGCAAGAAAAGCGGGCGCCGCGGCAGAAGCAACCGGTGAGCGACAGCGAGCGCGCCAACCGGCTGTTTTCCGGCCCGGTCAGCTTTCTCAATTCGGCGCCGGCGCTCAGGGACCTGCCCGCGACCGATCTGCCGGAGATCGCCTTTGCCGGCCGCTCCAATGTCGGCAAGTCGACCCTGCTCAACCGGCTGGCACAGCGCCGCCGGCTCGCCCGCACCTCGAACACGCCGGGACGGACCCAGCTGCTCAACATCTTCGAGATCGGCAAGCCGGCCAGGCTGCGGCTGGTCGATATGCCGGGCTACGGCTTTGCGCAGGCGCCACGCGAGCTGGTGCTGTCGTGGCGGCGGCTGGTCGAAGACTATTTGCGCGGGCGCTCGTCGCTTCGGCTCACCCTGCTGCTGGTCGACGCCCGCCACGGCCTCAAGGACAGCGACCGCGAGATGATGAGCCTACTCGACGAGGCGGCGGCCGGCTACCGCATCGTGCTGACAAAGGCCGACAAGGTGAAACCCAGCGAGCTCGAACTGGTGGTCGAAGGGATCAGGGAGGAAATCGTTCGGCGGCCCGCGGCCCACCCCGACATCATTGCCACCTCTGGCGAAACCGGCGACGGCATGGACGCGCTGAGAGAGGCAGTGATAGGGGCGGCCGGGCTCTGACGGATGCGACGATGCTGAAGCTGATTATCGGCAACAAGGCCTATTCCTCCTGGTCGCTGCGCGGCTGGCTGGCGGTCAAGCAGTCGGGGCTGCCGTTCGAGGAAATCACGGTGCCGATGTTCGACGAGAACTGGGACAAGCGGACCGAGGGCGACGAGTTCGCGCCTTCGGGCGGCAAGGTGCCGATCCTGTGGGACGAGCAGACCGTGATCTGGGACAGCCTGGCGATCATCGAGTGGCTCTCCGACAAGACCGACCGGGCACGCTACTGGCCGCGCGAGGACGGTGCACGCGGCATGGCGCGGTCGATGGCCGCGGAAATGCACTCCTCCTATCCCAACATGCGCCGCGAGCTTTCCATGAACGTGCGCAGGCAATTTCCGCCACGCGAGCTGGTCGATCCGGTCAAGACCGAGGTCTTGCGTATCCTCGAACTTTGGGCGCAGGCGCGCGCCCGCCATGGCAGCGGCGGCCCCTATCTGTTCGGCGCGTTCGGCGCGGTCGATATCATGTTCGCGCCGGTCGTCACCCGTTTCGTCACTTACTCGGTGCCGGTGCCGCGTTTCGCCGCCGCCTACATGGAAACCATGCTCGACCATGCCTGGATGCAGGAATGGCTCGCCGCCGCCAACGAGGAACCTTGGGTGATCGAGCAGTATGAGGAGCCGCAGCCGGCCTGAGCGACGGCTTCAATAGTCGCTGCCGTCGCGGTGGACGTAACGGCTGGCGGCGGCATCGAACCGCATGTCGATGTCGGGATAGTGGCAATCGCTCGCCGCCGGCTTGCCGATGGCGATAAAGGCGCAGGGCGCATCGCCGCGGTTGACCAGGTGATGACCGTTGGCAACGCCCTTGAGGAACGTGGCGCAATCGCCGGCACGCAAAACCGTCTCGCCTTCGTCCTCGACCAGCACCGCCTCACCTTCGAGCATCACCACGAACTCGTCCTCGGCCTCGTGCCAATGGCGCTGGCTTGAGATGCCGCCGGGTTCGAGGCGAACGTGGCTGACCCCGAAATCCTCGAATCCCACCGCCTCGCCGAGCTTGCGGTAGTGGCGTTTTGTCATCGACGCCGCGTAGGGCGTCGGGTAGCCGGTGCGGTTCGTTGGCTCGATCCGCTCCAGGTCCAGCTTCGGCATCGCAACGTCCTCCCGGGCAAAGTCTAGCTGGACTTGGGGCGCCGTGCGAGCGACGGAGCGGGCATGCCCCTCGACCCGGTCGGCCTGGCGACCAAACTCATCGCCTGCCCCAGCGTCACCCCGGCGCGCGGGGACGTATTCAAAATTCTCGAAGCCGCTTTGCTGTCGATCGGATTTGATGTCCATCGCTTCGTGGCCGGCGAAGCGCCGGACGGGCCGGTCGAGAATCTGTTTGCCACGCGCGGCGAAGGAACGCCGCATTTCGCCTTTGCCGGTCACCTCGATGTCGTTCCTCCGGGCCTGGGCTGGGCAAGCGATCCGTTTGGGCCGGAAATTCGCGGCCAGATGCTGCACGGGCGCGGCGCGGCCGACATGAAAAGCGCGATTGCCGCCTTTGCCGCGGCCGCCGCCGAAACCACTGGCCTGCCAGGCCGGCTGAGCCTGGTGATTACCGGCGACGAGGAAGGCCCGGCTACGTTCGGCACGCCGGCCTTGATCGAGCATATCCGCGAGCGCGGCCTGGTGCCGGACATGATCCTGATCGGAGAGCCGACCAGCGAGGACCGCCTCGGCGACATCGTCAAGATCGGCCGGCGCGGCTCGGTCAACATGTGGATCGATCTGCCGGGTGTGCAGGGCCACGTCGCCTATCCGCAACGGGCAGACAATCCGGTGCCCAAGCTCAGCCGGCTGATTGACGCGCTCGAGGGCCTGCACCTCGATGATGGCAGCGAGGCTTTCGAGCCGTCCAACCTTGAAATCACCGCCGTCGAGACGAGCAGCCACGCCACCAACCTGATCCCCGGCTCGGCCCGGCTGCAGCTCAACATCCGCTTCAACAATCTCCATCGCGGCGAGGATCTTGTCGCGATGGTGCGCGAAACCGTCCAGCGGGCCGCGGCCGGCGCTACGGTGGAGGCACGGATTTCCGGCGAGGCGTTTCTCACCCCGCCCGGGCCGATCTACGACATCGTCGCGGCGGCGATCGAAGCCGAGACGCGATTGACCCCGCGCCTCTCCACCCATGGCGGCACTTCCGACGGGCGTTTCCTGGTCGCATTGTGCCCGGTGGTCGATTTCGGCCTGCCCAACGCGACCATGCACAAGGTCGACGAGGCAGTCGCCGTCGCCGACATCCAGGCGCTTGCCCGCATCTATGCGCGGGTCATCCGCGCTGCCTTGGCCGCCTGAGGATCAGGTAGAACGCCCCGGCGCCGCCATGGCGCTGGTGCGCCGGACGCACCGCCGCGATCGCCCCGGCGTGACGCGAGGTCGCCAGCCAGTCGCCGACCTGGGCGCGGATCGCGCCGCGGCCGCCGCGCTCGCCCTCGCTGCGTGGCTTGCCGGTGACGACGAGCAGCAGCCGCTTTCCCGAGGCGTGCGCCAGGGCGATCGCGGCTTCGAGCGGGGCATGGGCGCTGGCGAGGCTGTGGCCGTGAAGGTCGACCACCGCGTCCAGTGCGATCCGGCCGCGGACCAGGCGGCGGTCCCAGGTCGAATCGAGCGTCGCTCCAGGCTTTTTCGAAGCGGAAGGCAGCGAAGAAGAGGCTCGACTGACAACAGCAGGCGAGCTGGCTGGCGGCAGCTCAACCTGCTCCCGGCCCGCCAGCGGCCGGGCGGTGCCGGCGACCTGTTGCCACAGTCTTTGCTCGTCAGGGTTGAGTCGGCGTGGCATGGCGGGCGATGATCGCGCGCGGCAACAGCAGCCAGGCGCGGCCACGGGCGCTCATGCCGCCGGCGATCGTCGCCGCCTCGGCGCCAGCGCCCCAGAAGGTATCGAACCGGTTGGGGCCACGAATCGCACCGCCGGTATCCTGCGCCACCCACAGACCGTCGGCGCGCGCATTGTCCATTTCGACGAGCAGCACAGGCGCCCCCAGCGGCACGAACAAGGGATCGGCGGCGACGCTGGCGCGCGGCGTCACCGGCCGCCCGAGCGAACCCAGCGGGCCGGGGCCGGTCAGCTCTCGGAAGAAAATGTAGCTCTTGTTCTCACGCATCAGTGCCCGCCCGGCTGAGGGATTGGCGCGCAGCCAGGCGACCACGGCCTGCATCGTCACCGGTGAGGTCAGCAGCCCGCGCTCACGCAGCAGCCGGCCGATCGCGACATATTCGCGGCCGTTCTGCCCGGCATAGCCGATCCGCATCACCGAGCCATCGGGCAGGCGCAGCCGCCCCGACCCCTGGATCTGGAGGAAGAAGAACTCGATCCCGTCGGCTGCCCAGGCGATTTCGAGGCCTCGCCCGGCGAGCGCCCCGTCCTCGATATCGCCGCGTTCGAAGTAAGGGACGAAGCGACCGGCGGCGTCGAGCCGGCCGCGCCGGCGCTCGCCGGTCGCCGGGTCGGCGTCGAGCAGATCGGGCGGCTTGGCATAGACCGGCACTTCGTAGCCGGGACGCCGCGGGCGCGAGCCCATGATTTCCGGCTCGTAATAGCCGGTGGCAAAGGCGCGGCCGTCGCCGACCTGGACGGCATCGAAGAAGGTGCGGAAGAAGCCGCCGCCCCCCGCTGCCGGCCAGCCGGCCGCCGACGCGCATGCCGCCCGCCAGTCTTGCGGCTGGGTCAGGCCGGAGCCGTCGGCGCGCCGCAACAGATCCGGGCAGCTTATCAGGAAGGCGCGCAACGCCCGGTCGGCGGCGTCCCGGCCGAGTTCGAGATTCGTCAGCGATGGTCCGGCGAGGATTCCGGCGGCGATGGCATTGGCCAGCGGTGGTGGTGGTTCCGGAATTGGCAGCGGTTGAGGAGCTGGCCCGGCCGCCGCCGGCGTTGCAGGCGACGTTTGGGACTGGGGCGACGGCGCGTGGACGCAACCGGCAAGCAGCATAGACAGCGCAATAAGGATCTGCAGTGGGATCGCCCGCACCATCGCCCGCTCTTAGCGGGCGATCGGGCGGAAATCAGCCGGCTTCGCCCGTTTCCACCAACAGCCAGTTGGGATCGCGGCTGTTGAGATCGCGGCGGAAGGACCAGACGTCGTGGGTGGGGATGGCGTCGGACATCGAGCCAGCGACTACCTCGCCCTCCGCATTGCGCGTCACCGCGACAACAAACGCCTCGAACCGCACGTCGATCTCGGCGAGGCGGCCGTCGAGCCGTGCATCTTCGATCGAAGCCCGTTCGATCGCCACCAGCCGGTTGTCGAGCGTCTGGCTGGCTGCCTCGCGCTCGTCGATCGCGCGCTCGAAGGCTTTCCGCACATCGTCGTCGGCCAGCCGAGCCAGCTCATCGCGCTCGCCCTTCCAGAACGCCTCGAGGATCATGCGATAAGCGCCTTGCGCGCCTTCGAGGAAGCGGGACACGTCGAAACCTGGATCAGCCGAGATGATCGCGCGAATACCCGACGCAGCCGCTTGCTCGAACGCCAACCCGCTGGGTTCCGGTATGCTGTCTTTGACTTCGGGTGCCGGCACTGCGGGACCCGCTTCCGGCCCGGCTTCCGGCCGGGTCAGCGGCCTTTGCTCGTGACCGGTGCGCTGGCCGAGGACGGCATAAAGCCGCAGCGCCACGAACAGCGCAATCATTGCCAGCAGCACGATTCCGACGGTCACGTCCATCTCCGAGATCCTACATAGGCGCGATGAGTCGGCTATTCAAATGCGCGCCGGGGCAACGAACCAGGGTGGCGGATGTTGCGCCGCTGCCGGCCGGCTGCTACCGCCCCGATGCCGCAGCCGCGCCGTTCGCATTCGGCGGCGGGCGCGGCCTTTTTCACGAATATTCAAGGGATTGCACCAAGTGGCCAAGGAAGAAGGCGCGAACGGCGGAGATCAGCCGGACGCAACCGCCAGCGACAGCCTGGCACAGGTCGGAATCATCGCCCAATATGTGAAGGACCTGTCGTTCGAGAACCCGAGCGCACCGGCCGTCTTCCAGTGGAAGAGCCAGCCGAAGATGGACCTTCAGTTCAATATCGGGTCCCAGAATGTGGGCCCGGACCTGCACGAAGTGGTGCTCAAGATCGAAGTTAACGCCAAGGCGGACGAAGGAACCGCCTTCCAGATCGAGCTGCTCTACGGCGGCCTGTTCGCGCTCAAGAATATCGGCCCCGACCAGTTGCAGCCCTTTCTGCTGGCGGAAGCGCCGCGTCTGCTGTTCCCGTTCGCGCGCCAGATCATTGCCGACGCGACCGTCAATGCCGGTTTCCCGCCGCTGCTGCTCGATCCGATCGATTTTGCCGGTCTCTATTTGCAGCGCGCGGCGCACCAGCAGGCCGAGGCGACGGGAGGCCAGGCCGGAGACGTGACCGGTCAGGCGTAGGGGACGCGGGACGCAATGAACCTGATCAAGGCAACCGGCACGATCGGCGGCCTTACAATGGTCAGCCGCGTGCTCGGTTTCGCGCGTGACATGATCGGCTCGCGCGTACTGGGTGCCAGCCATGCCAACGACGCCTTCCTGATCGCGTTCCTGATCCCCAACATCTTCCGCCGACTGTTCGGCGAAGGCGCGTTTGCCTCCGGATTTGTCCCCTTATTCAGCCGCCGACTCAACAACGAGGGTGGCATGATCGATGCCGAGCGCTTCTCCAACGAAGTGCTGGCCGTGTTCCTGCCGACCCTCATGCTCGTCACCTTGCTGTTCGAGATCATCATGCCGGGCTTCGTCTGGCTGATGGCGTCCGAGTATCAGCAAACACCGGGCAAGTTCGAACTCACCGTCGAGCTGACGCGGATCACCTTCCCCTATTTGGTGCTGATCAGCCTGGTTTCCTTCCTGTCGGGCGTGCTCAACTCGCTGATGCGCTTCGCAATAGCGGCGTTCGCGCCCGCATTGCTCAACCTCGCCTTGATCGTCGCCTTGCTGGTGATGCCGCAAGGCGGCATCGAGACGGTGCGAGCGATGGCGCTGGCGGTGCTGGCCGGCGGCGTGCTGCAATTCGGTTTCTGCTGGCAAAGCGCGCGACGGGCGGGCGTGAAGCTGCATTTCTTCCGCCGTCCGAAAATGACGGCGAGTGTCAGGGAACTGGTGGTGCTTGTGCTTCCCGCGACCTTCGCCGCCGGCGTCTACCAGATCAGCCAGTTCTTCTACGGTTTCTTCGCCTCGCGGCTCGGCGAGGGCGCGATGGCCTATCTCAATTATGCCGACCGGCTGAACCAGCTGCCGTTGTCGATCATCGGCACTGCCCTAGGCACCGCCATCCTGCCCTCGATCAGCCGCGCGATCGACCGCAGCCAGGAAGGCGAGGCCGAGCGCATCCAGTCCCGTGCGTTCGAGCTGTCGATGCTGCTGACACTGCCGGCGACGCTGGCGTTGGCGGTCGCGGCCGGGCCGATCATCGGCGCCCTTTTCCAGGGCGGCCGCTTCACCGTGGCAGACGCGACGATTACCGCCAACGTGCTGGCGGTGCTGGTCATCGGCCTGCCCGGCTACGTCCTGGTCAAGGTGCTCACCCCCGGCTTTTACGCGCGCAAGGATGTGCGCACGCCTGTGCGGATCGCGATGGCGGTGCTCGCCGGCAGCGTTGTCGCCAATTTCGCCCTGATCCCGTTCATCGGCATCTACAGCTTGGCCGCGGTCACCGCCGGCGGTGCCTGGCTGCAGGCGATATTGCTTTATTCGATCCTCCACCGTCGCGGCCATTTCCACATCCGCGGCGTGCTCGCGGCTCGGCTGGTGAGGCAGCTGCTGGCGGCGCTGGCGATGGCGGCGATCCTGTTCGCCTTGCGATTGCCAATGGCCGACCTTTTCTTCGGCTCGGCCAGCGAGCGGCTGATCGGCATCTCGGTGCTGGTCGGCGCCGGCGCCGCCGCCTATTTCAGCCTGGCCTGGCTGCTCGGCGGTGTCGAGAAAGACGATTTCCTCGAACTGGTGAGGCGACGGAAGGGATGATGAGAGTCGTATCGGGAATCCAGCCGACCGGCAGCCTCCACCTCGGCAATTATCTCGGCGCGATCCGGCGCTGGGTAACCATGCAGCACGAGGCGGAGTGCCTGATCTTCATCGCCGACCTTCACGCCGTCACCGTCTATGTCGATCCCGATGAGCTGCGGACTAACATCAACGGCATGGCGGCGGCGCTGATTGCTTGCGGCGTCGATCCGGGGAAGGTGGTACTGTTCAATCATGCGCGCGTGCCGGCACACGCGGAACTGGCTTGGCTATTGAGCTGCACGGCGCGGATCGGCTGGCTCAACCGCATGACCCAGTTCAAGGAGAAATCGGGCAAGAACAAGGAAGGCTCGAGCGTCGGCCTGTTCGCCTACCCGGTCCTGCAGGCGGCCGATGTCCTGCTCTACCACGCCACCCACGTGCCGGTCGGCGAGGACCAAAAGCAGCATATCGAGCTGATCCGCGACATCGCGACCAAGTTCAACACCGACTACAATGTCGATCTGTTCACCTTGCCCGAGCCGCATATCGGCGAAACCGCGGCGCGGGTGATGTCGCTGCGCGACGGCACCGCCAAGATGTCGAAATCCGACTCTTCCGAAATGAGCCGCATCAACCTCGACGACGATGACGATGCGATCGCGCTCAAGTTGCGCAAGGCCAAGACCGATCCGGCGCCGCTGCCGGACAACGAAGCAGCGCTCGACGGCCGGCCGGAAGCGCGCAACCTGGTGACCATCTATGCGGCGCTGGCCGACCGTTCGCCGCAACAGGTGCTCGAGCAATTTGCCGGCCAGGGTTTCGGCAGTTTCAAGCCGGCGCTGGCCGACCTCTTGGTCGCCACGCTGCGGCCGATCCGCGAAAGACTTGAGAAATTCCGGTCCGAGCCCGGAGCCGTCGAGAAGATCCTGGTTGAGGGCTCGGCACGCGCGGGGGAAATGGCGGCGCCGACGCTTGCGGCCGCCTACCGCGCGGTCGGGCTGCCGCGCTAGAAGTCTGATGACATTACGTTGCACCGTAGCCTGAGTTTTTGAGGTATGCGGCGCACTCTTGCGGTGGGAAGCGTTCGAGGATTGTGCCGATGCGTTGCCAGGTCGCTTGGCTGGTTCGTTCGGCGGCGGCGCGCAGGAGATGCTTGAGCTTAGCGAAGACCTGCTCGATCGGGTTTAGGTCTGGGCTGTAAGGTGGGAGGTAGAGGAGCCGCGCCCCTCTGGCCCGGATCGCGGTTCTGATCGCCGGCCGCTTGTGGCTGGAGAGATTGTCCATGATGACGATGTCTCCCGGGGCCAGCGTCGGGGCGAGCTGCTGCTCCACCCAGGCGGTGAAGCTGACCGCATTGATCGGCTGATCGAAGACGAACGGCGCGTCGATCCGGTTGTGACGCAGGGCGGCAATGAAGGTCATCGTGCGCCAGTGGCCGTAAGGGACTTTGGCGTTGAGGCGCTGGCCGACCGGCGCCCAGCCGCGCAACGGCGCCATGTTGGTTTTCGCCCAGGTTTCGTCGACGAAGACCAGGCGGGCGGGATCAAGCCGGTTCTGGTACTTGCGCCACTGCGCCCGGCGCCGCGCGATCTTCGGCCGCAGCTGCTCGGCGGGAAGAACGCTTTTTTTGAAGCTCAGCCCTTCGGCATGGACGAACCGCCAGACCTGCACGTAGTCGACCTTGACCCCCTGTTCGCCCAGCTCGCCGACCAGGCCGCGCAGGGTGAAGTCGCGCGTCGCCCGCTCGAGCAGCCAGGCCCGGTGGGCGCCAAGGACCGGCCGCCGGTGCCCGCCGATCTTGCCAGGGGCGGCGCTGCCGGTCCGCCGATGCCGCTGCGACCAGCGCACCACGCTTGCGGCGCTGATGCTCAAGGCGGCCGCCACCGAACGGACACTCTCCCCCGCCAGCACACGCGCCACCGCCCGCTCGCGCAAATCCATCGAATAAGGTCGGGTCATCGCTGCCGGCCTCCAACCCAGCCAACAGCTTGAATCAGACTTTGAACCCCAGGGGAATCCCCACGATTCACTCAAGCGTCATCCCGCTCTAG
>JBQTJR010000133.1:0-8194 GCA_052386895.1 Sphingosinicella sp.
GGTGACCTATAAAATCCCATCTCCACGGTGGGGAGAGGGACTGCCGCTAAGCGGAGCGGGTGAGGGGGGATTGCTCAAGCGAATGGGAGTGTAACCCCCTCACCCCGACCCTCTCCCCTCGGGGAGAGGGAGAACCTTGCTACGCCTCGCCCTGGGTCTCGATCAGCGCCGCGGCGATCGCTTCCTGCGGCGTCTTGCCGGCCCACAGCACGAACTGAAACACCGGGTAGAAGCGTTCGCATTCCTCGATCGCCGCCTCGACCAGGGTCTCGGCCTGCTGCAGCGTCAAAGACGAGCCGCCTTCGCCCTCGAGCAAGGCGGCGTGACGGAACAGCACCAGTCCCGACGCCGACCACAATTCGAAATGGCCGAGCCAGAGCTGCTCGTTGATCAGCCCAATTGTCTCATAGGTCGCCTCGCGCTTGTCGGCGACAACGCGAATATCGGGAAGCGCGATGAACTGGAGGACATGATCTTCCTCGCGCCAGATCGCGCGCAATTCATATTGCGTCCAGCTGCCCTGGAAATTGGACACGATTTCATCGTCGCCATTGCGCTCAAAGGCCCAGCCGAGCGCCGAGAAATATTGCTCCAGCATGTCGATCGGCGCGCTGTCCTCACGCTCGAGCCGATATTCGTCCATGTCCATGTGTGAGCCCGCCGGTCCTTTTCTGTTCCTTGGCGAATCTGCCGCCTTGACCGGCGAAGCGCAAGAATCAGCCGCGCCCATGTGAAATATTGTTGTGGATATTCCGGCGGCGCGGAGGAGAACTTAATTCTTGTCGGATGGCTTGCGGCGGCGCGCCGGGCCGGGCCGGGACGGGGCGGCGCCGGCCGCCGCCGGGCCGGACGCCTCGAGCGCATCGATGCGCGCGCGCAGGCGATCGCATTCCTCGCGCGCGGACACGGCCATCGCCCGGGCGGCCTCGAACTCGTCGCGGGTGACGAAATCCATGCCGGCGACCCATTCCTTGAATCGCTCCTGCATCGCGCCCTGCGCCTCGCGGGTCATGCCGGCAAGCGTGCCGGCGGCGCCGTTCATCACCTTGACGAAATCGTCGAACAGGCGGTTTTGCGACTGCATCTTGCGTCTCCCTCAAGAAGGCTCGACCGCAATATCGGTATCGCCTGGCCGGACCTCAAGTTCCACGCCCGATCGCGGATGGGTCGCCAGGATCATGCCGAGCATGACCAGGAACGGCAGCATCAGCAGCGCCGCGCTGCGCCGGATCGTCCACAGGAGGATCGCCAGGCCAAGCCCAAGCGCCAGCATCGCCGCCACCAGGATGAAGTGAAAATCGTCCGGCAGGCCGGCGAGCAGGAAGGCGGAATAGCTCCACGCCAGCAGCAGCAGGAACAGGCCGAGCGCGAGGCGGCGGCGGCGCGCGCCGCGGGCGTGGAGCAGGATCGCCAGCGACAGGCCGAGCAGGGCATAGATCGCCGCCCATTCGAGCGGCAGCGGCGAGCCGGCCAGCCGCAGCGACAGGCTGGCGAGCAGGACGGCCGAGGGGACGGTGACCAGTGCCCAGCGCAAGAGGCCCATCCACAATTGCGAGCGCGAGGCGAGTCCGGTCATTTAGGGAGCGCTACCTTGGCGGCGGCGGCGGCGGCAACCTCATTCCTTTCTCAGGCGCGCCGCGTCGCGCCGACCAGGAATTCGATATTGCCTTGCGGGCCGGTGATCGGGCTGGGCGTCACCCCTTCAACGTGCCAGCCGCGCGATTGCAGCCAGGCGGCAATTTCGCCGCAGACCCGCGCGTGGACGGCGGCATCGCGCACCACCCCGCTTTTGCCGATCTCGTGCCGCTGCGCCTCGAACTGCGGCTTGACGAGGGCGACGAGGCGGCCGCCGGGCCTGGCGAGATCGAGCGCGCGATCCAGCACCTTGGCGAGGCCGATGAAGCTCGCGTCGCAGGTGACGATGTCGACCGGCGCGGTGACGATCGACGCATCGAGGAAGCGGGCATTGGTCTTCTCATGGACGATGACGCGCGGATCGTTGCGCAGCGACCAGGCGAGCTGGTTGGTGCCGGCATCGACCGCGAACACCTGTCGCGCGCCGCGGCGCAGCAGCACCTCGGTGAAGCCGCCGGTCGAGGCGCCGATGTCGAGCGCGACCGCGCCGGCGACGTCCCAGCCGAAGAAATCGAGCGCGTGCGCTAGCTTGAGGCCGCCCCGCGAGACGTAGGGATGATCGCGACCCTTCACTTCGAGCGCGGCTTCGCCCGCCAGTTGCTGGCCTGGCTTGTCGATGCGCTGCGAGCCGGAAAAGACCAGGCCGGCGAGGATCAGCGCCGAGGCGCGGTTGCGGCTCTCGGCCAGGCCGCGATCGACGAGCAACTGGTCGGCGCGGACTTTTGCCATGTCGTTCCTTGCTCGGGCGGCGGTTGCGCGCTACCTTCTCACGCGTGAACAAGCCAAGCAAGTTTGCGCGCTACCGCGCTCGCAAAAAGGCCCAGGGCCTTCGCGAGCTTCGCCTGTGGGTGCCCGACGTCAACGCTCCGGGCTTCCAGGACAGGCTGGATCGGCAAATCACGGCGATCAATGCGTCGCCGGGCGAGGCCGAAGTCCTGCGCTGGTCCGAAACGAACGCCGTCGAGCTGTGGCCCGACCCAGACTGAGGCGCGGCAACCTGGTTACGGTGGCGCTTGCCGGCGATTATGGAAAGCCCCGGCCAGCCGTCATCGTCCAGTCGGATCGTCTCGCCGGTGTCGACTCGATCCTGGTGTGTCCCTTGACCTCCGATCTCGCCACCATCGGCCCGGCCAGGGTTCAGGTGGAACCGAGCGACACGAACGGTCTCCGCTCCGCTTGCGCCATCATGGCCGACAAGGTGACCGCGACACGGCGGGATCGGTGCCGACAGCTGATCGGCCGTCTCGATGAGGGGGACGTCGCCAGGCTCGACGAGGCGCTGGCGCTGGTCATCGGGCTCGCCGGATAGCCCTCAAGTCATTTGCCGGCCCGACTTGTCAGGTTTCGAGCCGGCCCGCGAGCCAGGTGCGCAGCTCAGCAAGCGGCAGGCTCGCCCCGGCCGGCTCCAGCGAAGGGACGCCGGACGCCAGCGGCGCGAAGCTGCGGCGCGCCGGATCGACCAGCAAACGTGCCGCCGGGCCGGACTGGCGCGCGGCATGGAGCACCAGTCGAGCGTCCGGCAGCCATTCGATCTGGCAGTCGAAGGCATCGTCGGCGAGGTCGAACAAAGTCTCGCCCGTCACCACATCGCTCAGCTCGGGCTTGCGATATTCGACGTTGCCGAGCCCGCTATCATAGGCCCAGCGGACGGCGAGGCGGCCGTCGGGCGAGATTTCCTCTTGGTCTCCCCAGGCCGCGGCCATCAAGCCATCAATGCCAGCAACCGGGGGCCGAATATGACCAGACCAATCGCGACGGCGGCGATGGCAGCCATCAGCACCGCGCCGGCAGCGACGTCCTTGGCGAAGCGAATATTGTCATTGGGCTCAAGTGTGACGGCATCGGCCAGCCGCTCGATGGCCGTGTTCAGTGCTTCCGCAAGCCAAACCAGAACGATCGCCAGCACGATCCAGAGCCATTCGTTGGCGGTGAGCCGGCACAGGATGCCGGTAACCACGACCGCGGCCGTAGCTCCGGCGTGGATCCAGCCATTATGCTCGGTTGCAGCGAAATGCCGCAGTCCACGCAAAGCATAGCCGAAGCTGGCGACGCGTTTGTGCAGCGAGAAAGGTGACCGAATTTCGTTCAGGCCGGCCCCCTTTAGCCCGCCGGTGAAACCGCCTGCGGCCTGACCAGCCACGCCACCACCAGGCCGGCGAGGACATAGTCGCCGAACGCGACGAACATCTGCACGGCGGTGTAGGCGGGCGGGAAGCCGTACCAGATGGTGAAGGAGGGCGGGGCACGGCGATTGCGGCGATGACGCCGACCAGCAGCGCCAGCGCGAAACGCCGCGCGAAGCTCGCCGCGGCGGCGAGGCTGACGATAAACGCCAGCGTGAGCCCCTGAATGAGGTGGGTGAGCGCCTCCCAGCCGAGCGTCGACCAGCTGAAATTCCACTCAGGATGAAAAACGAGCAGGCCCCAGGGACCCGGCGGGGGCGTGCCCATCTCTTCCATCCAGGGAAAGAAATAGAGGCCGTCGGCGGTGCCGATATAGGCGGCGAGCGCCTCGCGCACCGCCATTTCGTCGGGCAGCGGCGACATGCCGACCTTGCCGAGCGGCATCGCCATGTGGGTGAAGCTTTCCCAGACGAACATTGCCAGGCCGGCGATCAGACCCGCGATCACGACCCTCTTCATCATGCTTACCCCCTTTCCTCGGTTCAGGCCCGCACGCCCTCCTCAAAGCCCGGGCTGTTGTGCCGCAAGGCCTTGAGCACCGTATCGACGATGCCGTCGGCGTCGAGCCCGGCTTCCCGATACTGCTTTTCGGGCTTGTCGTGATCGATGAAGCGGTCGGGCAGGCGCATCGTCCTCAATCTGAGGCCGCCGTCGATCAGCCCTTCGTCGCTGACCAGTGTGAGCAGGTGGGCGCCGAGCCCGCCGATCGAGGCTTCCTCGATGGTGACGATGACCTCGTGGCCGGCCGCCAGCCGCCGGATCAGGGCGGTGTCGAGCGGCTTGGCGAAGCGCAGGTCGGCGACGGTCGTGGACAGGCCGCGGCCGTCGAGCCGGTCGGCGGCCTTCAGGGCTTCCTCGAGGCGCGTGCCCAATGACAGGATCGCCACCTTCTTGCCTTCGCGGACGATGCGGCCCTTGCCGATCTCGAGCCGCTCGGGCGTCGCGGGCAGCGCCACGCCGGTGCCGTTGCCGCGCGGATAGCGGACCGCGATCGGGCCCATATCGTGCATTGCCATGGTGTGGACCATGTGGGTGAGCTCGGCCTCGTCGGCCGCCGCCATCACCACGAAATTGGGCAGGGTGCAGAGGTAAGCGAGATCGAAGCTGCCGGCATGGGTGGCGCCGTCGGCGCCGACCAGACCGGCGCGGTCCATCGCGAACCGGACCGGCAGGTTCTGGATGGCGATGTCGTGGACCACCTGATCGTAGGCGCGCTGCAGGAAGGTCGAGTAGATGGCGGCGAACGGCCGCATCCCCTGCGCGGCAAGACCGCCGGCGAAGGTGACCGCGTGCTGCTCGGCGATGCCGACGTCGAAGCAGCGGTCGGGAAAGGCGTCGCCGAACTTGTCGAGGCCGGTACCCGACGGCATCGCCGCGGTGATCGCGACGATCCTGTCGTCGCGCGTCGCCTCGGCGATCAGCGCGTGAGCGAACACCGCGGTGTAGCTCGGCGGCCCCGGTTCGCCTTTCGCCTGGGCGCCGGTGATGACGTCGAACTTCTGGACGCCGTGATACTTGTCTGCCGCCGCCTCGGCCGGGGCGTAGCCCTTGCCCTTCCTGGTGACGACGTGGACCAGCATCGGCCCTTCCTCGGCGTCGCGGACATTTTCGAGCACCTCGACCAAAGCCTCGAGGTTGTGGCCGTCGACCGGACCGACCTAATAGAAGCCCAGTTCCTCGAAGAGGGTGCCGCCGGTGGCGAAGCCGCGGGCATATTCCTCGACCTTTCGCGCCGCCGAATGCATCCTCTCGGGCAGCTTGCGGGCGAAGCGCTGGGCGAGGTGACGGACGGTGAGATACTTGTTCGAGGAGACCAGCCGCGCGAGATAGTAAGACAGGCCGCCGACCGGCGGCGCGATCGACATGTCATTGTCGTTGAGGATCACGATCAGCCGGTTGCCGGCCGCCTGGGCATTGTTCATCGCCTCGTAGGCCATGCCCGCCGACAGCGCGCCGTCGCCGATCACCGCGATCGCCTTGCCGGGCGCGCCCGAGAGCTTGTTGGCGACCGCGAAGCCCAGAGCGGCCGAGATCGAGGTCGAGCTGTGGGCGGCGCCGAACGGATCGTATTCGCTCTCGGCGCGGCGGGTGAAGCCGGAGAGGCCGCCGCCCTGGCGCAGGGTGCGGATGCGGTCGCGGCGGCCGGTGAGGATCTTGTGCGGATAGGCCTGGTGGCCGACGTCCCAGACCAGGGTGTCGCGCGGCGTCTCGAACACATAGTGAAGCGCGACGGTCAATTCGACGACGCCGAGGCCGGCGCCGAGATGGCCGCCGGTGACCGAGACCGCCGAGATGGTCTCGGCGCGCAGCTCGGCGGCGAATGGCTTCAGCTGCGAGCGATCGAGCGCGCGCAGCTGTTCGGGCTTGTCGATGGTGTCGAGCAAAGGCGTCGGCGGGCGGTCGCTCATCGCGGCCCCCCATAAAGCGCGCGTGGCGGCGTGTCGAACGGAGGAGGCACGCGCTTGCCCATAACCCGGCGCCCGATGAGCGGCATGAGCAAGTCCTGAGCTTTCGCTGTAAAACGCTCGTGACAAACAGCCTCCGAGCGACAATCCGCAGCAGCATCGAGACCAGCTTGCGAACCACATCTCCGTCGTCAATCGTGGCGACGAGATGAGCGTGAAGCTCAGGCCGGCGCTAGGTTTGAACGAACCGGAACTTCCAATCTGATATCTTCGTAGGAAACTCTCGGAGCTAAAACACCCCGCTGACCCTTCTGAAGTTGCACAAGGCCATACCGTTCCATTGTTTTTAGGGTCCTCGAAAGATTGGACTTAGCCCGTCCCGTCCGGTCAGATAGCTCCTTCAACGAGGTGGGCTTTTCCCGGGCAATTAGACTCAAAAGTTCTCGATTTGGCTGTGAAAGTATCCTCGCAGCACTCTCTATTGAGGTGAACCACACCTTAGGATCACTAGGACCAGGCCGAATTTGGCCTTTGGCGATTGCTAAAGTGCGTTCCTTGTAGCCTTCAGGTGAAATTATGCCGATTCTGAGTACCTTCATCTATTGACTCCTCGTTCAGTGAGTACGGCATCAACCTCTTGCCCAAAAATCGCTCAGCAGACTGGCCGCATCTGTGTAGTCGTAAGGTCTTATTGTTTTTATCCGATGGCGATGGTCATGCGTCTGTGATCTACCAACGCCGGGTCCCAAACCTCCTTTGACGCCATGGGCATTGTCGAAGCCAACCAATCTCGTCCCACTCGCATCATGCAAACTCAGCGAATATTTCAGGCCGTGAGGTTTTTCCGGACTGACAGGCACCTCTTCGACTTCGAATTTGACCCAGTGCTTTCCATCATTGTCGATGACGAAAACCTCGCCGTTCAAGTCCAACAACGTGTCCAAGCATGGATCGCGCCTTCGACCCTTGTGCCTCATAGGTTATCAGTAGGTGATAACAGAGTTGATGTCAATGCGCGCAGCCGCCGCGTCCAGGCGACCAGGCCGGTAATCGCGAGGACCAGGAACAGGGCGTAGAGCGCGGCGGTGGGATAGAGGCCGCGGCTGTAGAACAGGCCGATCGCGATCGTATCGACCGCGATCCACAGCACCCAGCTTTCCACCCGCCGCAGCGCCTGCAGCCATTGCGCCGCGACGCTCAGCGCCGCGATGGCGGCGTCGGCGAACGGCGCGGCGGCGTCGGTCAGGCGGGCCATGCCGAAACCCCACAAAGCGCCCGCCGCCAGCGTCGCGGCGAGCCAGGCGAAACGGGCTCGGTTTGCCATCGCCTCGACGGTGATGCCGCCCTCGACCTGGGGACTGTTGAGCCAGTTGCGCCAACCGTAGAGGTTGAGGACGAGGAAGAAGATCTGGAGGAGCGCGTCGCTGTAGAGCTTCGCGTCGACGAAGACGAAGAAATAGAGCGACACCATGAGAATCGCGAACGGATAGTTCCAGACGCTGCGGCGGACGACCAGCCAGACGGTGACGACGCCGAGCGCGGCGGCGACCAGCTCGAGCAAGGTCATCGGGGAAACGAAGAGGCTATTGCCTATCCTCGCAATCGCCGCAGCGGCCGCGCACCTCGATCACCGGCCGCGTTGCCGAGAAACCGGCGGCGCGCGCCGCCTGGCGCACGCCTCCGGACAGGGCGTCATCGTCGATATGCTTGGCCTGGCCGCAATTGTCGCAGATCAGGAAGATGCAGTCGTGCAGGCAATCGGGATGGTCGTTGGCGACATAGGCGTTGACGCTCTCGACCCGGCGGGCGAGGTTGGCGGAAACGAAGATATCGAGGATGCGATAGACGCTGTTGGCGGCGACGCGGCGGCCCTGGCTGCGCGATACCTGCTCGGCGAGGTCATAGGCCGAGGCCGGCCGATCGAACGCCGCAAGCGCCTCGAAAATGGCGGCGCGCATCTGCGTCCACTGC
>JBQTJR010000134.1:0-2560 GCA_052386895.1 Sphingosinicella sp.
AGCCGGCGGCGAATAGCGCAATGTCCCAGCCGGCAAAATCGAAGCCCTCGAGATCAGCGACCTCGAGGCTCCGGCCGTCCTCGCCATATTCGACCATGTCGCCGGCCGAGCGCGCCGAGGCCAGAGCGGCGATCTCGTCGGCCGGAAATTGCCGCTCGGCGAGGATGTTCAGCATCTCGCGTCCGACATTGCCGGTGGCGCCGACGACGGCGACCCGATAGCCCATGGATTGTCTCCGACGGTGGGATTGGTGATGTAGGATGCGGGCGTAGCAGAAGGAAGCGGGGGGAAGAATGGAACTGCCGCCGAGCCTGGAGAAGGTGCCCGCGGTCAATATCGGCCAGGTGCTGGCGCGCTGGCTGGTGATCGGCGGCGTGGTGGCGCTGCTGCTTGCCGCCCTGCACTACAAGGACCGGCTGCTCGCCCTGCCCGCAACCGCTCCGGCCACGGCCGAGGGTTTCTCGGCGGAGCGCGCGGCGGCACGGCTGGCGCGGATCCTCGGCGAGGAGCGCCCGCACCGGGTGTACAGCGAAGCGAACGACGCGGTGCGCCAGCGGCTGATAGGCGAACTTCGCGCGCTTGGCCTGCAGCCGCGTGTCGCCGACGATTTCGCCTGCAACGCGTTCGCGCGCACCCGCACCATCGCCTGCGCGCGGGTGCGCAATCTGGTGGCAATGCTGCCCGGCGGAACTGGGCCGCCCTTGCTGCTCGCCGCCCATTACGACACCACTTGCGCCGGGCCCGGCGCGGCCGATGCCGGCATCGGCGTGGCCACGCTGCTCGAGACCGCCGACCGGCTGCGCGGGCAGCCGCGCGAGCGCCCGATCGCCTTGCTGTTCAACGAAGGCGAGGAGATGGGGCTGATCGGCGCGCGCGCCTTCACCCAGCGCGATCCACTGGCCGCGCAGGTTGGGGCGGTACTCAATTTCGAGGCGCGCGGCGTCACCGGCCCGGCGGTGATGTTCGAGACCAGCCTGCCGGCCGCGCCGGTAATACGCTGGTATGCCCGCCACGCGCCGCGGCCGGTCGCCAACTCGCTGAGCACCGACCTCTATCGCCTGATCCCCAATTCGACCGACGTCACCGTGTTCGCCGAGGACCGGCCGCGTTGGTCCATGCTCAACTTCGCGGTGATGGGCAACGAAACGCGCTACCACAGCGCCGGCGACACGCTCGCCGCGCTCGACCGCAGCAGCCTGCAGCACATGGGCGACCAGGCACTGGCGCTGGCGCGCGCCTGGGCGGCGGGCGACGCGCCGGCATCCAGCGACGGCGACGGCGACCTGGTGCACGCCGACCTGCTCGGCCGCCAGCTCGTCGTGCTGCCGCTGCTGCCGGGCCTCGTCCTGCTCGGGCTGCTGATGCTCTATTTCGCCTTCGAGACGTGGCGGCGCGGCGCATTGAGACGGCCGCTGGCGGCGATCGCGGTGGCGCTGACCGGCGCCGCCGCCTTGGCGTGGATCGGCCAGTTCGCGTACGGCTTGGTTCGCGCCGGCGATTATTGGCGCGGCCATCCCGAGATCACCGAGCTCGCGATCTACGCCTCGGCGATGGCGGCGACGCTGGCGGCGCTGCGTCTCATCCCGCGCAACCCCGATCCCCGGTGCCTGCGGCCGCCTTTCTGGCTGCTGCTCACCGCCGGCGGCGCGGCGCTGGCGATGGCGGCGCCGGGCGGCACGATCTTCTTCCTGGCCGGCCCGCTGATCGCAGCGATCGGCATGCTGACCGGCCGGCGGTTCGAGGCGGCGGAGCGCGTAGCCATGCTGATCGCCGGCCTCGTCCAGTTCCTCGCCTTCGCGCCCAATCTCGGCCTGATGGAGGAATTGCTCAACAACGGGCCGCACTGGCTGTTCGCGCCGCTCGGCGCGTCGCTGGCGCTGCCCTTCCTGATCGAGCTGCAGACAATGCTCGACGGCGCCAAGCGGCGGCGGGTGGGAATCGCCTCGGCCTTGCTGGTCGCCGGCGGCTGGGCCATGGTGCAAATGACGCCCGCCTACAGCGAGGACCGGCAGCAGCCGTTCGCGATCGAGCATGTCACCGATGCGAGCGGCCCCAGCGAAGCGCGCAGCCTGTGGTCGATCGTCAATGACGGCGCGCCGGTCGACTTCCCGGCCAACTGGCGGCGCGAGACGCTGGCCTGGTCGAGCCGGCTGCGCTGGACGGCGCCAGCGCCGGCGATCGACGGTCGGCCGCCACGGCTTGAGCTGGTGTCCCGCACTCGCGGCGGCGCGGCAACGCGCGTCCGGCTGCGGCTGCGCATGGAAGGCGCCGAGGCGGTGACGCTGCTGGCGCCGCCCGAGGCGCCGCTGGTCGCGGCCGGCGTGCCGGGGTTCGTGCAGCACTTCCAGGCGGGCGATTCCCGCTTCGTCTTCCGCTGCATCGGCCGCAGCTGCGACGGCGTGTTGATCGACCTCTTCTTCACCCGCGACGTGCCGGTCGAATTCACCATCGTCGGCACGGTGAGCGGGTTGCCCGAGGAAGCGACGCCGCTGGTCTGGGCGCGGCCGCGGCTGGCCCGGCCGCAATATGGACCCGACCAGCGCATAAGGGTCGCGAACTG
>JBQTJR010000135.1:0-37591 GCA_052386895.1 Sphingosinicella sp.
GAAGAATAATCGGAATCAAGCATGACGGCCCTCACAGGGGCTCTGCGTCGCCGCTCGATCCACCTTGCTCATCCTCTCAACGACCCCGCTCCCCCACTGAAAGCGTCAGTTCTTGTTCTCTTCGTCGACCTCGGAGAATTCGGCGTCGACCACTTCCTCGCCGCCGGCTTCCGAGCTGGCCGCGCTCGACTCCGGCGTTTCGGCCGGCGCCTCGCCCGAGGCCTGCTGCTTCTCGTAGATCGCCTGGCCCAGCTTCATCGCCACCTGGGCGAGATTCTGCGCCTTCGCCTTGATCGTCTCGGTGTCGCCGCCCTCCAGCGCCTGCTTGGTCTCGTCGACCGCGGCCTGGATCTCGGCCTTGAGCGAGGCATCGACCTTGTCGCCATGCTCCTCGAGCTGGCGCTCGGTTGAGTGGACCAGGCTGTCAGCGTTGTTACGTGCCTCGGCGGTGTCGCGCCGGCCCTTGTCCTCCTCGGCGAACTGCTCGGCCTCGCGCACCATCTTCTCGATATCGTCGTCAGAAAGGCCGCCCGACGCCTGGATGCGGATCTGCTGCTCCTTGCCGGTGCCCTTGTCCTTGGCCGAGACATTGACGATGCCGTTGGCGTCGATGTCGAAGGTGACCTCGATCTGCGGCATGCCGCGCGGCGCTGGCGGGATGCCGACCAGGTCGAACTGGCCAAGCAGCTTGTTGTCGCCGGCCATCTCGCGCTCGCCCTGGTGGACCTTGATCGTCACCGCGTTCTGATTGTCCTCGGCGGTCGAAAAGGTCTGGGTCTTCTTGGTCGGGATGGTGGTGTTGCGATCGATCATGCGGGTGAAGACGCCGCCCAAAGTCTCGATGCCGAGCGACAGCGGCGTGACGTCGAGCAGCAGCACGTCCTTGACCTCGCCCTGCAGCACGCCGGCCTGGATCGCCGCGCCCATCGCGACCACCTCGTCCGGGTTGACGCCGACATGCGGCTCCTTGCCGAAGAACTCCTTCACCGTGTCGCGCACCTTGGGCATGCGGGTCATGCCGCCGACCAGGATCACTTCGTGGATGTCGGCCGGCTTGACGCCGGCGTCGGCTATCGCCTTCTTGCACGGCTCGAGAGTGCGCTTGATCAGCTCGGCGACGATCTTCTCGAGATCGGCGCGGCTGATGGTCTCGACCAGATGCAGCGGCGTCGAGCTGCCGCCCTCCATGCGGGCGGTGATGAACGGCAGGTTGACCTCGGTGGTCTGTGCCGACGAGAGTTCGATCTTGGCCTTCTCGGCGGCTTCCTTCAGCCGCTGCAGCGCCAGCCGGTCGCTACGAAGGTCGATATTTTCCTTCGCCTTGAACTTGTCGGCCAGGTGATCGACCAGCTTGGCGTCGAAATCCTCGCCGCCGAGGAAGGTGTCGCCGTTGGTCGACTTCACCTCGAACACGCCGTCGCCGATCTCGAGGATCGAGATGTCGAAGGTGCCGCCGCCAAGGTCATAGACGGCGATCGTCTTGCCCTCCTGCCTCTCGAGCCCGAAGGCGAGCGCTGCGGCGGTCGGCTCGTTGATGATGCGCAGCACCTCGAGGCCGGCGATCTGGCCGGCGTCCTTGGTCGCCTGGCGCTGGGCGTCGTTGAAATAGGCGGGAACGGTGATCACCGCCTGGGTGACGGTTTCGCCGAGATAGGCCTCGGCGTTTTCCTTCATCTTCTGCAGGATGAAGGCGGAAATCTGCGAGGGCGAATAATCCTTGCCGCCGGCCTGCACCCAGGCGTCGCCATTGGCGCCGCGGACGATCTTGTAGGGGACGAGCTCGGTATCCTTCTTGGTGATCGGATCGTCGAAACGGCGGCCGATCAGGCGCTTCACCGCGAAGATGGTGTTGTCGGGGTTGGTGACCGCCTGGCGCTTGGCCGGCTGGCCGATCAACCGCTCACTGTCCTTGGTGAAGGCGATGACCGACGGCGTCGTGCGCGAGCCTTCGCTATTCTCGAGAACCTTGGGCTTGCCGCCCTCCATCACCGCCACCGCACTGTTGGTGGTGCCAAGATCGATGCCGATCACTCGTGCCATGTTCGTCTAACCTCTATGCCCCAATGTAAAAGCGACCAGCCGGCCCACCGCATTGCGGCGGCAGCGCCGGCGTTTCGAAGGCTATGTAGGGGGCCATTTTGTTGCGACAAGGAGCGCCGCGAGGATAGAAAATGGCGGTGAAGCGACTTGTGCCATCCCTGGCCATCGCGCTCGCCAGCGCCTGCGGCGGCGAGCCGGCTACGCCGCAGGTCGTTCCCGAGCACGTCATCGTCACCCTGCCGGCGCTGCCGCGGGGCGCCGGCGCGGCCTATTTCCGGCTGACCGGAAACGTACCAGCGCGGCTGACGACAATCGAAAGCGCAGGCTTCGCGCGTGCGGACTTCCACCAGTCGGTCGAGCAGGGCGGCGTCAGCCGGATGATGGCGCTTCCCGCCCCTTCCCTCTCGCCAGATATGGCGCTGGTATTCGCGCCCGGCGGCAAGCACGCGATGCTGCACGGCATGACGGCGGGTCTGAGGCCGGGCGACCGGCTCGCCGTCACCTTCCGCTTCGACGGGGCGCCGAGCGCGACCGCGCTGGCCGAGGTGCGCGGGCCGGGCGACGCCGCGCCCTAGGCGGAGGCGATGACCGGCTTGGCCGGTTCGGCGGTGAGCACCTCGTGGTCGCCGCGCTGCAAGGCCTCGCGCAGCGCGAATTTCTGGATCTTGCCTGAGCCGGTCAGCGGCCAGGCCTCGACCCAGACCCAGAAAGCGGGCGTCTTCTGCGGCGACAGCCGCTCCCGCACGAACGCTTTCAGCGCCTCAGGCGACGGCCGCCCGGCGGCGCCCGCGGGACGCATGAAGCAGGCCACCAACTCACCCCATTTCTCGTCGGGAATGCCGACCACCGCCGCCTCGGCGATCGCCGGATGCTCGAGCATCGCGTTCTCGATCTCGGCCGGGTAGAGATTCTCGCCGCCGCGGATGATCATCTCCTTCACCCGGCCGGTGATCGTCAGGTAGCCGCGCGCGTCCATCCGACCGAGATCGCCGGTGTGCAGCCACCCGTCGGGATCGATCGTCGCGGCGGTCGCTTCCGGGTTGTCGTTATAGCCGGCCATGACGTTGTAGCCGCGTACGCAGATCTCGCCCTGCTCGCCGACCGCGCAGACGGCGCCGTCGGCGGTGCCCAGGATGGCGACGTCCATGTGCGGCAGCGGCTGGCCGATGGTGCCGCTCAGATCCGCGTCCGCATCGTCGGGCCAGGCCATGGTGATTACCGGCGAGGCCTCGGTCTGGCCGTAGATGATCTGGATTGCCGTCCCGAACGTGCGGCGCGCCCTGGCGACCAGTTCGGGCGAAACCATCGAACCGCCCGAAGTCAGGCGGCGGATCGAGGAGACGTCGCGGCCGCTTTTCTCGGCTTCCTCGATCATCGCGACGATCATCGTCGGCACGCCGAGCCCGAACGCCAGCCGCTCGCGCTCGATCGCGGCGACGACCAGGGCAGGATCGAATCCGGGCGGCAGAGTCAGCGTGGCGCCGCTGGCGAAGCCGCCGAGCACGGTCAGCGCGCAGCCGGCGGTGTGGAACAGGGGCATGATCGCAAGCAACTGGTCGCCGGCGCCGACGCCCCAGCGCGCCATCACGTCGCGGCCGTTCTGGATCAATCCCTTGTGGTGGAGCAGCGCACCCTTGGGGAAGCCGGTGGTGCCGGACGTATACTGGATCTGGACGATGTCGTCGGGATCGGCTTCGCGAAGCTCACCGCGCTCCTCGCCGTCGAACAAGCCGCCATGATCGGTCAGCAGGATGCGGTGGCGAATCGCGGGCAGGCCGGCGCAGGCCGCCTCGACAACCGGGCCGAGCGGGGTGCCGCGCACCTCCGGCACGTAATAGATCGCGGACGAGCGCGATTGCTCGAGCACGTAGCGGACCTCGCGCGCGGCGAGCGCCGGGTTGACCGTGACCAGGGTGAGCCCGGCGAGGCCGGCGGCCAGCTCCATCAGCACCCATTCGGGGATGTTGTGGGCGTAGATGGCGATACGGGTGCCGCGCCGGTGGCGCGAGGCGAGCGCGCGGCCGAGCCGCTGACAGTCTTGCTGCAGCTTCGCATAGGTCCATACCCGGCCGAGCTCGCCGGTCGCGAGCAATTCGCGCAGCGCGAGGGTGTCGCCGCGCAGCTCGGCCTGCTCGGCGAGCAGGTCGGCGATGGCCATCGCGCGGAATGGCGTGTCTGCCTGCGCCGAAAACAGCGATTGGGCGAGATTGACCTGATACATGCCGCGCATCCCCTTGCCTGCCGACGGCGCCGGCGACAGGAACGCATGTTTTCGCCGGCAAGGGAAGATGCATTGCACGACGAACGGCCGCTGACCACGGGCGAGATAAAGCTGGCGCGGTCGATTTTCGGCGAGGCGATCGATTATGCGCCGGTGCGCCTCAGACGCCGCAAATGGGCCTTCTTCCACCCGAGGGGAACGATGATGGCGCCGTGCGGGCACATCCATGTCCATCCGCAAAGCGCCTTGTGGAGCGCGGATTACTCGAAGGAGCGGATCAGCCTGCAGGCACTGCTGCTGCATGAACTGACCCATGTCTGGCAGGCGCAAGAGCGTGGGAGCTTCTACCTGCCACTGATGCGCCACCCTTTCTGCCGCTACGATTATGCGCTGCGTCCTGGCCGGCCGTTCGACCGCTACGGGCTCGAGCAGCAGGCCGAGATCGTCCGGCACGTCTTCCTGCTGCGCAGCAAGGTGCCGGTCGCCGGCGCGCCGCCGCTGGCGACGCTGGAAGGAGTATTGCCGTTCAGGGCGACGTGACGGTTACGCGTCCTGCTGGCCCACCCGGTAGGCTTCGGCCAGCCAGGCCGCCATTTCATCGTCGAGCTCGGACGTGTCGGTGAGCTTGAACGAATAGACGAAATCGCCGCGCGGGAATGGCTCGACGCGGGTGAAACGCGGGCTGTCGATCCGACGCTTCAGCCAGAAATGGCAGGCCAGCCCGTCGCGCGTGACGCGATTGACGGCGGCGAAGCGCACCCGCCCCTGGAAGCTGATCCGCGTCTTGTTGACGTTGACCGTCACCGGCCCGTTGCGCTCCACGAAATCGAGAAAGGCGCGATAAAGCGCGCGCTGGGCCTCGCGATCGCCGAAGAATCCTCCTCGGTGAGCCGCACGCAGCTGTGCCACATGCGCGCCGTGACGAAGCTCTGCCCACATTCCGGGCAGGTCCAGAGCGGTTTCTGCCTGGCGAGGCGATACATCGCTTCCCCTTGCCTCCCCCGTTCGATGCTATAGCTTGGGAACAGCTTTGGGGAGGGTAAGATGGAAGAGACAAAGGATAGCTATCGCTCGTCGCTGTCGGGCTGGCTGCGCGGGACGCTCGCCGGCCTGGGGACGATCCTGCTGCTGGTCGGCGGCCTTGCGGGCCTGGCGCCCCTGTTGGGACTGGCGGTGCCGCCGTGGATGATTTCCGCGCTGGCGCTGACCGGCATCGCCCTGCTCATCATCCTGGTCAAATGGTTCGACACGCTGGAGGCCAAGTACCAGGTGACCGAGGAGCGACTGATCCTGCGCCGCGGCATCTTCTTCAAGAATGTCGACGAGATCGAGCTCTACCGGGTGAAGGACCTGCGGCTCGATTTCACCCTGCTCAACCAGTGGGCGGACATCGGCACGATCACGGTGAGCTCGAGCGACGAGACGACTCGCGGCGGCGACCTGGTGATCAAGCACATCCCGAAGGCCGAGCAAAGGCGCGAGGATTTGCGGCGGCTGGTCGACCAGGCGCGGCAGCGGCGCGGCGTGCGCGAAGTCGACATGGTCCACGAAACGGCGCCCTAGCCTAAAATGCCGGAATCTAGGCGATCCTCTCTCGGCAGCCGTGAATTCGGCTGCGCTATTTCGCGCCTAAACAAAGCGAATCTAGGCGGGTTCGCAGAGTGGAACCGGCGGTGAATCCGAGCTGCGCCTAGATTCGTCATTTGGATGTGATTTCGCGCGTTGCCGCAGAATCGGGCTTGACTTTGTTCCCGTTTTGTGCCAGAGGACTTGTCGAAATTCTACTGGTGCGATCTGCGCCGGTTCCCCTGCCTCGCCAGCCATTCCTCGATCGCGCGAAAGGCGCTGCGGCCGCGCGGGGGATCGTCGCCAAGGCTGGTTGCGAAGAAAGCGATGCCGGTGCCGCGTTCGGGATCGATCCACAGGCCCGAGCGCAGTCCATAGGCATCGCCGGCATGGCCGACGCGGGCGCGGCCATCGCCGAACAAATCGTCGTTACATCCGCTAGCTCGCGTCGGGATCGCCTGCACCGCCAGTCCGTAGGCGCAGTAGAAGCCACCGTCGGTGTCGCCGTTCGAACCGTTGAAGCGCCATACCGGCGTCAGCAGGGCGGCAACGCTCGCCTCGCTGAGGAAGGGCTCGCCGAGATGGCGGCCGCGGTTGAGGAGCATGCGGCCGATGTCGGCGAGGCCGCGGGCGGAGATGCGCAGCCCGCCCTGCGGCGAGAACAGGCCGCCATTATCGCCGGGCCGGTAGCCGGCGAGATCGCAGGGGACGCCCTCGGGCGCGAACACCGGGCAGGCCGGGCGTGTCCCGCGCAAATCGTCGCGCAGCACCGCGCCGTCGGGGGCGTAGAGCAATGTCGCGCGGGCGATGGCGTCATCGCTGCAGGTGGTCCAGTTGAAGCAGGCGTCGAGCCCGAGCGGACGCAGCACCAGCCGCGCCATCAGCGTATCGAAACGCTCGCCCGCGGCGCGCTCCATCGCCGCGGCAACCAGCGGGAAATTGAGATTGGAGTAGCGGAAGTATGCGCCGGGCGGGTGCTCGGCGTCGAACACGCCGGGGCGCGCCGTCCAGCCCTGCAGGCGCGTGCCCAACGGTACGACATAATCGGCCGCGTCGGTGACCGACGACGTGTGCGAGAGCATCATCCGGAGCGTGATCGGCCGGTCGGGAAAGACCGGGTTGCGCAGCGGCCAGCCGAGATATCCAGAGACGTCAGAATCGGGATCGAGCGTGCCCTGCTCGACCAGGCGCATCACGCCCAGGGCGACGACCAGCTTGGTGACCGAGGCGATGCGCACCGGGTTATCGATGGTGAGGACCTGGCCGCGGCCACGGTCGGCCATTCCTTCGTGGCCGGCGGCGGTGATCGCCTCGCGGTCGAACACGGCCCAGACGTAGGGGACGGTCGGCGGCGGGCCCGTCGATTGGCTTGGCAGCGTGGCGCAGGCTGCGAGGGCCAGCAGCGCAAGAAAGGCGAAGCGGGTTTTCATCCCGCCATCGTCATTCCCGCGGCCGCGGGAATCCAGCTTTTTCTTCCGGAACGCCTCAAGGACCGTGGCGCCAGCGGTCCCGGGGACGAAATGCTACGACGGACGGGCCGCTACGGCTTCTTCGCTACCCCAACGAGCGCCGGCCGCAGCAGCCGGTCCTTGAGCTTGTAGCCGGCCAGCATCTCCTGGACGATGGTGCCGGGCGCGGCCTTGTCGTCGGGCACCTCGATCATCGCCTGGTGGAAATGCGGGTCGAGCGGCTGGCCGATCGCCTCGACGCGAGCGATGCCGTGGCGCTGGAAGACATTGTCCAGCTCGCGTGCGGTCGCCTCGATGCCGGCGACCAGCCCTTTCATCCGCTCGTCCTCGCGCAGCTCGCCGGGAATCGCCGCCAGCGCGCGTTCGAGATTATCCTTCACCGACAGCATGTCGCGGGCAAAGCCGGTCGAGGCATAATTGGCGGCGTTGACCTTCTCCTGCTCGAGCCGGCGGCGGACATTCTGGGTCTCGGCCTGGGCGTAAAGGACGTGCTGGCGCACCTCCTCCAATTCCCGCTCGAGCTCGGAGAGCCGGTCGAGCCGAAACTCGCCACCATCGTCGGGCGAAACGTCGTCCGTCCCGCTTTCGGGCGGCAGCCCCTCGGCCGGTTCCGGCGTCTCCGCGCCCTCCTCCTCGCGCTCGTCGCGCGGCTCGTCCTTCATCTTCGACTTGTCCATCATGCCAGTAATCTCGACAGTGCCTTAGCGGTGAAATCCACCATGGGAACCACGCGCGCATAGTTCAACCTCGTCGGGCCGATCACGCCGACAACGCCGACCAGCTTGCCGTCATGGCCGCGATAGGGCGCGGCGATCAGCGACGATCCGGAGAGCGCGAACAATTCGTTCTCCGAGCCGATGAAGATCTTCATCGCGTCGCCCTCGCGGGCGCGCTCGAGCAGGCGGGAAATCTCCTCCTTGCCCTCGAGCTCGTCGAGCAGCTGGCGCACCCGCTCGAGATCGGCGGCGGCGCTTTCGTCGATCAAATTAGCCTGACCGCGCACGATCAGGATCGGCCGGCGGGCGCTGTCTTCCGACCAGATGGCCAGGCCGCGCGCCACCAGCTCGCGGGCGGCCTTGTCGAGCGCGGCACGGCCGGCGGCGATCTCGCTGTCGAGCCGGGCGCGCGCCTCGGACAGGGTCAGGCCGGCGAGGCGGGCGGAAACGTAGTTGCCGGCCTCGACGAGGGTGCCCGGCGTCACGCCCTGCGGCAGTGCGACGATACGGTTCTCGACCGAGCCGTCGCTACCGACCACCACCGCCACGGCCTGGCGGCGCGACAGCGGCACGAACGCGAGCTGTCGCAGCACCGGCTCCTCCTTCGGAACCGTCACCAGCCCGGCGCAGGCGGAGAGGCTGGAGAGGGCCGCGGTCGCCTTGCCGATCGCTTCCTCGATCGGGTCGCCGCTGTCCAATCGCGATTCGATCGCCTTGCGATCCTCGGGCCGCGGCTCGGCGACGCGCATGATGGCATCGACGAACAGGCGAAGGCCGGTCTCGGTCGGCACCCGCCCGGCCGAGGTGTGCGGCGCCGCCAGCAGGCCGGATTCCTCTAGATCCTGCATGACGTTGCGGATCGATGCCGGCGACAGGTTCAACGGCGAGGTGCGCGAGAGCGTGCGCGAGCCTACCGGCTGGCCGGAATCGAGATAGGTTTCGACGACGAGCTGAAAAATGTCGCGCGCGCGGTCGCTCAGCTCGGTGATGCTCGCGGTCATGGTGAGCAATCCAGAAGGTTGGGAACGTGTCAGTCACGTCCCTTGCTGGGTCGAACAAAAGGACGCGCGATGCTGACTAGGTTATGTGTCTCGCGGAAGTCGCGTGTGGAGATCGCGGTAATAACGGAGCAATTCATAGCAAAAAGTGATCCGGCCCTGTTCCGGATTCCAAAAGGCATTGGGCTCGCCGCAACCGGTTGCTACCATCGTCAATGAGCGGGGGAGCCTGAATGACCCAGATAGATCGTTCGCCAGCGATTCCATCAATTCGCTTGTCTGGAGCAGAGTGCGCTCTTCGGCAAATTCCTCAGCATCCTCGTAGGACACGGTGACGCTATGTCTAGGCGCTTCACCATCACCAAGCATATGGGGGCCGACTACGCTTTCCCAACTTCGCATTGCGGTGCCAAAATCCACTGGACATGTTGCGCGTCTCTCGGAAGGCAACGCCACGGCTTCCGCGATCGGCTCGAAGGTTTCCGGATTGGAGCCGTAAAGCAGACAGGCGATTTGATAAGCTCGCTGTCGATCAGGTCCATGCTCGCCCCACCATGCGATTTCACTGGGATCGATGCCGTCGGATGAAAGAAACCAGCCGCTCATGGCGCCGGCGAGGACTGTCGTATCGACCTCGCCCTGACTGACATCCGGGACAAGAAGCACCGTGGCAAATCCATCCACGGCGTCCTCCTCACGGCCCAAAACCGGCAATTCGAACTCCGTTACGATTGCGTGGCCAACCTCATGAAACAGGACGAAGGTCGCGTTGGCCAGGGCGAACTCCGCTGCGTCCTCGCTCCATTCAGCAGCCGGTAATGGCTGGCTGCACGCCAAGGAACAGGCTACGAAGGCAGGTAGAGCTTTCGAGGTTTGGTTACGCTTCATCGCCCGGGTCTCCGGTCATTGAGTCGGCCGTGACAGATAATATGCACAAAAACGCGAGTGAGCGAGAGGAATCGAACGTCGTCAGCAGAGCCCGGAACTAGGATTCCTTTTACCGCACGGCGAGCGGCCCCTCCCCGATAGTAATTGGTTCAGCTAAGGCCGCGACGCCCTTAAGGAGAAACTATGCGCCCCTCCGGCCGAGCGCCAGACCAGATGCGCGAGATCCGCATGGAGCCGGGCTTCACCCGCCACGCCGAGGGCAGCTGCCTGGTGAGCTTCGGAGACACGCGGGTGCTGTGCACCGCCAGCGTCGAGAACCAGCTTCCCGCCTGGCTGCGCGGCAAGGGCCGGGGCTGGGTCACCGCCGAATATGGCATGCTGCCGCGCGCCACCCACAGCCGCGGACGGCGCGAGGCGGCGGCGGGCAAGCAGGGCGGCCGCACCCAGGAAATCCAGCGGCTGATCGGCCGCAGCCTGCGCGCGGTGACCGACCTCGAGGCGCTGGGCGAACGACAGGTGGTCCTCGATTGCGACGTCATCCAGGCCGACGGCGGCACCCGCACCGCCGCCATTTCCGGCGCCTGGGTGGCGTTGCGGATCGCGGTCAACGGGCTGATCGCGGCGCAGACGCTGGCGCGCGACCCGATCAAGGGACAGGTGGCGGCGGTGAGCTGCGGCTTCGTCGAAGGCACCGGCCTGCTCGACCTCGATTACCAGGAGGATAGCGCCGCCGGCTGCGACGGCAATTTCGAGCTGACCGACGACGGCCGGCTGGTCGAGGCGCAGGTGACCGCCGAGGGCGAATGTTTCGACGAGGAAGGGCTGCTGCGGCTGCTGCGGCTGGCGCGGATCGGCTGCGCGCAGATTTTCGAGGCGCAGCAGGCCGCGGCGCCCGCCGTCGTCCCGCAGGCGAAGGTGCCGGCGTGAGGAAGCTCGAGCCCGGCCAGCTGGTCATCGCCAGCCACAACGAAGGCAAGGTGCGCGAGATTGCTGATTTGCTCGGCCCGCACGGGATCACGCCTGTATCGGCCACCGAGCTGGACCTGCCCGAGCCCGACGAGATCGGCACAAGCTTCATCGACAATGCCGATTTGAAGGCGCGCGCCGCCGCCGACCTGGCGGGATTGCCGGCGCTGGCCGACGACAGCGGCCTTTGCGTCGAGGCGCTCGGCGACCGGCCGGGCATCTTTACGGCGCGCTGGGCCTATGCCGATCCGCACGTTCCCGCGGACGCGAGCCCGGGCGAGTTGACGGGCGAGCGCGATTTCATGCTGGCGATGCGTCGCGTGCAGGACGAGCTGGAGGCGCTGGGGCCCGACGCCAGCCGCAACGCCCATTTCGCCTGCGCGCTGGCGGTCTGCTGGCCCGACGGCCATGCCGAGTGGTTCGAAGGGCGGGTCGACGGCGTGCTGACCTGGCCGCCACGCGGCGATAACGGATTCGGCTACGACCCGATGTTCATTCCCGGCGGCCACGAGCAGACGTTCGGCGAGATGGAGCCGGAGCAGAAGCACCGGATCAGCCACCGCGCGGACGCTTTCCGCAAGCTGGTGGCAGCTTTGCTTTAGGGACTGGGGACTGGGGACTGGGGACTGGGGACTGGCAGGTTACAAATTATGTCCCAAGCCCCTCTCCACCAAAACCAAAACCCAGTCCCCAGTCCCCGGTCCCCGCTGGCCCTCTACGTCCACTGGCCGTTCTGCGTGTCGAAATGCCCCTATTGCGACTTCAACAGCCATGTGCGCGAACGCATCGACGAACCGGCCTGGCGGAAGGCGCTGATCGCCGACCTGACGCACGAAGCGCGGCAGGCGCCGGGACGGACGCTGGGATCGATCTTCTTCGGCGGCGGCACGCCTTCGCTGATGGCGCCGGCGACGGTCGAAAAGGTGATCGACGCGGCGGGCGCGCACTGGGCCTTCGCCGACGACATCGAGATCACGCTCGAGGCCAATCCCAGCTCGGTCGAAGCGGCGCGTTTCGCCGATCTCGCACGCGCCGGTGTCAACCGCGTGTCACTAGGGCTGCAGTCGCTCGACGACGCGGCGCTGCGTTTCCTCGGCCGCGCCCACGACGCCCATGAAGGGCTGATGGCGCTCGGCACCGCGCAGTCGGCGTTTGCGCGAGTCAGCTTCGACCTGATCTACGCTCTGCCCGGGCAGAGCGAGGCGGCATGGCGCGCCGAGCTCGACCAGGCCCTGTCGTTCGGGACAAATCATCTCTCGCTCTACCAGCTGACGATCGAGCCGGGCACGCGTTTCGCGACCCTGGCCGCGAGCGGCGAATTGCATCCCGCCGATCCCGACCGCGCCGCCGCGCTCTACGAGGTCAGCCAGGACATGACCGGGGCCGCGGGGCTTCCCGCCTACGAAATCTCCAACCATGCCCGCCCGGGCGAGGAGAGCCGGCACAACCTGGCCTACTGGCGCTACCGCGACCATGCCGGCGTCGGGCCGGGCGCGCACGGCCGGCGCAGGGGCGCCTGCTCACGACGCCACCGCAAGCCCGAAAACTGGCTGGCGGCGGTGGCGGACCGGGGTCACGGCATCGAGGAAGAGAAGGTGCTGAGCCCGCGCGAACGTGGGCTTGAGGCGCTGCTGATGGGGCTGCGGCTGAGCGAAGGCGTCGATCTCGGGGAGGTCGCGGCGCGGTGCGGCGAAGCGCCGATCGACGCCGCCGCGGTCGACCGGCTGGGTCGAGAGGGCTTGGTGCAGCGCGACGGCGAGCGGCTGCGGGTCACGCCACGAGGCAGGCTGCTGCTCGATTCGATACTGGCGGAAATCGTCGCCTAGTCGATCGCCCGCGGTGCGGGCGAGACGATCGTCGTGCCGGTCGCGGTGACCTCGCGCACCTCGAGCGCGCGCAGCGCAACCCCGTCGCGGTTGAATCGGAATGCGCCGTCGACGCCGGCGAAGCTGCGCTCGACGAGCGCCCGCACCGGGAAACGCCGGCCGATCGGCCAGTCGCCGCCGATCCGAACCGCCAGCAGGGCCGCGTCGTAGCCAAGCGTCGACAGCCGCGCCGGCGGAGCACTGTAGCGGGCACGGTAGCGGGTTCGGAACTGCGGGAAATTGACGTCGCTCGGCGCCGCGAACCAGGCGCCGCGCAGGCCAGCGGTGGCGCCGATATTGGCCTCGGTCGCCCAGCGCTCGGTACCCAGCAGCCGCGGCTGGGGCGCCGCCTGACGCAGGATCGGCGCGGCCAGCGCGGCATTGGCGGCGCCGTCGGCGATCAGGATGGCATCGTGGCGTCCCGGCACGTTGAGCCGCGTCGCGGCGGCGCGGATCCCGGCCTGGCTGCCGTCATAATTCTCGACCATGCCGAGCCGCATGCCGAACGTTTCGGCGCTGCGGTTGAGCGCCTCGCCGGCGCGCTGGCCATAGAGGCCGGCCGGGATCAGCCCGCCGAGGCTGGCGACGCCGCGCTCGCGCGCGAACGCGATCACCCGGCCGATCGACTGGCCGGGGGTGAAGCCCATCACGAAGATGTTGCCGCCGGCGACGCCGACATCGTTGGAAAAAGCGACCACCGGCACGTTGCCGGCCCGCGCCGCCGCCGCGACCGCGCGCACGTCGTCGGCGAGCAGCGGCCCCAAAATCAGCCCGCTGCACTCGGCAATCGCCTCGTTGGCGGCGGCGGCGGCGCCGGTGGCGGTATCGAAAGCGGTGATGCGGATGTGCTGGCCGCCCATGTCGAACAGCGCGAGGTTCGCGGCGTTGAGCAGCGAGCGGCCGAGCGCCGCGTTGGTACCGGTCAGCGGCACCAGCACGGCGACGCGATTGTGGGTCTCGCCGGCCGGCAGGCAGGTGGTGTCGAGCACCGGCTCGGGCAGCCGGGGCGCCGGCGGCGGCGGTTCGGGCGCCCGCCGGGCGCGGCCACCGCAGCCGGCGAGCGCAAGCGCGGCAAGAGCCAGCAGCGCAAACCTGCCGGTCGACAAAACTTGCCGCCGAAGCGGTACCGGTGCGAAGACGGTTGGCATGACCCTGGAGCCGGGCCTCTATATCGTCGCGACGCCGATCGGCAATCTCTCCGACCTCAGCCCCCGCGCCGCCGACATCCTCTCGCGCGCCGACGTCATCGCCGCCGAGGACAAGCGCGTCACGTCGAAATTGCTGCGCCACATCGGCGCGACGACGCCGATGACGCTCTATCACGACCATGTCGCCGACAAGGTGCGGCCGGCCCTGATCGAGCGGGCGCGCACGCAGGCGGTGGCGCTGGTCAGCGACGCCGGCACGCCGCTCATTTCCGATCCCGGTTTCAAGCTGGTGCGCGAGGCACGGGCAGCGGGCATCACGGTGACCACCATCCCGGGCCCGTGCGCGGCGATCGCCGGCCTGACACTGGCCGGGCTGCCGACCGACCGCTTCGCATTCTTCGGCTTCCTGCCGGCACGGGCCGGTCCACGGGACGCGATGATCTCCGATGCCTCAGCCTTCCAGGGCACCCTCATCTTCTTCGAGAGCGCCCGGCGGCTGGCAACGACCCTGATGGCGATGCGCGACATGCTCGGCGACCGCGAGGCCGCGGTCGTGCGCGAGATCAGCAAAAGATACGAGGAGACGATCACCGGCACGCTGGCCGAGCTGACCGAACGGTTCCTCGAGAAAGCGGTGCCGGGCGAGATCGTCATCCTCGTCGGGCCAGCGTCCGAGCTCGAAACGGTGGCGCCCGCGACTCTCGACCGGCTGTTGCGCGAGACGATGCGGGCGGAGACGCCGTCGCGCGCCGCCGCGACGGTGGCGCGACGGCTCGGCCTGCCGCGCCGGCAGGTCTACGAGCGGGCGCAGCAGATCAAGGACGAGCAATGAAACGCGGCACGCTCGACCGGCAGCGCGCCGAAAGAGGCGGCCGCCGTGCCGAGCGGATCGCCGCCTGGTGGCTGCGGCTGAAGGGCTGGCGCATCCTCGCCGTCCGCTCGCGCACCAGCGTCGGCGAGATCGACCTGGTGGCGCGGCGCGGCCGAACGCTGGCGTTCGTCGAGGTCAAGGCACGGGCGGGCCAGGAGGAAGCGGACTGGGCGCTCGACGATTGGCGGCTGCGGCGGGTGGTGCAGGCGGCGGAAGCGCTGGCGCCGCGCTACGCCCGGCCCGACGACGAAATCCGGATCGACGCGGTCTACATCGTGCCGGGCCGCCTCCCCCGCCACCTTGCCGATGTGTGGCGCGGGTGAGTAGGCGATAGGGATGGCCTTGCGCGTCGCCTTCCAGATGGATCCGCTCGAGCGGATCAACATCGAGGGCGATTCGACCTTCGCGCTGATGCTCTCCGCACAAGCGCGCGGGCACAGCCTGTTCTACTATCCCGCCGAGTGGCTGAGCTGGTCCGAGGGCCGGCTGTGGACGATGGCGCGGCCGGTGAGCGTTCAGCGGGTCCCCGGCGACCATTTCAAGCTCGGCGAGCCGCAGCTCGTCGACCTGGGGCGCGACATGGACGTGGTGCTGATGCGCCAGGACCCGCCGTTCGACCTCGGCTACATCACCGCCACGCACCTGCTCGAGCGCATCCGGGGCGAGACGCTGGTGGTCAACTACCCGGCGAGCGTGCGGGACGCCCCCGAGAAACTGTGGGTGCTCGATTTCGCCCGCTTCATGCCGCCGACCGTGCTGACGCGATCGCTCGGCTTGGCCCGCAAGTTCCTCGCCGAGCAGGGGGAGATCGTCGTCAAGCCGCTGCACGGCTTCGCCGGCGGCTCGGTGTTCCGGGTGGGAAGCGACGGCCGCAACCTCGCCTCGCTGATCGAGCTGTTCAACAAGGCGTATCGCGAGCCGCACGTCCTGCAGAAATTCCTCCCCGAGATCGCCGAGGGCGACAAGAGGATCGTGCTGGTCGACGGCGAGTTTGCCGGCGCGGTCAACCGCATCCCCGGCGAGGGCGAAATCCGCTCCAACATGGCGGTCGGCGGCAAGCCGGCGAAGACCGAGCTCACCGAGACCGAGCGCGAGATCTGCGACGCGCTGGGACCGGAGCTGAAGAAGCGCGGGCTGATCTTCGTCGGCATCGACGTGATCGGCGGAAAATGGCTGACCGAGATCAACGTCACGTCGCCGACCGGGATCGTCGCGATCGACAGGTTCAACGGCACCGACACCGCGGCGCGCATCTGGGAAGCGATCGAGAGGAGGTTGTAAGTGGTTGAAACAGCTTTTTTTCGTATTGCAATCACCCAAGAATAGGCCTTATTTCATGGGCTTCCTGCCGCTCACGGGATTGAGATCGGAAAACTCGAATGTTTGCACCTCATCTGTTGGCAAGCCTTTTCATCGCTCAGGCCACCCCCATCCCCGAAGCTTCAAGTCCTCCCGAAACGGAAAACACAAGGGATGTTTACACACAGTGCTTCTTGCGGGAAATGTCGCTGCTAGAAGGAGTAGAATTTGGGCGCTCAAATAGAAGATTCTCTAGAAATAATGCGATTACCGCGCTTAGACGCTGCCGCGAAGCGAGGGTGCGGCTGTTAAATGAAATAGAAAGAGATCTTGCAGCGGATCCAGTTTACGAAGACAGAAAACTACGCTCAATTGAGTTGGAGAATCGTGTAGCGCTTCGCGAATTACCTCTGCTGCTTTTGATTCAGTCGATGGGCGAATAAGTCTTACTAACTTGGTTCGTCACGCCCTTGGATGAGCGTGGCGGTAGACGTCGAGCAGGTGGGCGGCGTCGACCTTGGTGTAGATCTGGGTCGACGAGAGGCTGGCGTGGCCGAGCAGCTCCTGCAGCGTGCGCAGGTCGGCGCCGCGGCCGAGCAGGTGGGTAGCGAAGCTGTGGCGAAGCGCGTGCGGCGTCGCCGTTTCGGGCAGGCCTAGCCGGCGGCGGGCGCGGCGCATCGCGCGGCGGACGATCTCGGCCTTCAGCGGCCCGCCGCGGGCACCGCGAAACAGGGGCGCATCGCGCGAAACCGGCCAAGGGCAGAGCGCGAGGTAGGTGTCGATCGCCTCGCGCACGATCGGCAGCAGAGGCACTATCCGGGTCTTCGCGCGCTTGCCGGTGACGGCGAGTGCCTCGCCGAGCGGCAGCGCCGACCCGGTCAGCGCCAGCGCCTCGGCGACGCGCAGGCCGGCGCCGTAGAGCAGCAGCAGCACCGCCTCGTCGCGCGCGGCGATCCACGGCTCATTCGCATCCTCCGCCGCTTCCTCGGCGAGCGCCACCGCCTCGTCGGGCGAGACAGGGCGCGGCACGCCGCGCGGAATCTTCGGCGCCCGCAGCCGCGGCACCGTCGGCTCGGCGCCGGCCTCGCGCGCGACGAAGGCGAGAAAGCCGCGCACGGCAGACAGCTCGCGCGCGGCCGACGCGTTGGACAGGCCGGCGGCGCGGCGGGCGCCGAGGAAAGCGCGCAGGTCGAGCGGCCGCAGCGAACGCAGCGCGGCCTCGTCGACCGCTTCGCCGAGGTGCGGCCCAAGGAAATCGATCAGCCGGTGGGCGGTGGCGACATAGGCGCGGACGGTATGACCGGAGCGGCGGCGCTCGCTCGCGAGGTGCTCAAGCCAGCGCGTGGCGATCGCCCGCGCCGGGTGATCGACGAGGTCTATGGCGCCAGCCACCGCGCGATGCAGCGGCTGAGCACGCGGCCGAGGAACACGAGCAGCTCCGAGCCGTGGCCGGTCTCGAAATGCTGCGAGCCGCGTTGGCCGAGCGCGAGCACGCCGCCGGGCAGCGGCGGCGAATCCACCAGCCGGATCAGGGCCTCGGCGCGGATCAATTCGCAGGCCGGGCCGAACAAGGGATGGCCGCGCTCGACACCTCGCAGCAGCACCCCTTCCAGGTCCTTGAGGCTATGCTCGATCAGGCGCGGATCGACGAACTGGACGCCCGAGGCGTCGGCGCGGATGCCGCGGCCGCCGGCCCAGAGCGCGACCGCGACCGAATCCAGCCCCAATATCTGCGGCCAGTGCTGGGTGACGATGTGGAGCAGGTGATCGAGCCCTTCCGCCTCGATCGCCGCCAGCACCGCCTCGTGGATCGAATGGACCGCGCCGGAATGGCCGCGGGCGAAGGCGATCAGGTCCTGGTTCGCCTCCTCGGCCGCGGCGACGCGGGCGCGCAGATTGGCGAGCGCATGATCCTCGAAGGAGATGACCCTTCCCATCGAGTCAATGCTATAACGGATTTGGTTAAGAAGCGATGGGAAATCCTAACGCGTGCTGGCGCTCGGATCGGGGCCTTCGTCCTCGATGCGAATCACCAGCTGGCCACGGTGGCGGCGAAGCAGAGCGTGATAGAGGCCGATGTCGGGCGGGCCACTGCCCTCGCCCCAGGCGAACTTGCCGAGCACGACGATCGCATCGGGGCCGGCCGCCTCGTAATGCAGATCGCGCCACTCGAAGCTTTGCGGCGGACCCCAGCGGTGGCGATACCGAGCGACGATCTCGTCCATCGTCGCGTCAATACGACGGCCGCCGCGGACCAGGATCGTGCCGTCCGGATCGTAGAGGGCGGCCAGCGCGGCCCGATCGCCGGCGAGCAGCAGACGGGCGTAATCGGCCATGAACGCCTCGGCGTCGGCAACCAGGCGCTGCCGATGGGCGATACTCGGCCCGCGCCACGACGGCGCTTCGACTGGCTGCGTTGCGCAGGCGCCGAGCGCCAGCGTTGTCACGAGCGAGAGCGTCAGGGCGCGCCGAGTTGGAGCAGATAAATGCACTGTCACCGAATCCCCACCGAATCCCTGAGCGGCTGAATACGGCGCCGTGCGGCCTGGCGGGCCCGGTGGCGCCGTGGGGCCAGTTGGCGCGGTTGAAATCGACACCGGGAACCGTCGCGCCCGCGCTCCTGAAGGTCGTATCGAGCTCGAGCGCGCCGGTCCGCGGATCGATCCGGGCGAGCAGGAGGCGGTGCTGCAGCGCCCGATAGCCGGTCATGACGATGCGCCGGCCATCGGGTGCGAGCGAGATCCAGTGCACCCGTTGGTCTGGCGGCATGGTCAGCCGGGACACCTCGACCGGCCGGCCGGGGTTCGTCATGTCGAGCGTGACAAGTCCCGGCAGGCTGTAATCGGTCTGCACCCAGAATCGGCCGACAATGACCGGCAGCGCACAGTCGATGTCCGGCATGCCCGCGCCCGCCATCGAATAGATCCATTCGGCCCCCGGGTCCTCGCCGGTCAGATCGTTGATCCGGTACAGTCCGCAGGTGAACGTGTTGACGAGGACGGTGCGCCCGTCGCTCAGTAGCCGCGGCTCGGCGGGATACTCATTCTCGCGGCCGGTTCTGCCCGGCGGCAGGAGGATCGTCTTGATCAGCGACAGATCGGACAGCCGCCACACCTGCACGGCCCTGGTGACCTGTGAATCATGCATGTCGGTGTCGGTCGTGACGACTCGATCGATCTCCGGGAGAACCTGCAGGCTGTACGGCCTGACAAAATGATCGACGCGCGGATCGGCCGCCGAAGCGGACAAGCGGACGACCCGGCCGGCCGGCGTCAGCTCCGCGAGCCCGCCAGGTTCGCTGTTGCCGTGACCGCGCATCTGAAAGGTTGCCAGCACGTTGCCGTTCGGCAGCCGCACGAAACTGTGCGGATGCATATAGTCACCGGCCGCCTCGAACGAGCCGGCAAGCCTGGGGGCGAGCGGGTTTCGCAGGTCGAAGATGAACGTGCGGCCGGCAGCGAAATCATTGGCGAACAGCATGCCGTCGGCGGGCATTTCGTGCTCGCTATGGTGTGCGCCCGCGGTCGTCCCGCCGGTGGGCAAGGTGGTCATCACCTCGCCATAAGTCGGGGACGTCGGCGCCGCGTCGATGACCGCGAGGAAATCGCCCGATTGCCCGTCAGCATCCGCCGCCCAGACGAACAGCAGGTCGCGATTATCGCGCTGCTCGGGCACGGTTGCGCAGCCGGCCACGGCCAGCATCGCGGCGGCCGCGATCCCAAGCCGGCCGAGCATGCGCCTAGCCAATCTTCTGCCCCGTCTTCTCCCAGTCGGCGAGGAAGGCGGCGATGCCGTTGTCGGTGAGCGGGTGCTTGAACAATTGCCGGATCACCGCCGGCGGCGCGGTCATCACGTCGGCGCCCATCTTCGCCGCCTCGTGGACGTGGATCGGGTTGCGCACGCTCGCCACCAGGATCTGGGTGGTAAAATCGTAATTGTCGTAGATCTGGCGGATGTCGGCGATCAGCTCCATGCCGGGATAACCGACATCGTCGTGGCGGCCGACAAAGGGCGAGACGAAGGTGGCGCCCGCCTTGGCGGCGAGCAGGGCCTGGTTGGCCGAGAAACAAAGCGTGACGTTGACCATCGTCCCCTCGCCGGTGAGCCGCTTGCACGCCTTCAGACCGTCGATCGTCAGCGGCACCTTGACCGCGATGTTCTTGGCGATCTTGCGCAGGATATCGGCCTCGCGGAGCATGCCGTCGAGATCGAGCGCCACCACCTCGGCCGAGACCGGACCGGAGACGACCTGGCAAATCTCCTTCACAACCTCGAGGAAGTCGCGGCCGGCCTTGTGCACCAGCGAAGGATTGGTGGTGACGCCGTCGAGCAGGCCGGTTTCGGCGAGGTCGCGAATCTCGGCGGTGTCGGCCGTGTCGACGAAGAACTTCATGGCAGCCCCTGGCGCGCGGTGATTGACGCTATCGGCTTAGCGTGGGAGCGGCGGACGGGGCAATGACGCGGAGCGAGGAAATGATGCGCTGGCTATTGGCCTTGGCCTTGCTGTTAACGACGACGGCGGCGGCGGCGAGCCCGCGCGAGTGGGTCGAGCGCAACCGCGAGGCGATCCTGGCGGAATACCAGCCGCTGCTGGCAATCCCCAACGTCGCGTCGAACCGGGCCGACATCCGCCGCAACGCCGCGCACATCGTGGCGATGATGGCGCGGCGCGGCCTCAGCCCGCGCCTGCTCGAGAGCGAGGACGGCCAGGCGCCGCCGCTGATCTATGGCGAATGGCGGGTGCCCGGCGCGATGCGCACCTACGTCCTCTATGCCCATTATGACGGCCAGCCGGTGACGCCGGCGGACTGGACGGTGACGCCGCCGTTCATGCCGCGCCTCATCGGCGAGGGCGACCAGGCGCGGCTCTACGCCCGCAGCGCCTCGGACGACAAAGCCGGGGTGATGGCGATCCTCGCCGCGACCGATGCCCTGCGCGCGGAAGGACGCCGGCCGGGCTTCAACCTCAAGATCGTGTTCGAGGGCGAAGAGGAAGCGGGCTCGCCCAACCTGGGGGCGCTGCTGCGCCGGCATCGCGGGACCCTGGCATCGGACGGCTGGATCATCATCGACGGCCCGGCCCACCAGACCGGGCCGCCGCAGCTGGTGCTCGGCGTGCGCGGCGACGTCAACATGGACGTCACCATCTGGGGTCCCGTGCGGCCGCTGCACAGCGGCCATTACGGCAACTGGGCGCCCAACCCGGCGATGATGCTGGCGCATCTGCTCGCCTCGATGAAGGACGAGACCGGACGGGTGACGATTGCCGGTTTCTACGACGACGTCGTGCCGCTGACCGAGGCGGAGCGGCGCGCGATCGCCGCCGTGCCGTCGCCCGACGCGCAGTTACGCCGCGAGCTCGGATCGCCCGCACCGAAGGCAATGGGGCGACCCTGACCGAGCTCATCCACCTGCCCTCGCTTAACATCAACGGCATCCGCAGCGCCGATGTCGGCGCCAATGCCCGCAACGTCATCCCGGTCCGGGCGGCCGCGACGCTCGATCTGCGGCTGGTGCTGGGCAACCAGCCGGCGCGGCAGGTGGGCCGGGTGTTCGACCATATCCGCGGCCAGGGCTTCCACGTGCTCGACCGCGAGCCGACGATGGCGGAGCGGCTCGAGCATCCGCGCATCGCCACCGTCACCGCCGAGGCCGGCTACCCGGCCGAGCGAACTTCGCTCGACCACCCGCTCGCCGCCGCCGTGCACCGCTCGCTGGGCCGCGCCGGCCGGTTGGTGACGCTGCCGAGCCTTGGCGGCAGCCTGCCGCTCTACCTGATCCGCCAGGAGCTGGGCGCCGCCACGGTCACCGTCGGCCTGTGGAACCATGACAACAACCAGCACGCCGAGGACGAGAACATCAGGCTCTTCAATCTGTGGAACGGCATCGCGGCGATCGCCGCGATCCTGGCGATGGAGTAAGCGGCTAGCGCCGGCGTCGCTTGTTCGGTGACACGGCGCGAATGACCAGCCCGGCTGCGGCGGCCGGATCGAAGGGCGGCTCGGCCCGGTCGATCGCTGCGGCGATCAGGGCCGTGACGCGAGGGTCGTCCAGGGTCGTAGCGTCCCCGATCCGGATCGAGCGGACCTTCGCGCCCGAACCGCCAAGCAGGCCGTGCGGATCGTCTAGGAACCTCCCTGCGAAAAAGAACAAGGTGACCCAGCGCGGATAGAAGGCCAGCGACAGGATTGCGTGGCCGGGTTTCCCGGTCGGCCCGAAGCCGATCACCAGCGCGTTGAAATTGTCGTAGACCAGCTGGGTGGCTCCGGGGACGAGCGTGCGCAAGCGCGCCAGGCAGGCCCGGCCGAGCGCCGCGACCTGCGGCGAGCAACGATCGATCAGGGCGTCCAGCTCGGCCTGCGCATCCGCCATGCGGCCGATCTAGCGCAGACCGCCTAGCCGAGCACGCCGAACACGCCGATCAGCACCGGGTCGCCGGTCTCGCGCGGATTGGCGCGAATCGCCGCTTCCTCGCGGCCGATCGTGCGATAGATGCCTGACGCGGCGGCGTGGGTAACGTGCTGCTGCAGGCCGGCAAAGTCGATGCCGGTGGCTACGCGCACCACCCGGTTGAGGATGCCGTCGTCGAACAGGCGCAGCGCGCGGCCGACGCCGGGGAACATTGCATCGACGATCGCATCGCCCATCGCCCGTTCGAGGAAATCGGTGGCGGCGGTCGGCCCGCCGCGGACCAGGGCGACCGCGTCGGCGATGCTCATCGAGCGGATGGCGTCGTAGACGACCGGCGCGGCCGCTTCCGCCGCATCGACCGCGGCGCGGTTCATCAACCTCAGCAACTGGTCCTGGACGAGGCCGGTGCGCAGCAGCACCGCGGCGACCGCGCCGGCGCCGGCGAGCTCAGGTGGCAGCGGGATGCGCGCCAGCTCGTCCTCGAAGAAACCATTGTCGCGCAGCAGCCGCGCGAACGCGCGCTGCGACGACAGGCGGAGCAACCGCCGGATCGCGTCCTCGAAGCCGAAGCCGCCGAGCGACGCGCAGCCGGGCAGCGCCAGCAGCGGCAGCAGGCAGGAAGCAGCGAGCAAGCGCCGGCGGGAGAATCGGGACATCGTGTGTCTCCGGTTACGCAAACAACCCTTCTCAACCGGCAGCGGCGCGAGAAGTTGCGGCATTGACGGCAGCCGTCCTCCCCGCCGCCGCTCCGCGACGGCCCCCTCCACCAGCTTAGCCGGTCCCCCTCCCCCAGCTTGCTGGGGGAGGATAGGGGAAGACATGCGCCGTACCCGCGTCATATTGCGCAACGCCGCCTTGGGACCGCTCGATTACCGCCTCCCCGACGGCGTGGACGTGGCCCCGGGGCAGATCGTGCTGGCGCCGCTGGGGCCGCGACAGCTTGCCGGCGTCGTCTGGGAGCCTGAGCATGCGCCGGCGAGCGAAGTGGCCGACGCGAAACTGCGGCCGTTGCTGCACGCGTTCGAGCTGCCACCGCTGGGCGCGCCGCTGCGCCGGCTGATCGAGTGGACCGCCGATTATTACCTCTCCTCGATCGGCGCGGTGCTGCGCATGGCGCTGCCCTCCTCGGCCGCGCTCGAGGGCGCGCGCACAGTCACCGAGTATCGCGCCACCGGCGAAGCGCCAGAGCGGCTGACGCCGCAGCGCCACCAGGCGCTCGAGCGGATCGGCGAGCGCATGGGCCTGGTGCGCGAGCTGGCGACGATCGCCGGCGTTTCGGACGGGGTGATCCGCGGCCTCGTCAAGGCCGGAGCAATCGAACCGGTCCAGGTGACGATCGACGATCCTTTCCCGGCGCCCGATCCAAGTCACGATCCGCCCCGGCTCGAGCCGGCGCAGGCGGCCGCCGCCGCCGCGCTGGCCGAAGCGGTGCGCAGCCACGCCTTCGCGCCGCTGCTGCTCGACGGCGTCACCGGATCGGGCAAGACCGAGGTCTATTTCGAGGCGATCGCCGAGACGCTGCGGCAGGGCCGGCAAGCGCTGGTGCTGCTGCCCGAGATCGCGCTCACCGAGCCGTTCCTGCGCCGCTTCGAGGCGCGCTTCGGCGCCGCCCCGGTCGCCTGGCATTCGGGCCTCAGGCAGTCGCAGCGGCGCCGCGCCTGGCGGGCGATCGCCCAGGGCGAAGCGCAGGTGACGGTCGGCGCGCGCTCGGCCCTGTTCCTGCCTTATCCGAAGCTCGGCCTGATCGTCGTCGACGAGGCGCACGAGGCGAGCTTCAAGCAGGAGGACGGCGTTCCCTACCACGCCCGCGACGCGGCGGTGATGCGGGCGCTGTTCGAGGAAGTGCCGGTGGTGCTCGCCTCGGCGACGCCGGCGATCGAGACGCGGCACATGGTCGAGACCGGCACCTATTCGGAGCTGCGGCTGCCCGACCGCTTCGGCGGCGCGCGGCTGCCGCCGATCGAGACGCTCGACATGATCGCCGAGCCGCCGCCGCGCGGCCACTGGCTGGCGCCGCAACTGGTCGCCGCGCTCGAGGCCAATCTGGAGGCCGGCGAGCAGTCCTTGCTGTTCCTCAACCGGCGCGGTTACGCGCCTTTGACCCTGTGCCGCCATTGCGGCTTTCGCTTCCAGTGCCCGAACTGCACCTCGTGGATGGTCGAGCACCGCTTCGTGCGGCGCCTCACCTGCCACCATTGCGGCCACGTCACCGCGACGCCGCAGGCCTGCCCGGAATGCGGCGAGGCTGGCAGCCTGGTCGCCTGCGGTCCTGGCGTCGAGCGCATCGCCGACGAAGTTGCCGAGCTGTTCCCGGCGGCGCGCATCACCATCGTCACTTCCGATACGATCTGGTCGCCCGCCAAGGCGGCCGAGTTCGTCGCCCAGATGGAGGCCGGCGAGATCGACATCGTCATCGGCACCCAGCTCGTCACCAAGGGCTATCATTTCCCCAATCTGACGCTGGTCGGCGTGGTCGATGCCGATCTCGGCCTGGCCGGCGGCGACCTGCGCGCGGCCGAGCGCACCTTCCAGCAGATCCAGCAGGTCTCGGGCCGCGCCGGCCGCGGCGAGAAGCCCGGGCGGGTGCTGGTCCAGACCCACGATCCGCAAGCGGCGGTGATCCGGGCGCTGGCCAGCGGCGACGCGGCGAATTTCTACGCGGCCGAGACCGAGGCGCGGCGCGAAGCGGGGATGCCGCCGTTCGGCCGGCTGGCCGCGATCATCGTCTCGTCGGAGCAGCGCGAGGAAGCGGAGCAAGCGGCGCGGACGATCGGCCGGGCCGCACCCGCGCACGACAACATGATGGTGCTCGGGCCGGCGCCGGCGCCGCTGGCGATGCTGCGCGGCCGCCACCGGCTGCGGCTGCTGGTGCAGGCGGCGCGGACGGTGCCGGTGCAGGACATCATCCGCGACTGGCTGGCGCCGCTGGCATTGCCGCGCGGCGCCCGTGTCGCGATCGACGTCGATCCCTATTCGTTTCTGTGAGCCGGCCTAGACGGGCGGCGGGGGTGCAGCCGGCTGTGCGCCGCGTGCCATCCAGGTGGCGACGATCGCCCCGACGATCGCCGCCATTGTCAGCCAGAAGCCGATCTCGGTCTCGACGTGGATGGACTGGAGCATCTGGTCGGCGCCCGGCATCGCCTCGCCGAGCTGGGTGTTGGACGAGGGATCCTTGGCCGCTTCCGCGTCGACCCGGCCGGGCAGGCGGATCAGCACCGAATAGGCCGCGAGCAGGCCGGCGCCGGCCAGCGCCGCGATCGACACCATGGCGCCGCGGGCGCGGTCCATCACGAAGCCGGCGACCAGGGCGGCGGCGATCAGCAGCGCCGACAAGAGCACCGGCAGGTCGATTTCTTCCGATCCCGGAGTTTGCGGCATTTGCTGGCCGGGCACCGGGTTGGCCGGGCGGCCGTCCGAGCCGGTGGCGAGATCGAGCCCGGTCATCGTCACCAGGTCTTGCTCGGCGCAGGAGACGGTGACCCAGGGCAGCAGGAAGGCGAGCAAGGCGACGACCTTCAGCATCCGCGCGACCATCGTCATGTTCATCAGCCCCGCCCTCCTGTTCCGGCGGCGCAATGATCGCCGTGCCGGGAAAGAGGGTCAAGCGATTTGCCGATCCCGGGAGCCCGACCTAGACTCACTCGCTGATGCCGCGCCGCTTCACTCTGCTGAGCCTGTTGCTGGCCGTGTTCGCCCTTGCCTGGCCGAATGCCGCGCGGGCCGACATTGCCGCCGCCGGCCGCGGCGTGGTGCGGGTAGTGGTGGTCGCGCTCGAGGACGGCGAGGTAGTCGGCTTCGGCCATGGCAGCGGCTTCGCGGTGGCGCCGAACCGGATCGTCACCAACGCCCACGTCGTCAACCCGCCCGAGGCGCAGGGCGTGACGCTGGCGATCGGCGTGGTTCCGGCGGAAGGCAGCAGGGCGGTGCCGGGACGGCTGGTGGCGGCCGAGCCGACGCGCGATCTGGCCCTGATCGAGATCCAGCAGCGCATGCTGACGCCGCTGACCCTTTATACCGGGCCGCTGGCCGACGGCGCCGCGGTCGCGGCTCTGGGCTATCCCGCCAATGTCGACCTCGCCACCGCCCAGTCGGCCGACGATTATATCAACCCGTTGCCGCCGACCCGTTCGACCGGCATCTTCTCGAATATCCGCCCGATCGGGGGCATCACCACCCTCTTGCACACCGCCAACATCGCCCGCGGCCATAGCGGCGGGCCGTTGCTCGACGCCTGCGGCCGGGTGCTCGGCGTCAATACCCTCATTACCCGCAACCAGGATGGCGACGCGCCGTTCGCGTTCGCGGTCGCCAACCGCGAACTGACCGAGTTCCTCAGGAAGGCGGGCCAGCCGGTGCAGGCGGTGGCGAGCGAATGCGTCAGCATGGCCGAGCGGCTGAGCCAGGAGCAGCAAAGGCGGCTGGCGGAGGAACAGGCGCGGCTGGCCGGCCTGCAGGCGCGCGAATTGCGGGCGCGGGACACCGCATTGGCAAGGATCCAGGAATCGCGCGAGACGCGGCTCGGCGTCGCGGCGCTGCTGGTGGTGCTGTCGCTGCTTGCGTTCGGCGGCGCCGGCCTGCTGCTGGCCAAGAATCAGCAAAAGCCCGGCTACATCGCCGGCGGCGCCGGCGGCGTCCTGCTGCTGGCGGCGGCGATCGTCTTTTTCACCCGCCCCGGCCTGGCCGATGCCGAACGTTCGGACACGCCCGCGAAGGCGGATGCGGCCGAGGCCGACCCGGCACGGTTCGCCGGCCGCAACCTGTGCGAGCTGGTGAGCGAGCGCAGCCGGGTGACCGTCTCCTCGACCCAGAGCGTTCCGATCGAGTGGAGCGAAAGCGGCTGCGTCAACGGCCGCACCCACTATGCACGAAACGGCGCGGTGTGGACGCGGGTGCTGGTGCCGAACGACGAGCAGGCGGTGTCGGTGCTCGAATTCCGGCCGGGAAGCGGCGAATATGTCGTCAGCCGCTACCTGCTGAGCGCCGCGGCGATGAACCGGGCCCGCTCGTTGCGCCGCGGCGTCGAGGTCAAGGCCTGCACCAACGATCCCGAAGCGCGCACCGTGCTCGCCGACCAGCTGCGCGACATTGGCGAGCTGCTGCCGCAGCTGCCCAACGAACGGCTGGTCTACCGCTGCCGCCCGGCCGGCGGCGGGAGCAAGTAAACCGCTAGCCAGCCAGCGGCAAATCCGCCTGGACCGGCCCACGCCAGCCCTCTTTTTCGAGCAGCTTCGCCTTGCGCTCGAGGCCGTAGGCATAGCCGCCCGGCGTGCCGTCGCAGCGGCGGGCGCGGTGGCAGGGAATCAGCACCGCCACCGGGTTGGCGCCGCAGGCGGTGCCGGCGGCGCGCACCGCTTCCGGCCGGCCGGCGCGGGCGGCGAGCGCCGCGTAGGACAGGCTCGAACCCGGCGGGATGCGCGAGAGCTCGCGCCACACCGCTTCCTGGAAAGCGGTGCCGCGCACGTCCAATGGCAATTCGTGCCGCCGCTCCGGCGCGTTGACCGCATCGACCGCCCGGCTGACCAGCTCGGCCAGCGCCGCGCCGCCGGGCTCCACCTGTGCGTTGGGGAAATGGCGGCGAAGCTCGGCCTCGCCCTCGTCGAACGACAGCCGGCAAATGCCTTTTCCGGTCGCCGCGACCAGCATGGTGCCGAGATCGGTCCTGGCGGTCGCCCAGCGGATCGTCTCGCCGCGGCCGCCGTCACGCCACGCCCGCGGCGCCATGCCGAGCCGGCGCCCGGTCTCGGCGTAGAAGCGCGCCGGGCCGGAGAAGCCGGCCTCGTAGATGGCGTCGGTGATTCGCCCGCCCGCGGCCAGCGCGGTCTCGGCGCGGCCGGCGCGCAGCCGGCGGAAAAAAGCGGCCGGAGTGACGCCGGTGGCGCGCTTGAACAGGCGGTGGAAATGGTGCGGCGAGTAGCCGGCAGCATCGGCGAGCGATTCGAGCGTCGGCACTTCCTCGGCTGCGGCGAGCCGCCGCAGCGCGACCGCGATCGCCGCGGAATCGCGCGCCACCTCGTTCGGACGGCAGCGCCGGCAGGGACGGAGGCCGGCGGCGCGCGCGGCCGCGCCGTCGGCGAAGAAACGGACATTCTCGCGCCGCGGGTGTCGCGCGGCGCAGGACGGGCGGCAATAAATGCCGGTGGTGAGCACGCCGGTGACGAAGCGCCCATCCATCGCCCGGTTGCGCTTGAGCACGGCTTCCCAGGCGGCGTCGTCGGCGATCGACTCGGCTGTCTCCATGGCCTCCGGTCTATCGAGGGTAGCGAGCATCGTCAGTCCCTTTCGATCCTGGCGAGGAAGCAGCCGTAGGCTGCGCTATGGACGTGGATCTCGGCGATGCCTGGCTGCGCGAACAGCGCGCGGATACGACCATCATGGTCTCCTGGTGGAGCCAGTTCGCCACCAACGAGCATCCCGGCGGCGTCGAACGCGCGCAGCGACAGGGTGCGCTTGGCGAACATTGCCGGCAGTGAGTCGACGAAATCCGCCGGCTCGGCGCCGCGCCGGACGTAGATGGCGTGGCTGGCGCGAAACGGCGTCGCCGCCGGCTGCGAGACGTGATTGACGAGCAGCACTTCCTCGCCCGGCAGCGCTTCCTCGAGCGAGACGCGACAGGGAAAGCCGGCCGGGGAATCGGCGACGACGCGGCGGGCGTTGCGGGCGGCCAGCCCATCATCGTCGAGGTCGAGCAGGGGCATGAACGGTTCGGGCGACAGGCCCTGGATGCGATAGGTCATGGGGACACTCCTTTCGGGACCCGACCTATTGAATGCCGGCAGGCGGTGCGTCCCGCGGCTTGCTTTCAAAGCCACCGCTGCCCCGGTTGCATCGCAGCATGGCCCTTGCTAACGCCGCCGCGCCCTCACGGACGCGCCCTTCGCGCGCACCTTCATGGGGCATCGAAAAAATCCTTCCGGAGTTCATCAGGCGCGTGGATATTTCCAGCGGCATCGAGGCCAGCCTTGAAGGGCGCTATGCGTCTGCCCTGTTCGTGCTCGCGCGCGATTCGCGCACGCTCGCAACGGTCGAGCAGAGCCTAGCCACGCTGAAAGACGCGCTCGACCAGTCGCAGGAACTGCGCGCGCTGGCCGCCAGTCCGCTGATCGGCCGCGACGACAAGGTGAAGGCGGTGCTCGCCGCGGCCGACGCGCTCAAGCTCGATCCCACCACCTGCAATTTCGTCGGCGTGCTCGCCCGCAACGGCCGGCTGGCGAAACTGGACGCGGCGATCCGCGCCTTCCGCCGCCTTGCCGCCGCCCATCGCGGCGAACTGAGTGCGACCGTGACCTCCGCCCGCCCGCTCGACGACGCACAGGTCGCTGCGATCCGGCGCAAGCTCAAGGACAAGATGGGCCGCGAAATCGCGGTCGATCTCAAAGTCGATCCCGCCATCCTCGGCGGGCTGATCGTCAGGATCGGCAGCCGCATGATCGACGGCTCGATCCGCACCAAACTCCACACGCTCGCCGTAGCGATGAAAGGCTGAACATGGATATCCGCGCCGCCGAAATCTCGCGCATCATCAAGGACCAGATCGAGAGCTTCGGCACCGAGGCGCAGGTCAGCGAGGTCGGTACCGTGCTTTCGGTCGGCGACGGCATCGCCCGCGCCCACGGGCTCGACAGCGTCCAGGCCGGTGAGATGGTCGAGTTCGAAGGCGGCATCAAGGGCATGGCGTTGAATCTCGAGGCCGACAATGTCGGCATCGTCATCTTCGGCTCCGACGCCGCGATCACCGAAGGGAGCACGGTCAAGCGCACCCGCGCCATCGTCGACGTGCCGGTCGGAAAGGGCCTGCTGGGGCGGGTGGTCGACGGGCTCGGCAACCCGATCGACGGCAAGGGGCCGATCAAGGCGGCCGAGCGCCGCCGCGTCGAGGTCAAGGCGCCCGGCATCATTCCGCGCAAATCGGTGCACGAGCCGGTGCAGACCGGATTGAAGGCGCTGGACGCGCTGGTGCCGATCGGCCGCGGCCAGCGCGAACTGATCATCGGCGACCGCCAGACCGGCAAAACGGCGGTGGCGCTCGACACCTTCATCAACCAGCGCGAATTGAACAAGGGCGACGACGAAGGAAAGAAGCTCTACTGCATCTACGTCGCGATCGGGCAAAAGCGCTCGACCGTCGCCCAGATCGTGCGCGCGCTCGAAGAGAATGGCGCGATGGAATATTCCATCGTCGTCGCCGCCACCGCCTCGGAGCCGGCGCCGCTGCAGTTCCTCGCGCCCTACACCGGCTGCACGATGGGCGAATATTTCCGCGACAACGGCATGCACGCGTTGATCGTCTATGACGATTTGTCGAAGCAGGCGGTCGCCTATCGCCAGATGTCGCTGCTGCTGCGGCGGCCGCCGGGGCGCGAAGCCTATCCCGGCGACGTCTTCTACCTGCACAGCCGGCTGCTCGAGCGCGCCGCCAAGATGAACGAAGCGAACGGCGCCGGCTCGCTGACCGCCCTGCCGATCATCGAGACCCAGGCCGGCGACGTCTCTGCCTACATCCCGACCAACGTCATCTCGATCACCGACGGCCAGATCTTCCTCGAGACCGAGCTCTTCTACCAGGGCATAAGACCGGCGATCAACGTCGGCCTGTCGGTCAGCCGGGTGGGCTCGGCGGCGCAGACCAAGGCGATGAAGAAGGTGGCCGGCTCGATCAAGCTCGAGCTCGCCCAGTATCGCGAGATGGCGGCGTTCGCCCAGTTCGGGTCGGACCTCGACGCGGCGACGCAGCGGCTGCTGAACCGCGGCGCGCGGCTGACCGAGCTGCTGAAGCAGCCGCAGTTCAGCCCGATGCCGGTCGAGGAGCAGGTGGTGTCGATCTTCGCGGGCGTGCAGGGCTTTCTCGACGCGATCCCGGTCGATGCGGTGACCCGGTTCGAAGCGGCGCTGCTGTCGCACCTGCGCGGCAAGCATGCGAAGCTGTTGAAGAAGATCCGCGATTCCGGGGCGCTCGACGACGACACCGCAAGCGACCTCAAGACAATCGTTGGCGAGTTCGCCAAGGACTTTGCGTAGCAGCCCATGGCCAGCCTGAAGGCGCTCAAGACCCGGATCTCCTCGGTCAAGTCGACCCAGAAGATCACCAAGGCGATGAAGATGGTCGCGGCGGCCAAGCTCAAGCGCGCCCAAGCCGCGGCCGAGGCGGCGCGGCCCTATGCCGGGCGGATGGAAAAGGTGATGGCGAGCCTCGCCGGCAAGGCGGCGCCCGGTCCGCAAAGCCCGAAACTGCTCGCCGGCACCGGTGCCGAGCAGGTGCATTTGCTGATCGTCTGCACCTCCGATCGCGGCCTCGCCGGCGCGTTCAACGCCAACATCGTCCGCGCCGCGCGGCGCAAGGCCGAGGAGCTGCAGGGCGCCGGCCGGAAAGTCTATTTCTACCTGGTCGGGCGCAAGGCGCGCGCCGCGTTGAACCGGCTGTTCCCGCGCCAGATCGTCCACCAGTTCGACACCAGCCACATCCGCCAGGTGAGCTTTGCCGATGCCCAGGCGGTCGCGAACGACGTCATCGAGCGCTACGTCACCGACGGCATCGACGTCGTTCACCTGTTCTACGCCCGCTTCAAATCGGCCCTGGTGCAGGAGCCGGTCGGCCAGCAGATCATCCCGGTGCCCGCACCGGCGGAGGGCGAAGCCGAGGCAGCGGGCGGGCTGTCGGCGGCGGTGGAATATGAGCCCGACGAGGACGAGATCCTCGCCGAGCTGGTGCCGCGCAACATCTCGGTGCAGATCTTCCGCGCCTTGCTCGAAAATGCCGCCTCCGAGCAGGGCAGCCGCATGACGGCAATGGACAATGCGACGAGAAATGCCGGCGACATGATCAACCGACTGACGATCCAGTATAATCGCACGCGGCAAGCCGCTATAACCAAGGAACTGATCGAAATCATTTCCGGAGCGGAGGCATTATGAAACTGGCAGTCCTGGTCGCGGCCGTCGCCGCGAGCGCGAGCAGCGCAGCGCCGAGTGTCGCCCAGTTCAATTCGGCGATGGCGGCCGCCTGTCCCGCCCCGCCGGCGCAGACCCGCAACGTCCGCTGCGCGCGGCCCGACCCGCGCTCGATCCAGTATAGCTGCAGCTACGAAATGCGCGGCGCCGACGGCCGCTGGGCGAGCCACGCGGCGACGCTGCAGGTCGCCGAGGGCGAGTGGGTGTGGATCGATGGCCCGACGCTGTGCGACGACGAGGATGCGAGTTTGAACTGACCCTTGTTCGTCACCGACTGCAGTTGGGGTCCAGACGGCGTTGGTGAAGCGAAGAGACTGATTGGATGCCAGCTTTCGCTGGCATGACGATTTGGAAAAAGGAATGACGTAAGATGGCTACCGCCACCGCCGAGAAGCCCGCCCGCAAGAAGGCGGCGAAATCCAACCAGCCCAGGCGAGCTGCCAGCAACGCGATCGGCCGCATCAGCCAGGTGATCGGCGCCGTCGTCGACGTCGCTTTCGAGGGCGAGCTGCCGGAGATCCTCTCCGCGCTCGAGACCGACAATGGCGGCAACCGCCTCGTGCTCGAGGTGGCGCAGCATCTCGGCGAGAACGTGGTGCGCACGATTGCGATGGATTCGACCGAGGGCCTCACCCGCGGCCAGGCCGTCACCTCTACCGGCGCGCAGATCCGCGTGCCTGTCGGCCCCAAGACGCTGGGACGGATCATCAACGTCGTCGGCGAGCCGATCGACGAGCGCGGCCCGATCGGCAGCGACCTCACCGCCCCGATCCACGCCGAGGCGCCGACCTTCGTCGAGCAATCGACCGAATCCGCGATCCTGGTCACCGGCATCAAGGTAATCGACCTGCTCGCGCCCTACGCCAAGGGTGGCAAGATCGGCCTGTTCGGCGGAGCCGGCGTCGGCAAGACGGTGGTGATCCAGGAGCTGATCAACAACATCGCCAAGGGCCATGGCGGCACCTCGGTGTTCGCCGGCGTCGGCGAGCGCACCCGCGAGGGCAACGATCTCTACCACGAGTTCCTCGAGGCGGGCGTCATCGCCAAGGACAAGAAGGGACAGGCGATCTCCGAAGGCTCCAAGGTTGCCCTGGTCTATGGCCAGATGAACGAGCCGCCGGGCGCGCGTGCCCGCGTTGGCCTCACCGGCCTGACGCTGGCCGAATATTTCCGCGACCAGGAAGGCCAGGACGTCCTGTTCTTCGTCGACAACATCTTCCGCTTCACCCAGGCCGGCTCGGAAGTGTCCGCCTTGCTCGGGCGCATCCCGTCGGCGGTCGGCTACCAGCCGACGCTGGCGACCGACATGGGCGCGCTGCAGGAGCGGATCACCTCGACCAACAAGGGCTCGATCACCTCGGTGCAGGCGATCTACGTGCCGGCCGACGACCTTACCGACCCGGCGCCGGCGACCAGCTTCGCCCATCTCGACGCGACGACGGTGCTCAACCGCGCGATCTCCGAGCTCGGCATCTACCCCGCGGTCGACCCGCTCGATTCGACCAGCCGCGTGCTCGAGCCGCGCACCGTCGGCCAGGAGCATTACGAGACGGCGCGCGCGGTGCAGGCGATCCTGCAGCGCTACAAGAGCCTGCAGGACATCATCGCCATCCTCGGCATGGACGAGCTCAGCGAAGAGGACAAACTGATCGTCGCCCGCGCCCGCAAGATCCAGCGCTTCCTCTCCCAGCCGTTCCACGTCGCCGAGGTGTTCACCGGACTGCCCGGCAAGTTCGTCCAGCTCGAGGACACGGTGCGCAGCTTCAAGGCGGTGGTGAACGGCGAGTACGATCACCTTCCGGAAGCGGCCTTCTACATGGTCGGCGGCATCGAGGATGTGGTCGCCAAGGCCGAGAAGCTCGCCGAAGAAGCCTGATGGCCGAGCTGCATTTCGAACTGGTCACGCCGGAGCGCCTGGTCCGCTCCGAGGACGTGCACATGGTCGTCGTTCCGGGGACCGAGGGCGATTTCGGCGTCCTCGCCGGCCACGCGCCGGTGATGACAATGGTGCGCGACGGCGAGCTGGCGGTCTATCGCAGCGCCGGCACCGAGCCCGAGCGGATCGCGATTCGGGGCGGCTTCGCCGAGGTCAACGACAAGGGCCTGACGGTGCTGGCGGAAGAGGTTGTCGAAAGCGCCTAAGTCTCAAGCCCGCGTCCCGGTGCGCCCGGTTCTTTCTGCGCCCGCCACAGGATCAGGCCGCCGGCGATGATCAAAGCCGCGCCGCCGAAGGTCGCCAGATCGGGCGCATCGCCGAACAGCGCCCAGCCGAGCCCGGCCGCGACCAGCAGCTGGACATAGGTCATCGGCGCGACCGCCTGGGCGGTGGCGCGGGTGATGGCGACGAAGATGAGCGTGTGGCCAAACGTCGCGAGGAACGCGACGGCCCGGCACTTGAGGACGATCTCCAGGCTCGGCCAGTCGAGCGCGAAAGCGGTTTCGCCCGACGCGTGCAGCAGCCAGGCGGCCGCGACCAGCAGCGGCGCCGCGAACAAGGCGACCAGGAACTGCATCGCCATCAGCGGTGCGAGACCGGCTACCTTGCGGTTGAGCATCACCAGCCACGACATGCCCAGCGCCGCGCCGAGCGGGTAGAGCGCCGGCAGGCCAAGCGCGAGCAAATTGGGACGCAGCACGACGAGTACGCCGGCAAAGGCGAGCAGGGTCGCAATCCATGCGATGCGCGGCGTTCGTTCCCCGAGAACCAGCGGCGCGAGCAGCGCAGTCAGGATCGGACTGGTGAACTGGATCGCGGTCGCGTCGGCGAGCGGCATTGCCATCACTGCCATGAAGAAGCACAGGGTGGCGAAGGCTACCGCCAGGCCCCGGCCGGCCTGCAGCCAGGGGCGCGGCATCACAAAGCCGCTTCGCCCGTTGACGAGTGCCAAGACCAGCGTCAGGCCGATCGCGCCGAATGCATAGCGCAAGGCGGCAACCCCGCTTCCCGGCCACTCGCCGGCCATCGATTTCACCACCGCGTCGCCGAACGCGAGGCTGACGAAGCCTGCGAGTGCGATCAGCAAGGCGGTGCGCGGGGACGTGGCGGTCATTGCAGAGGGGCGGCCTGCCCGTGCGGTTAGGCAATTGTCAAAGTTTCCCACCTATTCACCACCCAAGCCAGGGCGAAGAGGGCGAGCCTTAAAGATCATGAGCGCATTCGGACGACGCAGCGGCGCGGGCAATGGTGGCGGCAGCGGCCGCCCTAGCTTTGGCACCGCCAAGCCGATGAAGGGCTCCGGCCTGATCAACACCAGCGAGCCTGGCGGTGCCCAGTTCCCGCCGCTCGAGACCATCTCGCTGCCCCCCGAAGACGGCATCGACGAGGCTCCGGCCGCGGTGGAGCGCGTCGACGCGATGACCCGCCTCTCCGAGCGCCAGGCGCTGAGCGGCGAGCAGGCGAGTTCGCGCACCGAGGGCTTCGAGGCCTCGATTCACCGCATCAAGGAACAGGTGCTGCCGCGGCTGCTCGAGCGGGTCGACCCCGAGGCGGCCGCGACCCTGTCGAAGGACGAGTTGGCCGAGGAATTCCGGCCGATCATCGGCGAGGTGCTCGCCGAGCTGAAGATCAATCTCAACCGCCGCGAGCAGTTCGCGCTCGAGAAGGTGCTGGTCGACGAGCTGCTCGGCCTCGGGCCGCTCGAGGAGCTGCTCACCGACCCCGAAGTCTCCGACATCATGGTCAACGGCCCGAACCAGACCTATGTCGAGCGGCGCGGCAAGCTCGAACTGGCCTCGATCCAGTTCCGCGACGAGGAGCATCTGCTGCAGATCGCGCAGCGCATCGTCAACAAGGTCGGCCGCCGCGTCGACCAGACGACGCCGCTCGCCGACGCCCGCCTGCAGGACGGCAGCCGCGTCAACGTCATCATTCCGCCGCTGTCGCTGCGCGGCACCGCCATCTCGATCCGCAAATTTTCCGAGAAACCGATCACCATCGACATGATGAAGACCTGGGGATCGCTGTCGGAGAAAATGGCGACGGTGCTCAAGATCGCCGGCGCCAGCCGCATGAACATCATCATTTCGGGCGGCACCGGTTCCGGCAAGACGACGATGCTCAACGCCATGTCGAAGCTGATCGACCCGGGCGAGCGCGTGATCACGATCGAGGACGCGGCCGAGCTCCGCCTGCAGCAACCGCACTGGCTGCCGCTCGAGACGCGGCCGCCGAACCTCGAAGGCCAGGGCGCGATCGCCATTCGCGACCTCGTCATCAACGCCCTGCGCATGCGCCCCGACCGCATCATCCTCGGCGAGATTCGCGGCTCGGAATGTTTCGACCTGCTGGCCGCGATGAACACCGGCCACGACGGCTCGATGGCGACGCTTCACTCCAACAGTCCGCGCGAGTGCCTGGCGCGCATGGAAAACATGGTGATGATGTCGGACATCAAGGTGCCGAAGGAAGCGATCAGCCGCCAGATCGCCGATTCCGTCGACCTCATCGTGCAGGTGAAGCGCCTGCGCGACGGCTCGCGCCGCTGCACCAACATCACCGAGGTGATCGGCATGGAGGGCGACGTCATCGTCACCCAGGAGCTGTTCAAGTTCGAATATCTCGACGAGACGCCGGACGGCAAGATCATCGGCGAATATCGCTGCATGGGATTGCGGCCCTACACGCTCGACAAGGCCAAGATGTTCGGCTTCGACCAGCCTTACCTGGACGCCTGCCTCTAGGCCGCAGCATGACCGGAGAGTTCTCGATCGAGGTCGACGAGACCCGCGATCTCGTCAGGATCAGGATGGCCGGCTTCTTCGATGGCGAAACCATCGCCGCCTTCCTCGAAGCACGGCGCGCGGCGCACGCCCGGCTGCGCTGCGGGCGCAACGCGCATCTGACGCTGAACGACGTGCGGGCAATGAAAATCCAGTCTCACATGACGATCGATTCCTTCCAGGCGATTCTCGCCGATCCCGAATACCGCTCGCGCCGGCTCGCGTTCGTCGCGCCGATGAACCTCGCCCGCGGCAAATTGCTGCGGGCGCTGGCCGGACGCGATGCGCGCTGCTTCGACGATGCCGCGACGGCCGAGACCTGGCTGCTCGGTCAAGACGAGGAGCCGCTCAGAAAAGCGGGCTGATCCCGGCGGCTTGCCAGCCGGCACCCTTCCCTTCCATTATGCGCCGTTGATGGAGGGACCCATGCTCAAGCGCTCCTTGGCTGTCGCGTCGCTGACCCCAATCC
>JBQTJR010000136.1:0-7788 GCA_052386895.1 Sphingosinicella sp.
CCGGGGCGACGGTCAGCGTCTCGGCCAGGTCGAGCCGGCGTTCGCGGATCGCGGCGAAGTTCGCGGCCAGCGTCGCGGCACTGTTGTTGGCCTGGAAGCCGGCCGAGCCGAGATCGCGCAACACCGAATAATTGCCGGTCACATTGGCGTGCTCGACCGCGGCCATCGTGCTCCAGACGAGCTTGAGCACGGTCCGGGCATCGGGAACGGGCGCGGCCGGCGCAGCAGCGGGAGGCCGCTGCGCCACGCCGGCAGACGCGGCGGTCAGCGCCAGCGCGGCGAAAAGCAACCGGGCCGGTGCGATCCGCCGCTGCAATTTGCGTCCCGGCGCTCGCCCTACCACGCCGCCTGGAAGCCCGCGCGCGCCCCGACTTCTCCGCTATCGAAGCCGATGCCGACGCCGGCCGAGACCGAGGACATCGGGCCGATCCGCGCCGAAAATGCCGCGGTGCCGGCGAGCCGTTCCTGGAAGTAGCCCACGCCGCCGGAGACCGCGAAGCTCGCCCCGCCCGGGACGGCCGGCGTTTCCATGGCCAGCGCCATCGCCACGCCCTCGTTGGCACGGCGAATGCCGCGCGCGTTGATCGCGGCGAGGTCGAACAAGGCTGCGGTCTCGGTCTGCAATGCGTTGACCTGGGCAGTGGTGGCGAGCGAGGTGATCGGCACTCCGCGCCCCAGCGTGCCGCTGCCGTCCGCGGTGACGATGCTGAGCGCCCCGGTCTGGGCGGCGGTGCTGGCGGTAAGATCGCCCACCGTCACCGAGCTGCCCGTGCCGCCGAGCATCACCTGGTTGGCGCGGGTCGTCGCCGCGGCAAATCCGAGCGCGGTGGAATTATCGTGCGCGGCATTGGCATTCTTGCCGATCGCCGTCGCCTGCACCCCGCTGGCAACGGCCTGATGGCCGGCCGCGAGCGTCAGATTGCCCGTTGCACGCGCCTGCCAGCCGAATGCCTGGGCACCGCGGCCGGTCGCCACGGCCTCGCCGCCAACCGCGGTGGCGTGGAAGCCGCCGGCGTTGGCGCGATCGCCGACCGCCACCGAATCCTCGTCGGGTGCCTGCGCCAAATTGCCCAGCGCGACGCTGGTCCGCCCCGATGCGAGGGCGGCGCTGCCCGCTGCCAGCGAATTGGCGCCGGTCGCCGCGGCGAAAATGCCGAATGCGCTGGCGTCGACGCCGGTCGCCGCGGAGGAACCGCCGACCGCGGTGGCGCCGTTCCCATTCGCCTCGCTATTGGCGCCGATCGCCGTCGCCCGCACCCCGGTCGCGTTGGCGTCGAAGCCGAATGCGGCGCTTTCCGCGCCGGTCGCGTCGGACAGCGAGCCGGTCGCGGTCGATTGCCCGCCGACAGCCTCGGAATTCTCGCCGACCGCGGTCGATTCCTCGCCGGTCGCCGCCGCCGAGGCGCCGACCGCGGTCGAGAAATTCGCCCCGCCGGTGGTGCTGTTGGCGCCGCATTCGGTGCTGCCGGCGCCGGCGCCGGCGTTGCACGGCGGCGTCGCGTCGGCGAGAGCGGGCGAAGCAGCCAGCAATGCCGCGGCGGCCGCGCCGCACAGGCCACCAAGGAATATCTGTCTCGTCATGTCGGTTCCCCTCATGCTTTCCCCGATCGGACAAAGGGCAGATGAACATCCGAGATTTCGAACGGAAATATCGTTTCGCCCCAGCATCGAATATGGCAGGGCCTCCCAACCTTGGCAAACCGGACGAATGGCGATGTGCAAGGAAACCCACCACGACTGCCCGTTGGGGGTAGCGCGAAAGCCGTGCATTCCCTGAGGCATTTCGGCCCCTATTGGCTGCACCTGCGGCTCGCCTTCCAGCTCAATTTCGTGCCGATCTACCTGTGGGGCGTGCTGCTCGCCGGCGGCGTCGCGCCGGGCGCGGCGCGCGGCTTCTGGCTGGGCCTGGTTGCGCTGCACCTGTTTCTCAATCCCGGCATCACCGCGTTCAACGCGGTCTACGATCGCGACGTCGGACCGGTCAGCGGCCTCGAAAAGCCGCCGCCAGTGCCGGCGCATTTGCTCGCTTTCGCGTTGGCGCTGCAGACGGTGGGCGCGGTGCTCGCGGCTTTCGTCGGCGCGACATTCCTGCTGCTCTATTTCGCGATCGCGGCGATCGGCGCGGGCTACAGCCACCCGGCGATTCGCTGGAAGAAAGGCCCGTGGACCGGCGCGGCGGCGGTGTCGGCCGGCCAGGGCGCGCTTTCCTTCCTCGCCGGCTGGGCCGCGTCGGGCCACGCGCTCGCGATGGCAGACCTGCTGTGGCTGGGTGCGGCCGGTTGCGCACTGGCGATCCTCGGCCTCTATCCCGCCACCCAGGCGTTCCAGACCAAAGAGGACGAAGCGCGCGGCGACCGCACCCTGGCGGTCCATCTCGGCCCGGCCCGGGCGCTGCGGCTCGGCTCGCTGGCGCTGGCCGCCGCCGGCGGGGCTACCGCCGCCGCGGCGTGGCTGGCGCTGACGCCGCTCGACGGCGGGCTCGTCGCTGCCGCCTTCGCCGCGGCGATCCTGCTCAACGAGCGGCTGCGCACATCGATCGGGACCGGCAGCGGCGCCTACCGGCGGGCGATGAACGCCATCCACGTGCTGGCGCTGCCGATGCTCGGCTGGATGGCGTGGCGGCTGTTCGGCTCCGGCTAGGCCGCAAAAGGTAAACCCCGCCGTTTTCGCGGCGGGGGTTTCCCTGCCGAACTTCGGTGAGGAAGCCGGCAAATGCCATCCGCCTTTCGACCGATGGACGGCGCACGAATGCGGCAGAACCGGATTGGTTCCCCGGTTTGGGCAAATAGTGTTGCGCGGGTCGCCCCCTCCCCTCGCCCAAGCGCTTGACCGATTTGGGAAACGGGGCGGCGCGGGGCTGGTCAATTCTGCCTTCGCCTTCTAAACCCGGCGCGCTTAGCGCTTAAGTGGGGATAAGTGAGTCCGCTGTTTCGCCTCCAGGCCGTCCTGGCCAGCCTGGCCGTTTGCGCGCCGGCGCCGGCGCTGATCGCGCAGCCGCTGCCGGCACCCACCGGGCGGCCGATGACCATCGATTTCTCGCGTGACCCGGTGCTCCGGCTGCGCGAAGGCAATGCCGACTTCGAACGCTTCCGCGCCCTGATCGCCGCCGCGGTCGAGCATCACCCGGCCGCGGCCGAGGCGGCGGCGACCGAGGACGAGGCGCTGGGCGTGCTGCACGAATCGCGGGCGGCGCTGCGGCCGTCCGTCGACGCCAGCGTCACCTCGTTCCACGTCATCGACCGCAATTTCTCCAACGATCCGACCAACCTCATCGAGCGGACGCGGCCGCGCCATCGCACCGACGCGCTGGTTACGGCCGAGCAAAGGCTGTTCGATTTCGGCGCCACCGCGCGGCGGGTGAACGCCGCCGGGGCGCGGCTGCGCGCCGCCGCCGCCGAGCTCGAGGCGAGCGCCGACCAGGTCGCGCTGAACGCGATCGCCGCCTGGTACGAGGTGTTCGGCTTTCGCGCGCTGGTGGCGCTGACCGACGCCTTCGTCGCCAGCCAGCGCGAGCTCCGGCAAGCGGTGCAGATCAGGGTCCGCGAGGGCGTGTCAGCCGAGGGCGACCTCGCCCGGATCGAATCCTACATCGCCCAGGCGATGACCCGGCAGGCGCGCTTTCGCCGGCTGGTTGCCAACGCCGAGGCGCGCTTTACCGAGCTGACCGGGTCGCCGCCGCCGGCTGGGCTCGAACGGGCGCCGGCGCCGGTGCTGGAAATCGCCAATCGCGACGAGGCGGCGCTGGCGGCGCGCGACGCGCCGCTGGTGCGCGCCGGCCAGGCAATCGCCGACGCCGCCAGGAACGAGGCGCGCGCCGCCAATGCCGACCGCATGCCGGCGGTCAACGCCGGGCTCGACGCTGCCCGCTACGGCGTGTTCGAGAACGACAACGATTACGACGTCCGCGCCCGCGTCGCTTTGCGCTGGCGGCTGATCGGCAATGCCGGCCCGCGCGCCTCGCAGGCCCAGGCCCGCGCCCGCGCCGCCGACGCCCGCGCCGACCGGATCAGCGAGGAAGCGGCGCGCGACGCCGCCATCGCCTGGTCGGACGTGCGCGCGCTCGAGCAGCAGCTGGAGGCGCTGGATACCGCCTATCGCGCCAGCCGCCAGTCGCGCGACGTCATCGCCGAGCGCTTCCGCGCCGCCCGCGGCACCCTGTTCGACGTCGTCGCCGCCGAGGACGCCTATTTCGAATCGGCGAGCTTCTACATCCAGGCGCTGACCGAGTTGGACGCCGCGCGCTACGTTTTGTTATCGCGCACCGGCCGCCTGCTCGAGGCGCTGCGTATCGATGCCGACCGCTTGAGAGGTGAAGGTGAACGCTGACCGACTTGTAGACGTGCCGAAGCAGAGACTGTCGGAGTGGCTGCTGGAGCCGATGCGGCGCAACCGCCCGACCTACATGAAGGTCGCGCTGGCGGCGTTCTTCATCAACCTGTTCGGGATGGTCACGGCCCTGTTCACGATGACGGTGTACGACCGCGTCATCCCCAACAACGCCGTCTCGTCGCTGGTCGCGCTGTCGATCGGCCTCGGCATCGTCATCATCTTCGATTTCATCCTCAAGATGCTGCGCGCCTATTTCGTCGACCATGCCGGCGCCCAGATCGACCGCGAGATCGGCGAGGGGGTGTTCGAACGGCTGCTGGCGCTGCGGCTCGAGCTCAAGCGCGGCTCGACCGGCGCGATCGCCGGGCTGATGCGCGAGCTGGAATCGCTGCGCGACTTCTTCGCCTCGGCGACCATCACCGCGATCGTCGACGTGCCGTTCATCATCCTGACCCTGATCGTGGTGGCGATCATCGGCGGCTGGGTGGTGATCGTGCCGGCGCTGATGGTGCCGATGGTGATCCTGATCGGCTATCTGACCAACCCGGCGCTCGAGCGGCTGGCGGCGAAGACGCTGAGCGAGGGCATGGCCAAGCAATCGGTGCTGGTCGAGACGATCGGCGGGCTGGAGACGGTGAAGACCGCCGGCGCCGCGCCCCTGCTGTCGCGTCGCTGGCTGAAGGCGGTGGAGCAGCACAGCGACAGCGCCTTGCGGCAGCGGCTGATCGCGTCGATCGGCGTCACCTTCGCCACCTCGGCGGCGACCATTTCCTATGCCGGCGTGGTGATCATCGGCGCCAATCTGATCGCCGAGCAGCAGCTGACGATGGGCGGGCTGATCGCCTGCTCGATCCTCGCCGGCCGGGCGATCGCGCCGCTGGCGCAGATCACCCAGCTGCTCACCCGCCTCAACTCCACCCGCACCGCCTATCGCCAGATCAACCAGATGATGGAGCTGCCGCCGGAAGGGCCGGAGGGCGAGCCGCTGCGGCTGAGCGGCGTCGCCGGCAAGATCGAGCTGCGCAACCTCGCGTTCAAATATCCGGGCGCCGCCGAGCGGGCGCTGAACGGCGTCAATTTCACCCTCGAGCCGGGCGAGCATGTCGCATTGCTCGGCCGGGTCGGGTCGGGCAAGTCGACCGTCGCCCGGCTGATCCTGGGCCTCTACCCGCCCGAGGAAGGGCTGGTGCTGATCGACGGCACCGACATCCGCCAGCTCGATCCCGCCGACCTCAGATCGCAGATCGGCGCGGCGATGCAGGAGAGCGTGCTGCTGACCGGATCGGTCCGCGAGAACATCGCGCTCGACCGGGCGCAGGTGGACGACGAGGAGATGTTCCGCGCCGCCACCGTCTCCGGCACCCACCAGTTCATCGGCCAGATCGCCAACGGCTACGATTTGCGGCTCGCCGACCGCGGCGAGGGCCTGTCGGGCGGCCAGCGCCAGTCGATCGCGATCGCCCGGGCGCTGGCGGCGAGGCCGCCGATCGTGATCATGGACGAGCCGACCAGCGCGATGGACCAGCAGACCGAGACCGGGCTGATCCAGCGGCTGCAGGAGGAACTGCGCGACCGCACCTTGATCCTGATCACCCACCGGCCGCCGCTGCTGCAGCTGGTCAAGCGCATCATCCTGCTCGACCGCGGCCGGGTGGTCGCCGACGGGCCGCGCGACGCGGTGCTGCAGAAGATCATCAAGCCGCAAGGCCAGGCGCAGCCGCAAGGGGCCAAGCCGAGCGCGCCGGCGGCCAGGCCCGCGGCCGCCGCCGGCAGTGCGCCGCAAGCGGCGCCGGCTGCGCCGGCGGTACCGACAACCCAGGACGCGACCCAGGAATCGACTGAGTGACCATAGAATCGATTGAGTGACCATGGAAAATATCGAAAATCTCACCGACCGGCTGCGGCCGCGCCAGGCCTCGACCATCCTGCTCTACGCCATCGCGGGTTTCATCGTCCTGTTCGTCCTGTGGGCGGCGTTCGCCGAGCTCGAGCGGACGGTGCGCGGCCAGGGACGGGTGATCCCGAGCTCGCAGCTGCAGATCGTCTCCAACCTCGAGGGCGGGGTCGTCGGCCAGATCCTGGTTCGCCAGGGGCAGCTGGTCCGCGCCGGCGACCCGCTGATCCGGCTCGACCCGACCCAGACCGGCGCCGAGTTCGGCGCCGGCGAGGCGACCGCGATGGCGCTGCAGGCGAAAATCGCGCGGCTGCAGGCGGAGGTGGAGGGGCGCACCCCGGCCTATCCGAACGCGACCAGCCCGGTGATCGCCGACCAGATCCGCATCGAGCAGGCGCTGCACGCCTCGCGGATGGCCGACTTTGCCAGCCGCAACGCGGCCGGGCAGGCGCAGGTAACGCAGGCGACGCGGGCGGTGAGCGAGGCGCAGGCCAATTACCGGGCGCGGGTGGCGGCGCGCGAGGCGCGCCAGGCGGAGCTTCGTATCATCCGGCCGCTGGTCGAGCGCGGCATCGAGCCGCGGCTGAGCCTCAGCCAGGCCGAGGCGGCAGCCGCAGTGGCAACCAGCGAAGCGGCGGCCGCGGCGGCGGCGGCGTCGCGGGCCTCGGCGGCGGTGGCGGAGGCGCGTTCGGCCTACAGCCAGATGCGCCAGGAATGGCGGTCGCAGGCGGCGAACGAGCTGGCGACGGCGCAGGGCGAGCTGTCGGCGCGGACGCGGGCGCTGCCGGCGCTGGCGGCGCGGCTCGAGCGGACGGTGGTGCGGGCGCCGGTGGCGGGCCGGGTCAACCGGGTGCTGGTGACGACCCGCGGCGGCTCGGTCGCGCCGGGTGCGCCGCTGGTCGAGATCGTGCCCTCCGAGGACAGCCTGCTGGTCGAGGCGCAGATCCGCCCCGAGGACATCGCCTTCGTCCGCCTGAACCAGCGCTCGCAGGTGGCGATCACCGCCTACGACCGCTCGATCTACGGCACGCTCGAAGGACGCGTGGTCAACATCTCGCCCGACGCGATCGTCGACGAGGAGCAGAAGCAGACCTTTTACGTCGTGCGGGTTCGCACCTCGGCCAATGCGCTGCGGGACCCGCGCGGCAACGTCGCGGCGATCGGCCCCGGCATGGTCGCGGAAGTCGACCTGCTCGGCGATACGCGCACCGTGCTGCAATACATCCTGTCGCCGATCACACGGCTGGGCGAGACGGCGTTCAGGGAGCAGTAGGTTCTATGCCACCCCTCCCCTTGATGGGGAGGGGAGTCAGCGTAGCTGACGGGGTGGGGTGGACTCTCCGCCTGCTCTGCATCTGTCGCGTACGACACCCCCACCCGGCTGCTTCGCAGCCGCCCTCCCCCATCGAGGGGGAGAGCTAGGAAAGGGAACTTCGCCTACCTTCCGTACAGGGTGACGTGCGAGCGGCCGGCGCCGAGGCTGGCCGATTCGTAGGTGAGGCGAACGCTGGCGATGTCGCGCCCGCCACGGCCGGCGAGCCTGATCACCCGCGTGCACTGGCTGG
>JBQTJR010000137.1:0-2136 GCA_052386895.1 Sphingosinicella sp.
GCCGGTGAGCATGGGCAGCCGGTAGAGACCGGCGAGGTTGAGCGCGATGGCCGTGACCAACAACAGCAGCAACAGGATCACCCGCGGGTCCTGGAGCTGGAAGGCCCAACCCAGGGCCGCACCGCCGGCGCGCAGCACGAGCAGCAGTGCGCCCAGCGCCAGGCAGCAGAGCAGGGCGCCGGCGGTGTAGGCGATCGCTTCGCTGCGTGACTGCGTGTCGCTCTCGCCGGCGCGGGCGAGGCTCAGCGCCTTGAGACTGAGGATCGGAAAGACGCAGGGCATCAGGTTGAGGACGAGACCGCCGGCGAGCGCTCCCAGCAGCGCCAGCAGGAAAGAAGCGGCCGACAGCGGCGCACGCGCCGGGGCGAGCGGGATGCCGGCGGGCGGAACCGGGCCCGGCTGCAGCGCCAGCGCAAAGCCGATGCCTTCGCCGGTGCGAAGCACGGCATTCAGCCGGTCGAGCGCGGCCGCCCGCCGGCCCGCCGCGATTTCGACGACCAGCCAGTCGCCGCTGCGCGAAAAAGCCTGGTGCGCGGAGTAAGCGACGGCGTCCTCCTGGGCGACGAACAGGTGCGGCCGGTCGAGCTCGGTGCCCTGGGGCAGCGGAATGGCGAAGCGCAGCCGGCCGCCCGCCGACGCGAAGCGGCCGGGCGCCGCCAGCGGCCGCGGCAGCGCGGCGCGGTAGCGATCGAACGCGGGATCGCGCGCACCAGCCGGCCCGACGCCGAGCACCAGGTCGAGTTCGGCGCGCTCGGGAACGCAGATCTCGTCGCTGCACACCAGATAATCGACCCGCAGGCGCACCGGCACGCGCGCGCCGGGCGCAGCGCCGGGCGGGGCGCGCAGCTCCGCCAACAAGGCATGCTCGCCTCGATAGACGTGATTGACCAGGCCGATCAGAACCATCCGCTCGGGCACCGGGAAACGGAGCGGCCCGGCTTGCCAGCCGGAGGGGAGTTGCCAGGCGTGGCGCGGCGCGGCGCCGGCCTCGCCGGGATTGAGCCAATAACCATGCCAGCCGCGCTCCGGCCGCATCACGATCGCGAGCGTTGTGGCGCCGCCCGCTGCGACCGCGGCGGTTTCGGCAACGAGCTCGACCCGCATGTGCTGCGCCGCGGCCGGCGAGGGAGCGAGCAGCAGGGCGAGCAAGGACAGGAGCAAGGCGAGGCCGCGCATCGTCCGCCTATAGCGGCGGCTATCCGGCCAAGGGAGACCGGTCTATCTCAGCTCGAGCGGGGCGATGGCGGGATCGAGCCGGTTGCCGGCGACGGTGACGGGATCGCGCGCGGCACTGGCAACGAACGCGGTGCGACGCCTGAGGCCCGGCACCAGCGTCGCCTGGTTGGCGGTGACGGTGAGCCCGGCCGAGCGGTGGGTCTCGCTCTCCGGCGCGACCATGATGAAAGCGCTGTAATTGTCCTTGTCGGCGCCCTGGACGAAGACGTTGCGGGCGATCAGCCCGGAGGCGCCATCGGACAGGTCGATCATGTAGTTGGTGCCGTGCCCCTGGCTGTCGTCGAAGCTCGAATCGCTGACCTCGATCCAGGGCGAACGGCTCTTGACGTAATGGCCGCCGGTGCCGCGCTCGAAGCGCGAATGGCTGACGCTGAGCGCGCCGCCGCCGCTATTGTAGATCGAGTGCGAGCAGCCCTGGTCCTCCGGGCACAGGCCGAGGCCAGCGAAGGTGGAATGCTCGACGCGGATCGTGCCGCGATGATCGTTGGCGACGAGGATGCCATTCTCGCCATCGCGAAAGACGGTGCCGCGGACCAGCAGGTCGCCCGCCTCGCGGCGGATGCCGGCGCCGTTGAGATCGGGCACGCGGATGTTCTGGAATACCAATCCCTCGACGCGGGCAGCCGTGCCGCGCAGCACGAGCGCCGCCTTGCCCTCGCAGGCAACGCCGTCGAAGATGGCGGTACCGGCGCGGCGGGCGACGAAGGCGATGCGCCCGGCTTGCTGCACCGCGCACTGGCGGTAGCGGCCCGGGGCGATGAGGATGGTGCCATCGCCGTCGCCGGCGGCTTCAAGCGCCCCGGCCAGGGTGGCAAAGCCCTCGCCGGTTTCCTGCAGGGCGAACGGCGCCACGCTTTGCTGCGCCGGCACCGGCGTCGACAGAATAAGCAGGCAGGCGGC
>JBQTJR010000138.1:0-14597 GCA_052386895.1 Sphingosinicella sp.
AGGCCGAGGCGATCGCCTTGTGCGAAAGGATCTTCGCCAAATATCTCGACGGCGCGCCTTTGCTCTCCAACGCCGCGCATTTGCGCGGCCCCGAGGCGTGGCTCAATTTCAAGCGCATCACCTGCGAGACATGGCATCACGGCAAGGCGATCCTGCTGGGGGACGCCGCCCACACCGCCCATTTCTCGATCGGATCGGGGACCAAGCTGGCGTTCGAGGACGCGATCAAGCTGGCGGAGCTGCTGAATCGCCCCGAGCTTTCACTGGAAACCGCGCTCGAGGCCTATCGCGCCGAGCGCCACCTCGAAGTGCTGAAGCTGCAGAACAGCGCGCGCAACTCGACCGAGTGGTTCGAGACGCTCGAGCGCTACCTGCCGTTCGAGCCGATCCAGTTCGCCTACTCGCTGCTGACCCGTTCGCAGCGGGTCAGCCACGAAAATCTGAGGCTGCGCGACAAGGCCTGGCTGGAAGAGGTCGAGCGCTGGTTCCAGTCGCGCGCCAAGGGCGAGCCGGACGTCGCCGATGGCGACGTCATCCCGGCGCCGCCGATGTTCGCGCCGTTCCGCCTCCGCGAAATGGCACTCGTCAACCGCGTCGTCGTCTCGCCGATGGCGATGTACTCGGCCAAAGACGGCATCCCGAACGACTTCCACCTCGTCCACCTCGGCGAGCGCGCCAAGGGCGGCGCCGGCCTCGTCTATACCGAGATGACCTGCGTCTCGGCCGAGGGACGGATCAGCCCGGGCTGCACCGGGATGTACGCGCCGGAGCATCTGCCGGCGTGGCGACGGATCGTCGATTTCGTCCACGCGCACAGCAAGGCCAAGATCTGCCTGCAGCTCGGGCACAGCGGGCCGAAAGGGTCCACGAGAGTGGGCTGGGAGGGCTATGACGTGCCGCTGGCGAGCGGCAACTGGCCGGTGATGGCGGCGAGCGACGTGGCGTGGAGCCCCGCCAACCAGCGCCCTAGGCCGATGACCCTCGCCGACATGGACGCGGTGATCGGCGAGTTCGTCGCGGCGACCCGGATGGGGGCGGAGTGCGGGTTCGACATGGTCGAGTTGCACGCCGCCCACGGCTATCTGCTGTCGAGCTTCATCACGCCGCTGACCAATCGGCGCGGCGACGACTATGGCGGTTCGATCGAGAACCGCCTGCGCTTTCCGCTGGAAGTGTTCGCGGCGATGCGCGACGCCTGGCCAGGCGACAGACCGATGGCGGTGCGGATCTCGGCCAACGACTGGATGGGCGAGGACGGGGTGACCCCCGACGAGGCGGTCGAAATCGGCCGCGCCTTTGCGCAGGCCGGGGCGGACCTGATCGACGTCTCGGCCGGCCAGACCTGGGCCGAGTGCCGGCCGATCTACGGCCGCATGTTCCAGACGCCGTTCGCCGACCAGATCCGCAACGAGGCGCAGGTGAGGACGATGGCGGTCGGCAACATCTACGAGACCGACCACGTCAACTCGATCCTGGCGGCGGGGCGGGCCGACCTGGTGGCGCTGGCGCGGCCGCACCTCATCGACCCGATGTGGACGCTGCGCGCGGCGGCGAGCCAGCAGTACGAGGGCCAGCACGTGCCGCCGCAATATCTCGCTGGCATGGAGCAATTGCGGCGCAACCTGGCGCGCGAAGCGGAGCTGAAGGCGTGATTCTCGCTTGTTCTCGGGTGCTGCGAGAACGCGCAGGCCGCTTGGCTCACGCGAAGACGCGAAGACGCGAAGATTCCGCGTTCGCGTGTCATTCCGGCGAAGCCGGATATTCCAACTGCTGGCTTCGCCAGCAGGGAACCGAATGGCCTCATCGCGGCCGCGCCTTCGCGGCTTCGCGTCTTCGCGTGCAAAAATTGATTGCACTGTCACCGTTTGGGCGGCGGTCATGCGGCTGAAGGGACAGCACGCTTTGATCACCGGCGGCGGCACCGGCATCGGCGCGGCGATCGCCCGCGCGCTCGGCGCCGCGGGGGCGAAGCTGACCCTGGTCGGGCGGCGGCGCGAGAAACTGGAAGAGATCGGCGCGGAAAGTTTCGACGCGCTGGTGGCGCCGGCCGACGTCACCGACGCCGAGCAGATCCGCGCCTGCTTCGCGACCGCGCGCGAGGCGCAGGGGCCGATCACCATCCTGGTCAACAATGCCGGCGGCGCCGGCAGCGCGCCGATCGGCGAGGTCAGCGCGGACGACTGGCGCGAGACGATGGCGGTCAACCTCGACGCGCTGCTGCACTGCACCCAGGCGGCGCTTCCGGACCTGCTCGAAGCGGAAGCGGGGCGCATCGTCACCATCGCCTCGACCGCGGGGCTCAAGGGCTATCGCTTCGCGGCGCCCTACGTCGCCGCCAAGCACGGCGCGGTCGGCTTCACCCGCGCGCTCGCCGCCGAGCTGGCCGGGACGAGAGTGACCGCCAACGCGGTCTGCCCGGGATTCACCGACACGCCGCTGGCCGACGCCGCGGCCAAGACCATCGCCGGCAAGACCGGCCGCAGCCCGAGCGACGCCAAGACGTCGCTCACCCAATTCAATCCGCAGCACCGCCTCGTCCAACCGGAGGAGGTGGCGGCGGCGGTTTTGTTCCTGTGCCTGCCCGAGAGCGCAAGCGTGAACGGCCAGGCGATAGCCATCGACGGAGGAGAGACAGCGTGAGACAGGCGATACCGATCAGGGAGAAGCATGACGGGGCCTTGGGCGACCGGCCAAGCGTGCGCGTGTGGATGCGGATGCAAAGCTGCACGATGGCGATCGAGAAGGAGATCCAGCGGCGGCTGGGGCTGCGCGGCATGACGTTGCCGCGCTTCGACGTGCTCGCCGCATTGGACCGCCACCAGCAGCTGACGATGGGGCAGCTGTCGCGGACGCTGCTGGTGTCGAACGGCAACGTCACCGCGCTGGTGCGCAAGCTGGTGCAGGAAGGGCTGATCGAGATGACCAAGCTGCCCGAGGACCGGCGCACCTCGATCGTCAAGCTGACGCCCGAGGGCCAGCAGCTCTATTCGCGGCTGGCGCGCGCCCACCAGGACTGGATCGACGACATGCTGAGCGGGCTCGACTACACTTTGCGCGAGCGGCTGTACGTGGCGCTGGGGGCGCTCAAGATCTCGATCGCGCGCGCCTCGGCGCGGCGGCGGCCGCGGTGAGCAAGATAGTTCGTCACCCCGGCGCACGCCGGGGCCCATGAACGCTTGCCGAGCCAAGTTCGCGCAGGCTTCGGTTCATGGGTCCATGATCGGGTGCGGATGTCCCCCGGACATCCGCAGTCACGTCCGGGGGACGTGACGGCCCGAATTCATTTTCGTCGGGATGACGGAATGGGTTAGGAGCACGCATGAACCCCGAGACGTTCGCGCCGGCCTTCTTCCGCTGGGCCTTCGATGCCGGCGTAGCGACCGTCACGCTGGCGCGGCCCGAGCGCAAGAATCCGCTCACTTTCGAGAGCTATTCCGAATTGAGGGACACCTTCCGCGCGCTCAAGCGAACCCCGCAGGTGAAGGCGGTGGTGCTGGCCGGCGAAGGTGGCAATTTCTGCTCGGGCGGCGACGTCCACGAGATCATCGGCCCGCTCACCCAGCGCGACCGCCAGGGCCTACTCGATTTCACCCGCATGACCGGCGACCTGGTCAAGGCGATGCGCGCGTGCCCGCAACCGATCGTCGCGGCGGTCGACGGGGTGTGCGCCGGCGCCGGCGCGATCCTGGCGATGGCCTCGGATTTGAGGCTGGCGACGCCGGTCGCCAAGACCGCCTTCCTGTTCGTCCGGGTCGGCCTGTCGGGCGCCGACATGGGCGCCTGCGCGATGCTGCCGCGGATCATCGGCCAGGGCCGCGCCGCCGAGCTGCTTTTCACCGGACGGGTTATGAAAGCGGACGAAGGCGAACGCTGGGGGTTCTTTTCACGGCTGGTCGAGCCGGACCGGCTGATGGACGAGGCCCACGCGCTGGCGCGCTCGCTCGCCGACGGCCCGACCTTCGCGCACGCCGTCACCAAGGCCCAGCTCGACGCCGAACAGGCGGTGAGCCTGGAGGCGGCGATCGAGATGGAGGCCGAGGCGCAGGCCGCGTGCATGGCGACCGGCGACTTCAGGCGCGCCTACGAGGCGTTCGCGGCGAAAAGGACGCCGGAGTTCAAAGGCGACTGACCAGAGTGTAAGGCCGCGGGTCTTGACCGATTCTTCCCATCTCGAGTGGCCGTTCTTCGACGAGGCCCACCGCACGCTCGCCGCCGAGCTCGAGGACTGGTGCGCGGTCAGCCTGACCGGCGACGAGGAGGAGGACGTCGATGCCGCCTGCCGCGACCTGGCGCGGCGGCTCGGGCAAGCGGGCTGGCTTCGATATTGCGTGCCGGCGGCGCAGGGCGGCGTCCACGAGCGGCTGGACCTCAGGTCGCTCGCTTTGATTCGCGAGACGCTGGCGCGCCACGACCCGCTCGCCGATTTCGTGTTCGCGATGCAGGGGCTGGGATCGGGGACGATCGCGCTGTTCGGCTCGGAGGCGCAAAAAAAGGCGTGGCTTCCCAAGGTGGCCGAGGGCGAGGCGATCGCCGCGTTCGCGCTGACCGAGCCGGCCTCGGGCTCCGACGTCGCCGCCATCGCCAGCGAGGCGCGCGAGGTGGAGGGCGGCTACCTCCTCCAGGGCGAGAAGACCTTCATCTCGAACGGCGGCATCGCCGATTTCTACGTGATCTTCGCGCGCACCGGCGAGGCGGCGGGCGCCCACGGCCTCTCCGCCTTCCTGGTCGAAAAGGGCACGGCCGGGCTCGACGACAGCGAGCGGATCGAAACGATCGCGCCCCACCCGCTCGGCGCGCTTAGGATGACCGGCCTGACGCTGCCGGCCGAGGCGCTGATCGGCGAGAAAGGCCGCGGCTTCCAGCAGGCGATGGCGACGCTGGACCTGTTCCGCCCGACCGTGGGCGCGGCGGCCCTGGGCTTCGCCCGGCGCGCGCTCGCAGAGGCGTGCGAGCGGGCGAAGGGGCGCGCGATCGGCGGCGCGCTGCTCGCGGAGAACGCGCTGGTCAAGGCGCAGATCGCCGACATGGCGGTGGCGGTCGAGACCTCGGCGCTGCTGGTCTATCGCGCCGCCTGGACCCACGACGTGGCGCGCCGGCGGCACAGCCGCGAGGCGGCGATGGCCAAGCTGCACGCGACCGAGAGCGCGCAAAAGGTGATCGACCAAGCGGTGCAATTGTTCGGCGGGCTCGGCGTCACCAAGGGGACGATGGTCGAGCGGCTCTACCGCGAGATCCGCGCGCTACGCATCTACGAAGGGGCGAGCGAGGTGCAGAAGATGATCGTCGCGAAGCACCAGCTCGAGGCGCAAAGATGAAGGTGCTGCTGCCGGCCGGCTGGAAGCGCCCCAAAGGCTATGCCAACGGCATTTCCGCGAAGGGGCGGACGATCTTCACCGCCGGGGCGATCGGCTGGGACGCGGAGGAAAGGATCGCAGAAGGCGGTCTCGTGCCGCAGTTCCGGCAGGCGCTGGCGAACATCGTGCAAATCCTCGCCGAGGACGGCGCCGGCCCGCGCCATATCGTGCGCCTGACCTGCTACGTGACCGACATCCAGGCCTATCGGGGCGCGCTGAAGGAACTGGGCGCGGCGTGGCGCGAGACGATCGGCGCCCATTATCCGGCGATGGCGGTGGTGGCGGTGACCGCGCTGGTCGAGCCGGACGCCCTCGTCGAGATCGAGGCGATTGCGGTGGTGGAGTGATGGTTGTCTGTCCGAGGGTCGGCAATCAAGCGCCGACTGTGCCTGGACGACCGTCCCTTTGCGTTCTTCGCGTGTTGGGCTCGCAATGCTCGCCCGTCTTCGACTCCGCGTGCCCTGTATGCAGCTTTTCTCACGCGAAGCCGCGAAGGCGCGAAGAAGAGGCGTGCAAGCCAAGCGAGGCGTTGTCGACGTTATGACCGCGCATGTCGATACGTTCGTGCGCGACCGGCTGCCGCCGCGCGGGCAATGGCCGGAATTCCGCTTCGACCTGCCCGAATTGAACTATCCGGAAATGCTCAACGCCGCCGTCGAGCTGATCGGGTCATCTATCTCGGGAACGGCACCAGCCCACTCCCCCTCCCAACCTCCCCAGCATACCCTGTCGGGAGGTTGGGAGGGGGAGCGGGCCGGAACAGCGACTGAGAAAAACCGCGACGCGCCGGCGATCGTCAACGACGCGGGACGCTGGAGCTATGGCGAGATCGCCGACCGCTCCGACCGCATCGCCCGGCTGCTGGCCGAGGAAGAAGGGCTGGTGCCGGGCAACCGGGTGCTGCTGCGCGGGCCCAATGGCGCGATGCTGTTCGCGAGCTGGCTGGGCGTGCTCAAGGCCGGCGGCGTGCTCGTCACCACCATGCCGATGCTGCGCGGCGGCGAGGTGGCGACCCTGCTCGAGCGGGCTCGGGTCAGCCACGCGATCGTCGATTCGCGCACCAAGGCCGATTTCGAGGCGGGCGCGGCCGCGGCCGGGACGGTCAGGTCGCTGCTGACCTATGATGGCGATGGCGGCGGCGGCGCGCTCGAACAGAGGCTGGCAAAAGTCGCCCCTGGCTTCACGCCGGTGCCGACCCGCGCCGACGACGTGGCGATGATCGCCTTCACCTCGGGCACCACCGGTTCGCCCAAGGGCTGCGTCCATTTCCACCGCGACATCCTCGCCAGCGCCGACAGCTTCGCCCGCCACGTGCTGCAGCCGCGGCGCGGCGACCGCTGGGCCTGCTCGGCGCCGATCGGCTTCACCTTCGGGCTGGGCATGCTGCTGACCTTCCCGTGGCGGTTCGGCGGCTGCGCGGTGACGATCGAGACGCCGGGGCCGAAGCCGCTGCTCGAGGCGATCGAGCGGCATCAGGTGACGGTGCTGGCGACCGCGCCGACCGCCTACAAGGCGATGCTCGGGCTCCTTTGTCCGCTGCCGCGGGAACAGCACCGGCCCACTCCCCCACCCAACCTCCCAACAGGTTACGCTATGGGAGGTTGGGTGGGGGAGCGGGCTGGAACAGCAAACACAAATGCCGAGCACGACATCTCAAGCTTGCGCACCTGCGTCTCGGCCGGCGAGCATTTGCCGGCGGCGACCTGGGCCGCCTGGCACGAGGCGACCGGGATCAGGCTGATCGACGGCATCGGCGCCACCGAGCTGATGCACATCTTCATCTCGGCCGCGGGCGACGACATCCGCCCCGGCGCGACCGGCAAAGCGGTGCCGGGCTACGAAGCGACGGTGCTCGACGAGCACAACCGGCCGATGGCGAGCGGCACGGGCCGGCTGGCGGTGAAAGGGCCGACCGGCTGCCGCTATTTCGACGATCAGCGCCAGCGCGATTACGTGGTCGACGGCTGGAACGTCACCGGCGACACCTACCGCAAGGACGAAGAGGGCTATTTCTGGTACCTCGCCCGCTCCGACGACATGATCGTCTCGGCCGGCTACAACATCGCCGCGCCGGAGGTGGAGAACGCGCTCCTTTCGCACCCGGCGGTGCAGGAATGCGCGGTGATCGGGGTGGCCTGCGAAGAGCGCGGCCAGAGAGTGAAGGCGTTCGTGGTGGCGGCGGCCGGGCACGGGGCGGGCGACGACCTTGCCGAGGCGCTGCAGGCGCACGTCAAGGCGGCGATCGCGCCCTACAAATATCCGCGCGAGATCGAATTCGTCGATGCCCTGCCCAAGACTGTGACCGGAAAGCTACAACGCTACGCGCTTCGCCAGCAGGAAAGCTAAAGCGCGGCAAAAGCTGGAGATTTTGCCTTGCGCCGGCAAGGAATCCGGGTGATGCGCGGTCGGCGTTTTCAAGGGAAGAACATGAAAAGACTGATGATAGCAGCCCTGGTCGCGGGCCAGCTGACGCTGGCGGCGCAGCCGGCGATGGCGGCGGAGCTGATCGAGGACCGGGCGCGGCAGGCGCAGCAGACGGGCGCGTTCGGCGGGGTCCGACTGCGCGTGCCGCTCGACGGCAGCGGCCAGGCACGAGCGGGGCTGGCGCTGGCGCCGACTCTGCACGGCCATGACGGCGCGTCCGTCCGCTTCGGCGAGGGACTTGAGCTCAGCGCTTCGCGCGACCGGCCGTTGCAGCTGATGCTGGCGGGCATGCCGCTCGCGCGGCTCGGCGCGGCCCAGGCCGAAGAGGAGGACGAGGACGGCGACGGACCCTCGACGCTTGGCTGGATCGCGATCGGCGCCGGCGCGCTGCTGGTGGGGCTGGTCGCGGCGGTGGCGATCTGCGCCGAAGACCATGACTGCATCCCCTCCGAGTGAAAGGTCAGCCAAGATGAAAAAAGCCCTGATCGCGGCGCTGCTGGCCGGCCAGCTGATGGCGGCAGCGCAGCCGGCGCTGGCGGCCGAGCTGATCGAGACGCGCGCCGGGGAGCACAGCCAGGCGGGCGCGTTCGCGGGCCTCAGGCTGCGCCTGGCGCTCGATGGCCGTAGCGCGCCGCGCGCCGGCCTGGCGGTCGCGCCGGCGATGCACGGCCGCGCCAGCGACGGCGCGGCGCAGCTTGCGATCGGCGAAGGCCTCGAGCTCGGCATCGCCGGCCGCGCGCCGCTGCGGCTGACGCTCGCCGGCCAGGACGTGCGTCGTCTCGCGCTCCAGGGCGATGGGGACTTCCCCGACTGGGTGCTGATCGGCGTCGGCATCGCCGTGGTGACCGCGGCCGGCCTGCTCATCCTCATCGATTCGCACAACGACTCGACCAGCTAGGGTCCGGGGCCGGCCCGCGAAATAAAAGTCAGGCGTCGATCGAAATGTAGCCCGGGACGGCGACGACGCGGCCGAGCCAGGCGACGACATTGGGATAATCGGCGAGCCGGTAACGGCCGTCCTCGGCGACATGGGTGTAGGCGTAGAGCGCGATGTCGGCGAGGCTGATCGTCTCGCCGACCAGCCAGTGGCGGCCGGCGAGGTGGCTATCCATCAGCGCCAGCGCCGCCTCGCCGGCGGCGCGCTTGCCGGGATACATCGCCCGCTGGGCCTCGCTCCAGTTGGCCTCGCCGATCCAGCCGTACCAGAAACGCAGCGTCGCGACGTTGGGCTCGTGATTATATTGCTCCCAGAACATCCAGCGCAGCATGTCGGCGCGGTGGAAGCGCCCGGGCGGGACCAGCTCGGAGCCGTCGGCGAGGTAAAAGCAGGCGGCGTTGCTTTCGGGGATGAAGCGCTCGCCGACCTGCAGCACCGGGATGCGGCCGTTGGCGTTGACGCGGGCGAGAAAATCCGGCGTGCGGGTCTCGCCGGCCATGATGTCATATTCGCGCCGCTCGAGCCCGAGGCCGAGCAGGGCCGCGGTCAGGCGCACCTTGTAGCAATTACCCGACGGCGCATATTCGTGGAGAATCAGAGGATTATCCAACGACTCTGTCATCGTGTAGGAGACTCGGTGACGAGCACGATCTTGCCGACATGCTGGCCCGCTTCCATCTTGCGGTGGGCGTCGGCCGCAGCATCGAGCGGGTACACCGAATCGATCACCGGCTTCAGCCGCCCTTCCTCGACCAGCGGCCAGACGTTGCGGGCGATATCGTCGGCGAGCAGCGACTTGAACTCGATCGAGCGGGCGCGCAGCGTCGAGCCGGTGACGGTGAGGCGGCGCATCATCAGCTTGGCGATGTTCAATTCGGCCAGCGAGCCGTTCTGGACCGCGATCGAGACGTGGCGGCCATCCTCGTCGAGGCAATCGAGGTTGCGCGCCAGATAGTCGCCGCCGACCATGTCGAGCACCGCCTCGACGCCGCGGCCGCGGGTGATCCGCCTGATCTCCTCGACGAAATCCTTGCCCTTGTAGTCGATCGCGTGATCGGCGCCGAGCGCCTCGGCGCGGCGGCATTTCTCCTCGCTGCCGCAGGTGACGATGATGCTGACACCGAACAGGCGGCAGAGCGCGATCGCCATCGTGCCGATTCCGCTCGTGCCGCCGTGGACCAGCACCGTCTCGCCCTCGCGGATGTAGGCGCGCTGGAAGAGGTTGCTCCAGACGGTGAACAGGGTCTCGGGCATTGCCGCCGCCTCGACCATGTCGATCGCGTCCGGGACCGGCAGGCACTGGCCCTGCGGCGCCACCGCATATTCGGCATAGCCGCCGCCGAACAGAAGGGCGCAGACCCGCTCGCCGATCGCGAACGCGCCGGCATCCTCGCCCAGCGCCACCACCTCGCCCGCGACTTCGAGGCCGGGAACCGACGGCGCGCCCGGCGGCGGCGGATAGAGGCCGCGGCGCTGCAATATGTCGGGCCGGTTGACGCCGGCGGCGGCGACCTTGATCAAGACCTCGCGCTCGCCCGGCCTGGGCAGCGACTTTTCGATCAGCGCCAGCACCTCCGGGCCGCCCGCGCCCGTAGCATCGATCGCTCGCATCCTGCGGGGCAAAGGCCGGGTCTTTCTCGGTTTGGCCATTGGTCCGCCCGCCCCCCCAAGCCGGAACCGCCCAGACTAGGAGGCGGTTTGCGGGCTGGTCAACGCCGTTTCGGAGGCGAACGGATTTCGCCGCAAGAGTGTGGATTGGCAGGCACGGTACCTCTCGGAGGCGCAAGACGACGTTTGCGGGCTTGATTGTGCCCTCCTCCTCTCCCGCGCCCATCCATGCTAGCCTGCTTCGCCCAGGGGGGACCCATGCTTTTGCATCGCGTCATCCGGCACCTGCGCAAGCAGGAATGGACCGCCATCGCGATCGATTTCGTGATCGTCGTGCTTGGCGTGTTCATCGGCATCCAAGTCGCCAACTGGAACGACGCGCGCGTCGACCGCGCCCGCGCCGGCGCCTATCTCGAACGTATCCACGAGGATCTCCAGGCCGATCTGGCCAATTATCGGGACCGGATGAACTTCTGGGCCCAGGTCTCGAACTATGGCCGCGCCGGTCTGGCTTTTGCCGACTCCGGCCAGGCGGGGGACCTCAGTCGCTGGGAGCTGCTGCTCGCCTATTTCCAGGCCAGCCAGGTTGCCGAGTTCCTCACCACCGACGCCACCTATCAGGAACTCAAGAGCGCTGGCGAACTTGGGCTGATCGCCGACCTCGACCTGCGCCGGGCGTTCGCCAATTATTACACCTATGCCGGCAGCCCCGCGCTCACCGAGCGCCCGGCCTACCGCATGCACGTACGCGGCATCATCCCGATCGACGTGCAGAATTACATCTGGGCCAATTGCTATGCCTCGACCATGAACCACGAACAGCAACTCCGCCCCTGCATCGCGCCGATCGACGAGGCGCGCGCCGCGGGCATCGTCGATGCCATCGCCAGCAACCCCACCCTGATGGCCGAGCTGCGCTACTGGATGTCCACCATGACCGTCGCGTCCAATATCGGCCGTGACCGCGCGATGCTCGCCAGACACCTGCTTGCGCAGGTCGAAGCGCAGCTTCCCTGAAACAAAGGCGAGCCTTTTGGTTGACAGCCGCCGCTCAGGCATGATTCCTGTGGCGCCATGGACCTCGACGAGCTGTTCCCGGACAAGCCGGACGATCCATTGAAGCTGCTTAGCCGGCAGGACCTCGATCCGCTGTCGGTCGAGGAGCTGGAGGCGCGCATCGCCCTGCTCGAGGCGGAGATCGAGCGGGTCCGGACCAAGCTCGAGCAGTCGGTTAACTTCCGCGCAAGCGCGGATGAGCTATTCAGGAAGCCGTAGCGTTCGAAGGGAGTTTTTTGTCGCATCCGTTTCGGTCCGGTGCTTGATGGGGAAGGCGTCCGTTCCGACATGAAAGCCAGCGGCGGCCACCAGCCGCCCGCGGTCGGTAGGAGTAATCAATGCCGTCTTTTGCCCGCGAACTCGAGCAGACGCTCCATAACGCGCTCGCCGAAGCGAGCGGACGCCGGCACGAATATGCGACCCTCGAGCATTTGCTGCTAGCGCTGATCGAAGACGTCCATGCCGGGCGGGTGATGGACGCCTGCGGCGTCAACCTCGTGGAACTGAAGGAGCAGGTCCGCCACTATCTCGACACCGAGCTCGAATCGCTGAAGATCGAAGGCGATACCGACCCGTCGCCGACCAGCGGCTTCCAGCGCGTCGTCCAGCGCGCCATCCTCCACGTCCAGTCGTCGGGCCGCGACGAAGTGACCGGCGCCAACGTGCTGGTCGCTTTGTTCTCCGAGCGCGAGAGCTATGCCGTCTATTTCCTGCAGCAGCAGGACATGAGCCGATTGGATGCGGTCACCTATATCAGCCACGGCGTCGGCAAGGGCGAGGCGATCGCCCAGGCGCCCGAGGTGAAGGGCGCCGAGGAAGGCAAGCAGGAAGAAGGCAAGAAGAAGCCGGAATCGGCGCTGAAGCAGTTCACCATAAATTTGAACGACAAGGCCAAGGAAGGCCGGGTCGACCCGCTGATCGGGCGAACGCCGGAAGTCGACCGCACCGTCCAGATCCTGTGCCGGCGATCGAAGAACAACCCGCTCTATGTCGGCGATCCCGGCGTCGGCAAGACCGCGATCGCCGAGGGGCTGGCGCGCAAGATCGTCGAGGGCGACGTGCCCGAGGTGCTCAAGCCGGCGGTGATCTACTCGCTCGACATGGGCGCGCTGCTCGCCGGCACCCGCTATCGCGGCGATTTCGAGGAACGGCTGAAGGCGGTGGTCTCCGAGCTGGAGAAACTGCCGCACGCGATCCTGTTCATCGACGAGATCCACACCGTGATCGGCGCCGGCGCCACTTCGGGCGGGGCGATGGACGCCTCCAACCTGTTGAAGCCGGCGCTGTCGCACGGCGCGATCAAGTGCATCGGCTCGACCACCTACAAGGAGTTCCGCAACCATTTCGAGAAGGACCGGGCGCTGCTGCGCCGGTTCCAGAAGATCGACATCAACGAGCCGACCGTCGAGGACACGATCAAGATCCTCTCCGGCCTGCGGCCGGCGTTCGAGGAACATCACGGCGTCAAGTACACGCCCGACGCGATCAAGGCGGCGGTGGAGCTTTCCGCCCGCTACATCAACGACCGCAAGCTGCCCGACAAGGCGATCGACGTGATCGACGAGGTCGGCGCGATGCAGATGCTGGTGGTGCCTTCGAAGCGCAAGAAAGTGATCACCACCAAGGAAATCGAGGCGGTGATCTCGACCATCGCGCGGATCCCGGCGAAGAGCGTGTCGAGCGACGACAAGAAGGCGCTCGAGCATCTCGACCGCGACCTGAAGCGGGTGGTGTTCGGTCAGGACAAGGCGATCGCGGTGCTCGCCTCGGCGATCAAGCTCGCCCGCGCCGGCCTCAGGGATCCCGACAAGCCGATCGGCAATTACCTGTTCTCCGGCCCGACCGGGGTCGGCAAGACCGAGGTGGCGCGCCAGCTCGCCTCGATCATGGGCATCCCGCTGCAGCGCTACGACATGTCCGAATATATGGAGCGCCATTCGGTCAGCCGGCTTATCGGCGCACCGCCGGGCTATGTCGGCTTCGACCAGGGCGGCCTGCTGACCGACGCCATCGACCAGCATCCGCACAGCGTGCTGCTGCTCGACGAGATCGAGAAGGCCCACCCGGACCTGTTCAACATCCTGCTGCAGATCATGGACCACGGCAAGCTGACCGACCATCACGGCAAGTCGGTCGATTTCCGCAACGTCATCCTGATCATGACCACCAATGCCGGCGCCGCCGACATGGCGAGCGAGGCGATCGGCTTCGGCAACGTCTCGAAGGAGGATGCCGGCGAGGAAGCGATCAAGCGGATGTTCACCCCCGAGTTCCGCAACCGGCTCGATGCGATCGTGCCGTTCGGTTACCTGCCGCCGGAAATCGTCGCGCGGGTGGTCGACAAGTTCGTCCTGCAGCTCGAGCTGCAGCTCGCCGACCGCAACGTCCCTATCGAGCTCGACGAGGAGGCGCGCGCCTGGCTCACCGAGCGCGGCTACGACAAGCTCTACGGCGCGCGGCCGATGGGCCGGCTGGTGCAGGAGAAGATCAAGCAGCCGCTCGCCGAGGAATTGCTGTTCGGCAAGCTCGCCCACGGCGGCGAGGTGAAGGTGCGCATCAAGGACAATGCGCCCGCGTTCGAGATCATCCCGGCGCCGCCCAAGGCGGTGAAGAAGAAGAAGCCGGCCGGCAAGAAACCGGCGGACCAGGCCGAGGAACAGGCGTAAGATTTCGATCGCTGTTCCGGCCCACTCCCCCTCCCAACCTCCCGACAGGGTAGGCTCTGGGAGGTTGGGAGGGGGAGCGGGCTGGCACAGTTGCCCGCGGTAGCGGGACAAAGACTCCGCGACTCCCGCTTTGCCGCGACCCGCGCTAGGGTCGAGGCGAGAAGGGAGTCGCGCATGACCCAGCCGCTCGTTTTCTACACCAACCCGCAGTCGCGCGGACGGATGATCCGCTGGATGCTCGAGGAGGTCGGCGAGCCGTACGAGACGGTCGTGCTCGAATATGGCACGACGATGAAAGCGCCCGGCTATCTGGCGGTGAACCCGATGGGCAAGGTGCCGGCGATCAGGCACGGCGACACGGTGGTCACCGAAACGGCGGCGATCTGCGCCTATCTCGCCGACATGTTCCCCGACCGCGGGCTGGCGCCGGCGCCCGGCAGCCAGATGCGCGGGCCCTATTACCGCTGGCTGTTCTTCGGCGCCGGCCCGGTCGAGGCGGTGATCACCGGCAAGTCGCTCGGGCTGCTGGCGCCGGAAGACAAGAAGATGATG
>JBQTJR010000139.1:0-25310 GCA_052386895.1 Sphingosinicella sp.
CCCAATACGGTGCACGCCCTTTTAAGGGGTGAACGGCGAGCGATCGGCGGCGATCGTTTTTCTGCATCGTTGCAAGAGCGAATCGACCCGATTCGCGGGACTCTTCCGCCCACAGAAAAATTTTCCGGCCCATCTGAGTGACTTGTGCGGGCCGCTTGCGGCCGGTATAGGGCCGGCTGGGGCGGGAGGCATTCTAGACCAGATTATATTCGCGTCCGCGCTCCACGGGTCCCTGTCCGGCGCTTCGGTGCCGGCTAGAGGAGTGGAGGGGTATGGCTACGCTTCATAGTGATGCGTTCAACGCACAATATCTCGGCCAATATCGGCCGAGTGCCAACGAAGAGTTCATGAACCCGGTGCAGCTGGCTTATTTCCGCCGCAAGCTGCTCGGCTGGAAGGATGATATCGTCAAGGAAGCCCGCGAGACGATGGCCGCACTGGCCAGCGGCCCGTTACAGGAAGCTGATCTAACCGATCGCGCCTCGAGCGAGACCGATTGGAGCATCCACCTGCGCACGCGTGATCGGCAGCGCAAGCTGATCTCGAAGATCGACTCGGCGCTGCGGCGGATCGACACTGGCGATTACGGCTTCTGCGAAGTGAGCGGCGAGCCGATTTCGCTGGCGCGGCTCGAAGCGCGGCCGGTCGCGACGATGACGATCGAGGCGCAGGAGCTGCACGAGCGCAACGAGCGCGTGTCTCGCGACGATTAAGGCTCGATCGGGCCGGGTGGGGGACCCGGCCTTCAATTCCGATTGGTTCTGCCGGCAAGGATGTTTCCTCGCCCGCTTGTCTATTGGCTAATGCGGCCGCGTTGTCAGGCCGGCCATTTCCTCTTTGATCCGCAATTTCTCTTTCTTGAGGCGCGCGAGCGTCGTGCTGTCCGGCATCGGCCGATGGACTTCCTCGTCGATGCGGGCTTCGAGCTCGGCATGCTTGGCCTGGAGCGCCAATACGTGCGCCTGTTGCATTCCTGTCTCCTTCGGATTTCCTGTCCTGGACTAGCGTGACTTTTAGCTCCCGTCTCCCGCCATCGGGCAACCCAACCCATATGTACGACAAGCGGTTGAGGGTTTATCAAGTGGGTTAGCAGAAGGAGCGAAGTCAGAGATGGAAAGGACCGACTCGGCCGGCCTTGATTCCCCCGCGCGACTCGCGGCGCTGCGCACGGAACATCGCGATCTCGATGTCGCGATCGACGCGCTTCGCAGCATGGCCGCGCCCGACCAGTTGCAGCTGGCGCGCCTTAAGAAACGCAAGTTGCGGCTCAAGGACGAGATCAAGATGCTCGAGGACATCGCCGTCCCCGATATCATCGCTTAGCCTTTCCTCGATTTGCCGAAGAGCCCGTCAACCGGCCGCCGGCACTTTGTCCCTTTCCCGAACGGTTGCCGCTGAGGGCGATTAGCGCTCTTTTCCGCCTGGAGCGCCTGTGGCACGCACCGGAAATGGTCGAAGACGTCGCCAGCACCGAGCTCACTCCGAAATTGGTCGATTCGCTCTATGTCGAGGCGATGGTGCTGGCCGACGAGGCACGCTCCTACTTCGATCAGAATGGTCGCGACGACCGGCTGGCGCTGGCGCCGGGGGATCGCGTCGGATTTTCCTGCGAATCGCTGAAGGTGACGACGCGGCTGATGCACGTCATCGCCTGGCTGCTGACGCAGCGGGCAGTCGCCACCGGTGAGCTTACCCATAGGCAGGCGGGACAGCCGGAACGCCGGCTCGGCAGCGCCTCGGCGAGCGACGAGGCCTTGGTCGCCCGTCTGCCGCCGGCTGCGGTCGAGCTGATCCGCACCAGCGAAGACTTATACGATCGGATCAGCCGGCTCGACGAGCGCAGCTTCGATATGTCGCCGCTCGCCAGCCCGGCACGAAGCCTGCTCGGCCGTCTCGAGCGCTCGCTCGCTTAGCAACAGAAACAGGCGTTGGCGCGGTGCAGGGCGACTGTCCTGCACAGAAGGGACCCTACTGGTCCGCTTTGCAAGCACTCGCTACTGCCAAGCGCTCATCCTACGGAAAGCCAGATGCCCGATACGATGACCGGCGGCTGCGCCTGCCAACGGATCCGCTATTCGGTCGAAGTCGCCGATGACGATGCCTATCTGTGCCATTGCCGGATGTGCCAGCGCGCCACCGGCGGCGTCTCCATCGCCTTCAAGCAGATCAGCAAGGCCGGCCTTTCGTGGCAGCACGAGCCGTACTGTTATCTATCGTCGCCTATCGCGCGCCGGCCATATTGCCGCTAATGCGGCACGCCGCTTGGTTTCGACTTTCCCGACAAGGACGTCATGGATCTCACCGTCGGCTCGTTCGACGATCCCTCGCATTTCAAGCCGAAGCACCATTTCGGCAGCGAGAGCATGCATCGTGCGTGGCTAAACACCGAGGGCCTGCCCGAGCAAAGGGCGGACGAATATGAGCCGATCGTGCGTCGATGGATGGAAAAGGTTGGCCGGCTCCCCGATTAGCGAAGTTTATACCTCGAGCGATGGGGTCGATCTCGCCTGGTGGACCCTGGGCGCGCCGGATGATCGCTCGGTGATGCTGCTGCACGGCCTTTTCTCCAACGCCCACACCAACTGGATCCGCTTCGGTCATGCTGCCGAAATCGCCTCCCGCGGTTTCAGGGTGATCATGCCGGACCTGCGCGCCCATGGCATCAGTGCCGCGCCGCACGATCCCGGCTGTTACCCGCCCGACATCCTCGCCCGCGACGGGCTCGAACTGATCGCCCGGCTCGGCCTCGAGAAATATGATCTCGGCGGCTACTCGCTGGGCGGCCGCACCGCCTTGCGCATGGGCGCGCTCGGCGCCCGGCCGCAGCGGCTGATCGTTGCCGGCATGGGGCTCGACGGCATGCTCGACGCCAAGGCGCGCAGCGATCATTTCCGTCTCGTTCTCACCGGCCTCGGCAGTCATCCGCGCGGTTCGCCGGAATGGCTGGCCGAGGCGTTCCTCAAGACCACCGGCGGCGATCCGCAGGCGATGCTTCACTTGCTCGACAGCTTCGTCGACACCAGCGAAGCCGAGTTGCGGGCGCTCGACCTGCCGGTACTGGTGGTCAGCGGCGAGAACGATCATGACAACGGCTCGGCCGAGGCGCTCGCCGAGCGGCTGCCGCAGGGACGGTTCGCCGCCGTGCCCGGCAATCACATGAGCGCGGTCACCCGCCCGGAACTGGGAAGGGCGCTCGCGGATTTTCTCCAGCGTTGACCGGCTAGGCGCTCGCGCCCATGAAGCCGCCGCCATTTTAGAGCGAGAGGAATGACCTCATGAAGAGCAGCGTCTCCCTGCTTACCATCGCCATTGCCGCCTGTCTCGCCGGCGGCTGCACCACTGCCGCCGACAGTGACGTTGCGGCCGCTGCGGCCCAGCCGGCCACCGAAAGCCAGAGTGCGGTGCCGACCGCTGCGGACGCCGACGCGTTCGTCGCCCGCGCCGAGCGCGAGCTTTCCGAATTCTCGGTGCTCAACAACCGCGCGCAATGGGTCAACGCCAATTTCATCACCCCGGATACCGACGCGCTCGCCGCCCATTTCGGCACCATCGGCACCGAGATGGGGGTGCGCTTCGCGACCGAGTCGGCCCGCTTCCAGAATGTGGAGGGGCTGGGCGCCGACACCCGGCGCAAGCTCAACGTCCTGCGCACCGGCCTCGTCCTGCCGGCGCCCACGACGGCGGGCGCCGCTGCCGAGCTGAACCGGATCGCGACCGATTTGCAGTCGCAATACGGCCGCGGCCGCGGCACGATGAATGGCGAATCCCTGAGGGGCAACGAAATCGAGGCGCGGATGGGAACGGTCCACGATCCCGCGGATCTCGCCGAGATGTGGGCCAGCTGGAACAACAATGTCGGCGCGCCGATGCGCCCGCAATATGCCCGCATGGTCGAAATCGCCAATGCCGGCGCACGCGAGCTCGGCTTCGCCGATCTCGGCGCATTGTGGCGCTCCAAGTACGACATGTCGCCGGACGAATTCGCCGCCCTGACCGAGCGGCTGTGGAACGAAGTGCGGCCGCTTTACGAGCAGATCCACTGCTTCGCCCGCGCCGGCCTCAACCGCCGCTACGGCAACAATGTCCAGGCGGCGAGCGGACCGATCCGCGCCGACCTGCTGGGGAATCTCTGGGCGCAGGAATGGGGCAACATCTACGATCTCGTCGCTCCCCGTACCCGCGGCGGCGAGCCCTACGATCTTACCCGCCTGCTGGAGCGCGCAAGCTACACGCCGGAGCGGATCGTCCGTCAGGGCGAAGCCTTCTTCAGCTCATTGGGCTTCGCGCCGCTGCCGCAGACTTTCTGGGAGCGGTCGTTGATCACCCAGCCGCGCGACCGCGAGGTGGTCTGCCATGCCTCGGCTTGGGACGTCGACAATGTCGACGATCTCCGGATCAAGATGTGCACAAGGGTAAACGCCGACGATTTCGTCACCGTCCACCACGAACTCGGCCACAATTACTACCAACGAGCCTACAACCGGCAGCCGTTCCTCTACCTCGATTCCGCCAATGATGGCTTCCACGAGGCGATCGGCGACATGATCGCCTTGTCGGTGACACCCGAATATCTCGTCCAGATCGGCCTGTTGCGCCAGAATCAGATGCCGAGCGAGGAGCAGGACCGGGCGCTGCTGTTGAGGCAGGCGCTCGACAAGATTGCGTTCCTGCCGTTCGGCCTGCTGATCGACCGCTATCGCTGGGGCATCTTCTCCGGCCAGATCGCGCCTGATCGCTACCAGGCGGCGTGGGACGAGTTGCGGCTGCGCTACCAGGGGATCGTGCCGCCGGTCGCCCGCACCGAGCAGCATTTCGACGCCGGCGCCAAATATCATATTCCGGCGAGCGTGCCCTACACCCGCTATTTCCTCGCCCGCATCCTGCAGTTCCAGTTCTACAAGGCAGCATGCGACATCGCCGGCTGGCGCGGGCCGCTGCACCGCTGCTCCTTCTACGGCAATCGCGAGGTCGGCCGGCGATTGAACGAGATGCTGGCGATGGGCGCCTCGCGGCCGTGGCCGGACGCGCTCGAGGCGTTCACTGGCACCCGCGAAATGTCGGCCGAGCCGATGGTGGAATATTTCCGGCCGTTGCTCGGCTGGCTGCGCGAGCAGAACCAGGGGCGGCAATGCGGTTGGTGACCGCCGCCTGACTATCCGGGTTTAGGGAGCATGAGCATGCGCGCCACTCGCCTGCTGGCTTGTCTGCTGCTCGCGACGGCGGCATCGGCCTCCGCCCAGACCGGCCGCTGGAACCCGGCGGCGCCCGAGAACCGCCACCACGTTCCAACCTTCAATTATGCGACGGTTGAGAGCGTGCTGGCCGCGATCGGCGCGCGTTGGGAGCGGCGCGGCACCCCCGACCGGCCGGCGCTGTCGGTAACCTTTGCCAACAATCGCCGTGCCGCGCTCGTCTTCGGCAGCTGCGAGCGCCAGGGCGCGTTCTGCAAGGCGCTCAGCATCCAGGCGGTGTGGAACCGGCCGGAGACGGTCCCGGCCGAGCGGATGGCCGCCAACATCCAGGCCTTCAACCGCCGCTTCGCCTTCGCCCGCGCCTTCGAGACTGCCGACGGGCGCGCCGCGCTGCAGCGCTACCTGACCGCCGATTACGGCTTCATCCGCGGCAATCTGGCGGTGAACCTGCTGGTTTTCGCCAGCCAGGCCGACCGCTTCGCCACCGAGGTGCTGCGCTAGCCGATCAACGCCGGCCGATGGCGCTGCGTACGGTCTCGACGCGCACCCTCAACTCGTCCCGCTCCGAATTGGACAGGCCGTCCCTGCCGTATCGCATGGCGACGTGGCCGATCCGCCGGGTCTCCCGGTCCAGCGCCCCTGCCTCGCGGCGGGTCAGCAAGCCGTTGTCGCGGGCACGGCGGATATCGCCGCGCACTTGCGCAACCTCTCGCCAAATGCCGGGGCCGGGCAGCCGGCTGTCGGGCAGGAACGGGCTCGACACCGGTACCGGTTCATGAGTGCGCCGCCCAACGATTTGCGCGTCGGCCGGCATCGCGGCCGCCAGCGCGGCAACCAAGGAAGGACCGACGACAAGAGAGCGCGCCATTTGAGCCATCCTGACCGAACGGACACTCAGGATTTCATGCAACCAGGATGAACCCAATCAGAACCCCGCCTCGGTATGCCGGGCGATCGCCAGGTCAGAGCTGGCCGATCATGAAGTCGGCGCTGGAGACGCGGAATGCGCCCGGCTCCTCCACATTGAGCTCATTGACGATGCCGTCATCGACGATCGCCGACCAGCGCTGGCCGCGCTCGCCCATGCCGTACTTGGCGGCGTCCATGGTCAGCCCGAGTGCCTTGGCAAACTCGCCGTTGCCATCGGCGAGCATCGTTACCTTGCCCTCGGCGCCGGCCTGCTCGCCCCACGCCTGCATCACGAACGCGTCATTGACCGCGACGCAGGCGACCTCATCGACGCCTTTCGCGCGCAGCTGATCGGCGCGCTCGACGAAACCCGGCAGATGCTTGACCGAGCAGGTTGGCGTGAACGCGCCCGGCACCGAGAACAGGGCGACCTTGCGGCCGGCGAAGAAGGCGCCGCTCTCCACCGGCTGCGGGCCCTCCGCCGTCGCCTTGTGCAGCGTCACGCTCGGAATGCGCTCGCCAACCTTGATCGTCATCGCCTCCTCCTCTGCCGGCCAGGCGGGCGCTCTAGCCGGGCGCGCCGCCTTGTCGCAACCGCGCCAGCCGTACAAAGGTCGCGCGATGGACGCGCCCCCGTTCCTCAGCGGCCAGCTGCTCCTCGCGATGCCCGGTATCGGCGACCCGCGCTTCGAGAAAGCGGTGATTGCGATGTGCGTCCATGACGAGAATGGCGCGCTCGGGCTCGGCCTCGGCCGGGTCATTCCCAAGCTGGGCCTGCACGAACTGTTGAAGCAACTCGGCGTCGATCCCGGCAAGGCGCCGGACGCGCCGATCCATCTCGGAGGGCCGGTCGAGCCGCAGCGCGGCTTTGTCATCCATTCGCAGGACTGGAGCGGCACCGAGAGTGTCCATGTCGGTCAGCGCTGGGTGCTGTCGGCGACGCTCGACATCCTGAAGGCGATCGCGGCTGGCAAGGGGCCGGCGCGCTGGGTCGCCGCCTTGGGCTATGCCGGCTGGGGGCCGGGCCAGCTCGAGGAAGAGATGGGCCGCCACGGCTGGTTCGTTACGCCGGGAAAAGACGAACACCTGTTCGATTGCGACGCGGGCGAGCGCTGGTCGGCCGCGTTCCAATCCGCCGGCGTCGATCCGCGCCTGCTCGCAACGGGATCGGGCACCGCCTGAATCCTACCAAAGTTCACGAAGGTAACGGTCAAGCCGCCGACATCCGGCTCGATCGCGCATGGACTTGCACATATAAAGAAATCTTTATATTTGCCTTTCAGCTGTCGCTTCGCTAGGCGGCATTCGACCCATCGCCCGGCAGCGGGCGTTCAAGCTCCAGGAGATTCGAGACGTGGCGACCCAGCCTTTGGCCCAGTTCAGCGACTATGTCGTGCGCGACCTCTCACTCGCCGATTTCGGCCGCAAGGAGATCGAGATCGCCGAGACCGAGATGCCCGGCCTGATGGCGCTGCGCGAGCAATATGCCGGCCAGCGGCCGCTCGCCGGCGCGCGCATCACCGGCTCGCTGCACATGACCATCCAGACCGCGGTGCTGATCGAGACCCTGGTCCAGCTCGGCGCCGAGATCCGCTGGGCGAGCTGCAACATCTACTCGACCCAGGATCATGCCGCCGCCGCCATCGCCGCGCGAGGCATCCCGGTGTTCGCGGTCAAGGGCGAGACGCTCGAGGAATATTGGGACTATGTCGACCGCATCTTCGCCTGGGGCGCCGGCGGCACCTGGACCGACACCGCCAACATGATCCTCGACGATGGCGGTGACGCGACGATGTACGCCTTGTGGGGCGCCCGCGCCGAAGCCGGCGAGACCTTTCCCGAGCCGACCAACGAGGAAGAGGAAATCTTTCAGCGCTTCGTCAGGCGCCGGGTCGAGCTCACACCGGGCTTCTTCACCCGCACCGTCGAGGCGATCCGCGGCGTCTCCGAGGAGACCACCACCGGCGTTCACCGCCTCTACGAGCTCGCCATGAAGGGCAAGCTCCCGGTCCCCGCGATCAATGTCAACGACAGCGTCACCAAGTCGAAATTCGACAACCTCTATGGCTGCCGCGAAAGCCTGGTCGACGCCATCCGCCGCGCCACCGACGTCATGCTCGCCGGCAAGGTCGCCTGCGTTGCCGGCTTCGGCGATGTCGGCAAGGGCTCGGCCCAATCCCTGCGCAACGGCGGTGCCCGCGTCATTGTCACCGAGGTCGACCCGATCTGCGCCCTGCAGGCGGCGATGGAAGGCTTCGAGGTGGTGACGATGGACGAGGCGGCCACCCGCGCCGACATCTTCGTTACCGCCACCGGTAACATGGACGTGATCACTCTCGATCACATGCGGGCGATGAAGCACATGGCGATCGTCTGCAACATCGGCCATTTCGACAGCGAGATTCAGGTTACCGCGCTGCAGAACATGAAGTGGACCGAGGTGAAGCCGCAGGTCGACGAGGTCGAGTTCCCGGACGGCAAGAAGATCATCGTGCTGGCGCGCGGCCGGCTGGTCAACCTCGGCTGCGCCACCGGCCACCCGAGCTTCGTGATGAGCTCGTCCTTCACCAACCAGGTGCTGGCCCAGATCGAGCTTTGGACCAAGGCCGGCGACTATGCCAAAGCCGTCCACGTCCTGCCCAAGCATCTCGACGAGAGGGTTGCCTCGCTCCACCTCGACAAGCTCGGCGTCAAGCTGACCAAGCTGAGCCAGCAGCAGGCCGATTACATCGGCGTGCCGGTCGAAGGGCCGTTCAAGCCCGATCACTACCGCTACTGACGGGCGCGCGATGGCACTGAACGCCGCCGAAGCGGAACGGATCGCCCGCGCCGGAGCCGACGCGCTGCGCGCCGGCAACGCCGCCGAGGCGAAGCGCAGTTTCGAGCAGCTGACGGCCACTGGTCGCGCAAACCTTCAAATTTGGCTGCTGCTTGCACATAGCTGTCGGCTCGCCGGCGACGCGGCGGGCGCGGAGAAGGCGACCGACGAGGTCTTGCTCAGGGACGGACACAATGTCCGTGCTTTGATCTTCAAGGGCGACTGCCGGCGCGAGGCGGGCGACCCGCGCGCCGCTTCGAGCTTTTACCAGACCGCAGCGCGGGTGGCCGAACAGCTGGGCCAGTTGCCGCCGGACCTGGCCGACGAGCTCAAGCGGGCCGAGACGCTGACCAGGGAAATCGGGCAGGGCTATCGCCGGCAGCTGACCGGACACCTCGAAAAGGCGGGCTTCTGCGGATCAGCGCCGAGCGCGCGCTTCCGCGAGTCGATCGACATCCTGCTCGATGAGAAAAAGGTCTATTTCCAGCAGCCGACCACCTATTTCTTCCCGCGGCTGCCGCAGATCCAGTTCTACGAGCGCGATGAGTTTTCCTGGGCTGAAAGGGTTGAGGCGGCGACCGACGACATTCGCACCGAACTGCAGAAAGCGCTCGATGATGACGTGCCGTTCAAGCCCTATTTTCAGTCGCGGGCAGACCGGCCGCGTTACGATTTTCACGGCCTGCTCGACAATCCCGCCTGGAGCACGCTCTACCTGTTCGAGAATGGCGGCTGGGTGGAAGACAATGCGAAGCGCTTTCCGCGCACCATCGCCGCGCTCGAAGTCGTGCCGATGCCGCATATCACGATTCGTGCGCCGTCGATCCTCTTTTCTTGCCTGCAGCCAGGGGCGCGGATCGCGCCGCACAACGGCATGATCAACACCCGGCTGATCTGTCACTTGCCGCTGATCGTGCCCAAGGACTGTGGCTTCCGGGTCGGCAACGAGGTCCGGCAATGGCAGCCGGGCCGGCTGCTCGTCTTCGACGACACGATCGAGCACGAGGCCTGGAACGACAGCGCCGAGGACCGTATCCTCCTCATATTCGACGTTTGGCGCCCGGAGCTGACGTTGGAGGAACGCCGGGCGGTGACGGCTATTTTCGGAGCCATCGACGGTAGCGAGATTAGCCGACCGTAGGCCGCGCCGCCGTCGTGGCGGCCAGCCGCTCCGATTGCATCCCGTCTGTCCGCGAAGGGCGACTCAGCGTTTTCGGTAAAAAAAAGGGCCGCCGAAAAGGCGGCCCGAAACAATTCGAAATGATTGGCTTTTAGAAGTCGACCGTCGCGCCGGCATAGACATAGCGGCCGATCGGATCGTACGGATCGCCGTCGCCACCACCTAGCAAGCCGAGCGGCGGCTGGGTATCGAAGATGTTGTCGACGCCCAGGTAGAAGGTGAACTGGTTGTTCACTCGCGTGCTCAGCCGGGCGGCATGATAGAGCGCGTCCGGCCAGAAGATCTCCCGCGTATTGTCCGCGTTGGTCGGCGGCCGGCCCTGGTGCGGGAAATACTGCTCGAAAGCACCGATCGTTGTGCGGCCGATATAATTCAGCGAGTAGCGCAAATCGAACGGACCCATGCCATAGGTGACGTTGAGGTTGGCCGACCAGCGTGGATCGCCCAGCTCGCTCAGCTGCCGATCGCTGAATGCGGGATCGGTCGGGCTGATGAAGTTGTTCCGCTTCAACACGTAGGTGGCGATGCCGCGGACGTTCAGGCGATGGCCGTTACCGAACGTCCGGCGATAGGCTATTTCCATGTCGATGCCGTCGGCTTCCTGGCGCGCGAAGTTCACGCCGCCCGAGATCAAGGCAGGGCTGGCCAGCGCACCAATTTCGTTGTGCGGCGTTCCGGGATCATCCGTCGTCCGCCGTGGGAAGACCAGCTGACAGAACTGGTTGTTGATGTCCGGCAGGTCGACGCACAGGTTTAGGATCGTCTGGGCGCCGAGCACGGCGATCAGGTTCTCGACCCGGATGCGGTAATAATCGACCGTGAGGCTGAGCCCGGGCACCCAGCGCGGCGTCAGCACCGCACCGAGCGTGAGGCTTTTGCCCGTTTCCTCCTCGAGGAAGGGATTGCCGGACGAGATGATTTCGGCAGTCTGGCTGTTGGTGAGCACGGCCTCGAAGCCGACCGGGACGCCCAGGGCGCGGCAATTGGCCTCGCGGAACGGACCGATATTGATTCGGCGGAAGTCGCACGGGTCAGCCACGAAGGCGAAGTTCTGGGTCCTCGGGTTGAACAGGTCGATCAGGGTCGGCACGCGCACCGCCTGCGAATAATTGCCGCGGAACCGGATATCTCGCGTCGGCGCCCAGGTGCCGTTGACATTGTACGAGAAAGTCCGGTCAGCGGCCGTATTGTAATCCGAGAAGCGGGCCGCGGCCGATACGGTCAGCTCCTCGGCGAACGGAAGGTCGCGCAGCAGCGGCAGTTGGATTTCGCCGAATGCTTCCATTACCTCGAACGCTGGCGGATCGAATACCGGGAAGGCGTTGAAGAAGGTCGCGCCGGCCGCAGAAATCGGGTCGGCCTGCCGGAACGCCGTTTCACGCCGATACTCGCCGCCGATCACGAACCGGACCGGCCCGCCCGGCAGCTCGAACAGCTGCGACAGATCGCCGTTTACGAAAGCAACGACATTGGTCTGCCGCGCGTGACCTTCGACGAACGACGTCCGATTGACAAAGTCGAGCGCCGCAGGCGACGGCCGCCCAACGCCAAACAAATTGATCGGAACGCACCCCGCCGCGCGAGCGGCAGGATCCCGGCAGACGATTTGGCCTGTGACAGGGTCGCGGATCGCGTCGACTGCCTGGAGGAACGGGCCTTCGGCGCCGAGGAACGTGGTCTGGAATATGTGAAGGTCGTTCAGTTCCGACTGCACCACGTCGAAGCGGCCATGGTTGAACGAAACTTCGTAGTGCCAGTCGTCGTTGAAATCGCCCTCGACGCCAGCCACGCCCCGAATGGTTTCGCGTTCCACGAGCTCGGAACGGCCGCCGAAATCGACATTGAAGCGCGCGACCGGGATGGTTTCAGCGGCGAAGGTTGCGGGCGTAAGGCAGCGGCCGATCGCCTGCAGCGCGGCGATGTTCTGGGCGGTAAGGAATGGATTGTCGCAACGGATGCCGCGCCCGGCCCCGAAGAAGCCCGGGAAGGTTGCCTGGAAGAAGCTGGGCTGACCCTCCTGACGCGCGAACACGCGGACGAACTTGGCCTCGACGAACGGACGGAACGCCTCCGCGAGGTTGAAGCTGGCGAGCAGATTGGCCGTGTACCGGTCGAGGCCGGGGGCGATCTGCCCGGTGTTGCGGAGTGTCGAGCCCGGCACGAGGCTATTTGGATCGGAAACGATGTTGCCCGAACCGAACGGCCGGAAATCGAGTGTCGGAATGTCCTGCAGCAGTTCGCCGGTCGGAGACCAGCGGAACATGCGCGGCTGGCCAAACGGCGTGCCGGGGTTGAGGCAGCGCGCGGCGCCGATCGCCGCGCTGGCTCCGAGAGGCCCGAAAGCCGCGCTCTGGCAACTCGCGGCAGACGCATTGGCCAGAATAGTGCCGCCATCGGAGATGGCCGCGTTGCGGACGCCGCAGAAGAACTGCTGGTCGGGAACGCCGTCTCCGGCTGCCGGCTCGCCGGCGGTGAACTCCGCCAGGTTGAACTGGCAGCGTCCGGCGAAGGCGCCGGTCAGGCGCGGCCGCTGCTCGAAGTAGAGCGCCTCAGCATTCACATATTCGAGGTTGATCGCGACGTTGGCGCGATCATCGAAGAAGTTGCGGCCCGCGGTCAGCGAGACGAACTGGATGCCGCGGTCGTGCGCTCCGGAGATGCCGGCCTGACCGCGGAGGCGGATGCCGTCGAAATCGCGGCGCAGGACGAAGTTGACCACGCCGGCGACGGCGTCCGAGCCGTACACGGCCGAGTTGCCACCCGTGATCACGTCGACGCGATTGATAAGGTCCGACGGAATGGTGTTCACGTCGACCAGGAAGGCGCCGATGCTCGAAGTGACGTGACGGCGGCTATTGACGAGCACCAGAGTGCGCGATGTACCGAGGCCGCGCAGATCGAGGATGTTGATGCCCGTCGTACCGATGAAGCGGTTCGAGTTGGCTTGGCTGAACGTGGAGCGGAGCGAGGGAAGGTCGTTCAAGGCGTCGCCGACGCTCACGTCGCCCGCGCTGAACAATTCGTCGGCGCTGACCGAGGTGATCGGAACGGTGGAAGCAATGTTCGGCTGGCGGATGCGGGTGCCGGTGACGAGCAACGTTCCCTGCGGCACGTCGGGCGTCTGGGCCGTCGACTGAGCGACCTGGGCGAGACAGTTCTCGCGGTCCGGCAACGATTCGATCGCTTCGCAATCGACCGCCGAGGTCGGGACCGGCGTCTCGGCATCAGGTTGGGCGAGCGCCGGCGTGGCGAAGATGGAGGCTCCAAAAAGTGCGCTGGACGCGATTGCGCTCGTGCTGAGCAGCCCGAACTTCCTCATTCTTAGTCTCCCCCGTGAAAACAAGGCGCCCGCAGGCGCGTTGACACTCTCACACACACCCGACTCCTCCCTTATGTTCAAGCAGATAGTGGCGGCATTCATGGAAAGTTCAGCGACTGTAGCAATCTTGCAACATCGCGGTGCGACCAAACCGTCCGCGTCCACAGAATGAGGTGAGGCGGATGGCTTCCGCGCCGCTCTGACCGCGTCTAGACAAGCGGCGATGAACCTGCTCCCCGAATGGCCGCCGCTGCTGGCGTTGCTCGGCGGCGCCTGGCTGGCAGCGGCGATCTGGGCCACCTGGCGGGCGCGCACGCTCGCCGCCGCCGCTCGTCGCGTGCTCGCCGAGAACCAGCAGCTGGCGGCGCTGACCGCGGCCGGACCGGCGATGCCGCTGCTAGTCGAGCCGGACGGCCGCCTCCAGGGCGAGGACCGGCTCGCCGGCGCCCTGGGCCTCGAGCATTTGCCGGCGCAGTGGCGCGATTTCGTTGCGCACGCGGCTATCGGCGAAGATCAGGCGGCTATGCTGCGCTACGGCATCGCCGTCGCCGCCGCCGGCGGACGTTTCACGTTGTCTTTCCGGCCCGGGGAATCTCGGCGGGTATTCCGGGTCGAGGGCGGGCCGGCGCCGGCCGAGTTCCCGCGTCGCACGGCCCTGCTCTGGTTTTTCGACAATAGCGACGCCGAGGAGCAGGCGGGCCAGCTGCGCGAGCGGCTCGACCGCCGCTCCGAGGCGCTGGAGGCGTTGTCGCGGTTGATCGAGCTGGCGCCCTTCCCGATGTGGCATCGCGGCCCCGATCTCTCGCTGACCATGGTCAACACCGCTTATGTCGCCGCGGTCGAGGCTGACGACGCGCAAGGCGTCGTCGAGGGCCAGATCGAGCTGGTCGAGGAGCTGCCGCCCGATCGCGGCTCGAGCGCAGACGGGGAGGGCGATCGCGGGGGTCAGCGCGACGTGCCCGTCACCATCGCCGGCGAGCGGCGGATGATGCGGATCGTCGAGCTGCCGCTCGGCCCGACGGGAATCGCCGGCTACGCGATCGACATCGAGGATCAGGAGGAAGCGCGTGCCGCGCTCGCCCGCTTCGCCCGCGCCCAGCACGACATGCTCGACCGGCTGTCGGCCGGCGTCGCCCAGTTCGCGCGCGACCGCAGCCTGATCTTTTTCAATCAGCCGTTCGCGCGGATGTTCGGCCTGACAGTGGATTTCCTCGGCGACTCGCCCGAGTTCGAGCGGGTGATCGACACGATGCGCGAGGCGGGCAACCTGCCCGAGGTGCGCGACTTTCCGGAATGGAAAGCCGAGCATCGCGAATGGTTCACCGCCAGCCTCGAGGCCGAAGAGGAGGACTGGCTGTTGCCCGGCGGCCGCCATTTGCGGGTCGTCGCCCAGCCGCTGCCCGACGGCGGGCTGCTGCTGATCTTCGAGGACCGCACCGAGCAGCTCCAGCTCGCCTCGGCGCGCGACACCTTGCTGCGAGTCCGTACCGCCACCTTCGACAATTTGTTCGAGGCGGTCGGCGTGTTCGCTGCCGACGGCCGGCTCAACCTGTGGAACAGCCGCTTCACCGAGCTGTGGGGGATCGGTGAGGACCAGCTTGCCAAGCATCCGCGGGTCGACGCGCTGGCGCGCCAGCTCGCGCCGAAGCTGCGCCAGCCGCGCGATGCCGGGCTGGTGCGCGAGCTGGTGCGTAGCGCCACGCAGGAACGCACCCAGCGCTCGGGGCGCGTGGCGATGGCCGACGGTCGCGAGTTCGAGTTCGCGGCGGTGCCGCTGCCCGACGGCAACGCGCTTTTCACCATGCTCGACATCACCGACAGCCGCCGGGTGGAGGCGGCGCTGCGCGACCGCACAGAGGCGCTCGAGGAAGCCGACCGGCTGAAGACGGCGTTCGTCGCCAACATGAGCTATGAATTGCGTACGCCGCTTACCACCATCGCCGGCTTCGCGGAGATGCTCGCCAACGGTTATGGCGGCAAGCTGCCGAAGACCGCGGCCGATTATGTCACCGCGATCAACGAGAGCGTTTTCCGTCTCGGCGCGCTGATCGACAATGTTCTCGATCTCACCCAAAGCGACATGGGCAGCCTGCTGCTGGCCGAGGACGATGTCGACCTGGTCTTCCTGTGCAGCGAGCATGCCGCGAAATTCGCAGACCAGGCGTCAGAAAAGGGGATCGAGCTGGCGGTCGAGGTCGAGGAAACGGTCGGACGCGTGACCGGCGACACCAGGCGGCTCGGTCAGGCGCTCGGCCACGTCATTGCCAACGCCATCGCCTACACCGATTCCGGCGGACAGGTCCGGCTGCACGCCGAGGGCAGCGCCGACGAGGCCCGCATCACCGTCGCCGACAACGGCCGCGGCATCGAGGCGACCGACCTCGCCCGGGTGTTCGACCGTTTCCGCCGGTTGATGGAGGGTCAATCCGGTTCCTCCGGCTCGGTCGGGCTCGGTCTGCCGCTGGCGCGCCAATATATCGAGGCGCATGGCGGCCAGGTCGAGCTGCAATCGGAACCTGGCAAGGGGACGAAGGTGACGATCCGGCTGCCGCGGACGCAGGCGCAGCAGGCCGAGTGGCCGGTGCAGCGCGCGGCGCAGTGACCGATTCGCCATTGCTCGAACGAACCCTCTGGCTTGCCGACGCCGATGCGACCGAGGCATTCGGCCGGGCGCTTGCGGCGAACTTGCGTTCGAGCGACGTCGTCAGCCTGACAGGCGCGCTTGGGGCGGGCAAAACGACGCTGGCGCGCGGCGTGCTTGCCGGGCTCGGCTTTGCCGGTGAGGTCGCCAGCCCGACCTTTGCCCTGGTCCACCCCTACGAACCGCCGGACGTGCGGCTGCCGGCCTGGCATGTCGATCTCTATCGGGTGGAAGCCGCATCCGAATTGCGCGAGCTTGGCCTCGAAGATGTCGACGGCTTGCTGCTGGTTGAATGGCCCGAGCGCTTTCCCGAATTGTGGCCGGAGGCGCTGCGCCTGCGGCTGGAGCCGGAGCGCGGCGGCCGCCGCTTGACAGCCGATTTTCCCGCCGCTTGGGCAGGCCGATGGTCCATATGAGTCCGCCGGCCGCGGCTCACTCATTTCTCTCGGCGAACGGTTGGCAGGGCGCGGATATTGTTCCGCTCGCCGGCGACGCCAGCTTTCGCCGCTATTTTCGCGTCCGGCAGGGCGCTCGCAGCGCTGTTTTGATGGACGCGCCGCCGGCGCACGAGGACCTGGGTCCCATTCTCAACGTCGCCGGCCACCTGCTCGAACGCGGCTTCGCGGCGCCGCGCCCGCTCGCGGTCGATCGCGGCCAGGGGCTGCTGCTGCTCGAAGACCTCGGCGACGACCGCATGGGGCCGTGGCTGGTGGCCAATAGCGAACGCGAGCACGACACCTATGCCCAGGCGGTCGACTTGCTGGTCCGGCTCGTCTCGCGGCCCGCTCCCGCCGACTTGCCGCCCTACGACGCAGAGGCGATGGCGCGCGAGGCGGACCTCTTTCCGCGATGGTATGCGCCAGCGCTCGGCCTCGAGGTCGACGCGGCGGCCTTTGCTGCGGCTTGGGATACGACGTGGCGCGAAGTGTTGCAGGCTGTCGCGCAGGCGCCGGTGCTGGTGCTACGCGATTACCATGCCGACAATCTGATGATCCTTTCCGATCGCGAAGAGCTCGGGCTGCTCGATTTCCAGGACGCGCTGGCCGGCCACCCCGCCTACGACCTCGTGTCGCTGCTGCAGGATGCGCGCCGCGACGTCGCGCCGGCGCTCGAAGAGGAGATGATCGACCGCTTCGTGAAGTCGGCCGGAATCGCCGAACCAGCGCGGTTTCGCGCCCATTACGAAATCCTCGGCGCGCAGCGGAACACCAAGATCCTCGGTATCTTCACCCGGCTGTGGAAGCGCGACGGCAAGCCACATTACCTGCCGCTGCAGCCGCGGGTCTGGGCCTATCTCGAGCGCAATCTCGCGCATCCGGCGCTGGCGGACGTGCGCGATTGGTTCGACAGCTTCGTCCCCCCGGCCGCGCGTGCCGCGGCGTGGCGGGAAACAGGATGACGAGACGCCGCAAACCGCTGGCGCTGAGGCCCGATCCGGGCGTGGCGGTGCCCTCGACCGCGATGGTGCTGGCCGCCGGCCTCGGCAAGCGCATGCGCCCGCTGACCGCCACTCGTCCCAAGCCCCTGGTCGAGGTCGCGGGCAAGGCGCTGATCGATCACGCCATCGACCGGCTGCGCGCCGCTGGCGTCGGCAAGGCGGTGGTCAACGTCCATTATCTCGCCGACGCGGTCGAGGCGCACCTCGCCCGCCATGCCGACGGACTCGAGATTGCCATCGCCGACGAGCGCGCCGAATTGCTCGAGACCGGCGGTGGAGTCGCCAAAGCGATGCCGCTGATCGACGCCGATCCTTTCCTGGTGGTCAATTCGGACAATCTGTGGGTCGACGGCCCGGTCGACGCGCTGCGCCGGCTCGCCGCCGGCTGGGACGAAAAGCGCATGGACGCGCTGCTGCTGGTGGTGCCGCTGGCGCGCGCCCATTGCCACGCCGGCCGCGGCGATTTCGGACTTAGCAAGACTGGCTCACTCAGCCGGCGGCGGCCGCGCGCGGTGGCGCCGTTCGTCTATACCGGCGTGCAGCTGGTTTCGAAGCGGCTGTTCAGGGGCGAGGTGCCGGGCGGGCCCTTTTCGTTCAACCTGCTGTGGGACCGGGCAATCGCCACCGGGCGCGCGTTCGGCTCGGTCCACGAGGGCCTGTGGTTCGATATCGGCCGGCCGGAAAGCATTCGCCAGGCGGAGAAAATCCTGCAGGCGGGTTAGCCGCTCGCCTGATCGTTCGGCGCGGCTATAGTCGGCTTCGGTGGCGCCTTCCGTTTTCACCATCCCGGCCTACCGGCCTTTTGCCGACGCGCTAGCCGCCGGCCTGCTTGCCCGCTTCGGCGGCACGCCAACCCATCTTGCCCACGGCGTGCTGCTGGTGCCCAACGGGCGCGCTGCGCGTGCCCTGCAGGACGCGTTCGTGCGCCGCGCCGGTGGCGGTTTGCTGTTGCCGCGGCTGGTGCCGATCGGCGATCCCGAGCTCGGCGAGCGGATCGGCCCAGCGCTCGAAGACTTGGCCGAGGAGCAGCCGATCCCGCCGGCGGTCGAGCCGATCGAGCGGTTGATGATGCTGGCAAGACTGGTCCAGCGATATTTACCGCTGTCGGCGCCGGAAGCGCTGCACCGCGCCGAAGAGCTGGTCGGGACGCTCGACCAGCTGCTGATCGAGGAGGTGGCGCCGCATTTGCTTGCCAACTTCGCCGAGGAATCGCCCGAGCTGGCCGAGCATTGGCAGGCGTCGTTCGGCCAGCTGCGGCTGCTGCTGGAAGACTGGCCGCCGCTGCTCGAAGCGAGCGGCAGGATCGATCTCGCCGAGCGCCGCAGACGCCAGCTCGACGCCGCCGCACAGCGCTGGCGGCAACGACCGCCGGCCGGCTTCGTCTGCGCCGCCGGCATTACCTCGCCGGCACCGGCGATCGCGCGGCTGCTGCGCACCGTCGCCGAGCTGCCGCACGGCCTGGTCGTGCTGCCGGCGCTCGATCTCGCGCTCCCCGAGCCGGAATGGGCGGCGATCGGCGAGCGGCGCGGCGAGGGGGATATGCGGTGGGCGCACGAGACCCATCCCCAGTTCCAGCTTCGCCTGCTGCTCGACCGGATGGGAATCGGCCGCGGCGAGGTTCGCCACTGGCGGCATCGCGGCGGCCGCGATTCGCCGCCGTCGCGCGCCCGCGCGGTCGCTCATGCGCTGGCGCCGGCGCCGTTCACCTCCCATTGGCAAAAGCTGCCGCCGCGGGAGCGGCGGCTTAGCCGGGTGCGCGCGCTCGAGCTGACCGATCCGGCCGAGGAAGCGCAGGCGATCGCGTTGGCGCTGCGCGAGGCGCTCGAGCAACCCGGCCGCACCGCCGCTTTGGTCACCCCCGACCGAACTCTGGCGCGCCGGGTCGCCGCTCACCTGCGCCGTTGGGGGATCGAGGCCGACGACAGCGCCGGCACGCCGCTGTCGCAGACGCCGCCGGGCACCTTGCTGCTCGCCCTCGCCGCCGCTGTGGCGGAGCGTTTCGCGCCGGTCGCCCTGCTGACCCTGCTCAAGCATCCGCTGGTTCGCGCCGGCGATCCACGGCTAGTCTGGCTCGACGGCGCCAGGCAACTGGACCTGGCGCTGCGCGGGCCGCGTCCGGCCGCCGGGCTCGATGGCATCGAGGCGCTGCTCGATAAGGAAGCCAGCCGCGCCCGCGATCGCGAGATTCGCGCCGCCGCTCGCACATGGTGGCGCCAGGCTTCGCCGATGTTGCGGCCGCTCGAACAGGCCTTTGCCGGCTCGACCTCGCTCGCCGAGCGGGTCGCCGCCTTGCGCACCACGGCGCAGGCTTTGTGCGGCACTGACTTGTGGACCGCATCCGCCGGCCGTGCCGCCGCGGAAACGCTCGCCGCTCTCGAAGCAGCCTCCGGTTCAGGTCCGGAAGCGGTTTTGTCCGCGGATCTGCCTTTATTGCTCGAACGGATTCTTGCCGGCGTGCCGGTCCGCCCGCCTTATGGCCAGCATCCGCGGATCTTCATCTGGGGAGTACTCGAGGCGCGGCTGCAGAGCACCGAGCTGGTGATTCTCGGCGGCCTCAACGAAGGCACCTGGCCGATGATTCCGCCGCCCGACCCCTGGCTGGCGCCGCGGCTTCGCGCGAAGCTGGGCCTGCCCTCGCTCGAGCGGCGGATCGGCCTCGCAGCGCACGACCTTGCCGGCATGCTCGGCGGCGCTCAGGTGCTGCTGACACGGGCGCGCCGCGACAGCCGCGCCCCGACCATCGCCTCGCGTTTCTGGTTGCGGCTGGAAGCGCTGTCGGGCGGGATGACCCGCGCGCCGCTGTTGCAGCGCTGGGCGCATTGGCTGGACCGGCCGCTCGAGCATCGGCCCGGCGGCCGCCCGGCCCCGGCCCCCAGCGAGCGGCCGCGCGACATCTGGGTAACCGAGGTCGACCGGCTGAAAGCCGATCCGTTCGCTTTCTATGCATCGCGTGTGCTGCGTCTGAAGCGACTCGACGAGGTGGACGCCGATCCTAGCGCCGCCTGGCGCGGAAGCGCGGTCCACGCCGTCCTCGAATCCTGGATGACCGAGGACGATTGCGATCCGGCGAAGCTGTGCGTCCGCGCCGAGCGCTTTCTCGCCGATGCCGCTTCGCACCCGCTGATGCGCGCGTTGTGGCAACCGCGGCTGATGGAAGCGATTGCGTTCATCGCTGGCCAGGTGGCCGCCAATCGAACCGCCGGCCGGCGGCCGCTACGGGCGGAAGCACAGGGGGCGTGCGAGATCGCCGGCGTCACCCTGCACGGGATCGCCGACCGCATCGACGTGATGGACGACGGCAGCCTCGTGATCGTCGACTACAAGACCGGCAAGCCGCCCAGCCCGAAGGCGGTTGCCGACGGTTTTTCGCTGCAGCTGGGGCTGCTCGCCTTGATTGCGGAGCAAGGCGGCATTTCCGCACTGGAAGGCCAGGTCAGCGCGTTCGAATATTGGTCGCTGGCGCGCAGCAAGGGCCAGTTCGGCTATGTCGAGACGCCCGTTGGCCGGCGCGGCGGGGTCAGCAGCGACGAGTTCGTCGAAGTCTCCGCCGGCCATTTCCGCGAAGCGGCAGCTCTATGGTTGACAGGCGCCGAGCCATTTACAGCCAAGCTGCACCCGCGATATGCGACCTATGGCGACTATGATCGCCTGGCGCGGCTCGACGAATGGTACGGTCGCGAGGACTGAAATCCTCCGCCAACGGTTTCACATCCCGCGCGGGGCGGCCTCGTGCCCGTGCTCGTCGACGCATCGCACCGTGTGCGTCGTGCTGTGCCGTGCCGGCCGCTCGACCGGTCCACCGACCGCCGCCTGTTGCGATCGGCCGTGCCGCCGCAGCCAGCGGGCATAGGACGCACGAACGCCGCGCTCGTAGAGCTGAATGCAGCGATCGTCGCCGTAACCGGGACGGCAGGGCCGATAGGTAATTGGCCCGGCGGCCGGCGTCAGCGATACCTGGTCGCCGATCGCCGCGACATAATTCGAGGTGAGGGGATAAGCGGCGCCGATCAGCAGCGTCGGCGCGGCCATCCCAAGCACGTAAAGCTTCCTCATGATCCTCCCTTCCTGAAAGGGTCGAAGCCGTCCCTTCTATCATGGTTAACACATTTGCACCCATTGTTTTTCCGAAACGATGGAATCGGTTCATCGTTAGCGGTTCATCAACGCTTGCGGCGGAGAACCCGTCGCCGTCGGCACACAGGCCGGCATTGTAATGTTGGTGAATTTGGACATCGGTTTTTCAGCTTCGGGCGAGCGTCGCCCAGCCGGCGATGAATGCCATGCGCAGCCGGGTGAGCAGGGGCCGGTTGCCGGCTTTGCCGGCAGCGTCCGGCGGATGTGCCGGATCAGCAGCATCGGTGCGACCGGTGCGGTGATCGAGAGCGATTTCCCGGCCGCTGTGGGCGAGGAACTGGATCTCGAACTCGATGCCGGCGACCGGCTGAAGGGAAGGGTGGCCTGGCGCCGCGGGTCGCTGCTGGGGCTCCACTTCGACCAGGCGCTCGATCTCGTTTCCTTCATCAACCGGCGCGTCAACCAGTGCGCCGACGAAAGGCGGCGGCTGCCGCGCATCGAGGTGTCACAGCCGGCCCTCCTGATATCGGACGGGCGCGAGATTCCGGTCTCGATCCGGGACATTGCGCCCGGCGGCGTCCGCATCGACTCGCCGCTCGAGCTGCCAGTCGGGAAACGCGTGACGCTTGCCGCCGACGGCCTGCCCACACGGCAAGCGACCGTCCGTTGGGCGAAATCGCCAAGTGCCGGTTTGATGTTCGACGAGGAGATCGCCTGGCCGGACCTGCTTGGCTGGCTCGAGCGAAACCGCAGGGCGGTGGACGCCGCCGATGACCGGGCCTTGCCGGGTACCGCTCGGGCGAACCAGGTCGGTCCGGCCGAAACCCTGCCGGTCAATCTCGTCGCGCGAGTGCGCGAAGGTGGCCGGCGGTGGGAGATCGAGATCGACAGCCTGACCGCGCGCTCGGTCTGTTTTCACTGCTTCGCGCCGATCGACGCCGGCACCTTGCTATGGCTGGTGCTGCCCGGGCTCGAGGGCTGGCCGGCCAGGGTGAGCGCGGTCGATGGCTACCGCCTGACCTGTGAATTCCTGCAGCCGCTCCACCCGGCGGTTCTCGAAAAGATCATCGCCCAGGCTGGCTAGCCTTTGCTGCCGGACTCATCCTTGCGGTTGCGCGTGGCGTAAAGCAGCGCCGCGACCAGGGCGGCGGAGCCGATGCCGATCGCGGCGCCGGTGACGAGATGACGGGCACGGTGGCCATCAACGTCCGGCCGGGCAGGGTCCTTGGCGGATTTTCCGGGTTTCTCTCGGTCTTGCTTGCTGGCGACGCGCGCCTCGTCGGGATATTCGGGCTTGCGGGCCATCTGTCTCGCTCGGCATTGGACAAAAAAAGCGAACGGGGCCCCGAAGGACGCCCGTTCGCTCAGATCAAAACCTCAATGATCCCGGCCGCGGCCGTAATTCGCGGCGTCGGCATTGTTGCCGGAGTCCGCGTCGCTGACCCCGGTCGGGCGGGTACGCCGCGGGCCGCGGCCGTTGCCGCCCGGATCGCCCATCGCGCCGCTGTCGCCGTCGGTGACGCGGGTGGCGGCCGAGGATCCGCCGCCGCGACCACGGCCATAGCCGCTGCGATCGTTGATCGGCCCGTCGTCCGAATCGGTCATGCCGGTCGGCCGCCCGCGCGCCCCGCCGCGACCCCGACCGGACCCGTCGGTAATCGGGCCATTGTCGGAGTCGGTGGTGCCGCCGCAACGGCGGCCGCGGCCGGCCGGATCGGAGCCAGCACCGCTGTCATTGTCGGTGCAGCCGCCGCACCGGCGGCCTCGCCCGGCCGGATCGGAACCGGCGCCGCTATCATTGTCGCTGCAGCCCTGGGCGGCCCCGGCACTCCCGCCGAGCACGGTCAGGGCAGCACCGCCGACAATGGCACCGCCGGCAACCCGGCCCAGGAAGGAACGTCGGCTGATCTTGCGCGTGGGTTTCATGCTCGCCTCTCCCCTTTTCGGCTCGCGCGCCGCCCGGTCCGCTGCCCGTGCTTCAGGCGTTCACCGAATGAGGGGAGACTAGAAGCGGCGCGGCTGCTGTCAAGGAAAAGGGATTGCGCAGGTTCGACATCTGTATTATCTACCTAATACAGTTGGAGACGGATAATGGATTTCAGATCGATTCAACCGCGGGACTGGATCATCGCGGCGGTGGCATTCGTAGCGGGAGCATTCCTCTTCTAGGCGAATAGACCGCGCCGCTCGCAGCTCGGGCGGGATGCCGCTTGCCGAGCGGCAATTTCGGGCCCTAGGTCTTTTTCATGACCTATCGGCTGCGGCCGCTCGACGCGCTTGAAGGCGAACAGGAAGCGGCCTCCGATCCCCGCTGTCACGCCGCCTTGTCCGCCTCGGCCGGTACGGGCAAGACCCATGTGCTGACGGCGCGTGTGTTGCGGCTGCTGCTGGCCGGCGCCGACCCCGCCTCGATTCTCTGCCTTACCTTCACCAAGGCCGGCGCGTCGGAGATGGCGGAGCGGATCCACGCCCGGCTGGCCTTTTGGGTCCGGCTCGACGACAGCGAGCTGGCGCGCGAATTGCGCGCGCTCAAGGCCGATTTCGATCCCGCCGGCCGGCAACGCGCGCGGACCCTGTTCGCGCAGGTGCTCGATGCGACCGGCGGCGGGCTACGCATCCAGACCATCCACGCCTTCGCCCAGGGCCTGCTCGCGGCCTTTCCGCTCGAGGCGGGCGTGACGCCGGGATTTCGGCCGATCGAAGAGCGCGAGGAACGCCAGCTTGCTCGTTCGACCCTGGCGGAAACCCTGGTTCGCGCCGAAAGCCAAGGTGATTTGGGCCTGATCGACGACGTACGGGCGCTGAGCCTGCGGCTCGGCGAGGGCGGCGCCGAATCCTTCCTGATCGCCTGCACGCGCTCGCCCGAGGGCATGGCGGCGCTGGGACCGCGCCAGGGAATAGAAGCGCGGTTGCGCCAGCTGTTCGACCTGCCGCTCGGCGACATCGAGGAGGCGATCGCGTACGAATGCGCCGACGACCGGTTCGACATTGCCATGCTGCAGGCGATCGCGACCGCCAATCGTCAGTGGGGCAAGGCCAGCGGCCTGGCTTATTGCGATGCGATTGCCGACTGGCTGGCCGCGTCGCCAGCGGAGCGCGCGGCCAGGATCGGCGCGCTCAGCCAGATCGTGCTGACCAAGGAAGGCCATCGCCGCATCGTCTATCCGGGGCAATTGGAGGCGGCCGGCGATTACGATGCGCTGGCCGAGCGGCTGGCCGAATGCTGCCGCCGCCTGATCGAGCTGCGGGCGCTGGCGGGGATAGTCAGCGGCCTGGCGCCAGGATTGCGCGCCGGCCAGGCCTTCGCTTTGGCCTATCGCGAAGCCAAGCAGGCGGCGGGGCTCGCCGATTTCGACGATCTCATTCGGCACACCGTGAACCTGTTGCAGACGCCGGGCATGGGCGATTGGGTGCGCTACAAGCTCGATCTGGCGATCGAGCACGTCCTCGTCGACGAGGCTCAGGACACCAACGAGGCGCAATGGACGATCGTCGACGCGCTGGTCGCCGAGTTTTTTGCCGGCGAGGGCGCGGTCGATCGCGCGCGGACCCTGTTCACGGTCGGCGACTTCAAGCAGGCGATTTTCGGTTTCCAGGGGACCGACCCGCGCGAGTTCGAGCGGGCGCGGGGCCGATACTCGGGATCGGCGGGCGCGCTGCGTCGTCAGGGCGAAGAACTCGAAGCCGCCGGGCGCTGGGATGCCCGCCGCCGGTTGCCGCCCGAATTCCGCGATCTCTC
>JBQTJR010000140.1:0-4339 GCA_052386895.1 Sphingosinicella sp.
CCCCTGAAGTCGGTGACGAAACCGCCCGCCTCGCGCACCAGCAGGATGCCGGCGGCGATGTCCCAGAACTGCAGGCTCTCCTCCCAGAATCCGTCGAAGCGGCCGGCGGCGACCCAGGCGAGGTCGAGCGCGGCCGAGCCGTAGCGGCGAATGCCCGCCACTTCCGGCGCGATTCTGCCGAGGATCTTCTGGAAGCGCGGCAGGTCGCCATGCGCTTTCCACGGCACGCCGGTAGCAACCAGCGCCTCGGCAAGGTCGCGCCGCGCCGAAACGCGCAGTCGCCGCTCGTTGAGCCAGGCGCCGCTCCCTTTCTCTGCCCAGTAGCTCTCGTCGGTCAGCGGCTGGTGAACCAAAGCGTGGCTGACCTCGCCCCAGCCGCCGCCGGGCCTCGGTTGCTGCACCGCGATCGAGATCGCGAAATGGGGCAGTCCGTGAAGAAAATTGGAGGTGCCGTCGATCGGGTCGACCACCCAGCGCGGCTTCGCCGGATCGCCCTCGATCGCACCGCCTTCCTCCAGGAACAGGGTCCAGTCGGGACGGGCGTGACTTAACTCCTCGACCAGGGTCTTCTCGGCGGTGCGGTCGGCGCGGCTGACGAAATCGGCCGGTCCCTTGCGGCTGACCTGCAGCAGCTCGACTTCGCCGAAATCGCGCCGGATGCGCGCCGACGCCTTGCGCGCCGCCCGCGTCATCACCGTGATCAGGCCGGAATGGCTAACCAAGTCGCTCTCCAAAGCCCCTCTCCCAGGTTGGGAGAGGAAGGGGTCCAGCGCGTCGAGCTGGGAGGGTGAGGGCTACTCCGCCCGCCTCACATATTCCTGGCTGTAGACGTCGACGACGATGCGCGTGCCGGACGAGATGTGCGGCGGCACCATCACTTTGACGCCGTTGTCGAGCATCGCCGGCTTGTAGCTGGACGACGCGGTCTGGCCCTTCACCACCGCGTCCGCCTCGACGATCATCGCCTCGACCTGGTCGGGCAGCTGCACCGAGATCGGCCGTTCGTTGTACAGCTCCATCTGCACGTCCATGCCGTCCTGGAGGAACGCGGCCGGCTCGCCGATCAGGTCGCGGCGCAGGTGGACCTGCTCGTACGAATCCTTGTCCATGAACACGAGGTCGTTGCCGTCGGCGTAGAGGTACTGGAACTCCTTGGTGTCGAGCCGCACCCGCTCCACCGTCTCGGCCGAGCGGAAGCGGACGTTGTTCTTGCGCCCGTCAATAAGGTTCTTGAGCTCGACCTGCATGTAGGCGCCGCCCTTGCCGGGCTGGGTGTGCTGGATTTTCACCGCCCGCCAGATGCCGCCTTCATATTCGATGATGTTGCCGGGACGAATGTCCACGCCGCTGATTTTCATGACGATACCGCTGGAAGCTGGAAGTTGGGGCGCGCCTATAGAGTGATTTCAGGTCGGATGGAAACATCCGACAACTCGGAAATCGCGGCGAACGAAAGAAACGGAGGCCCCCGATCGATGAATCGGGACCGAACCTACCGGGTGCCCTGGGGAGCGGCAAACAACGGGTACGGGTTGACCGGTGCACCCTGGTGCCAGCGCTCGCCGGAGCGCATCCGGTGGATCGCGAAATGCAAATGCGGCGACTGGGCGTTGCCGGTCATGCCGACCGCACCGATCACGTCGCCCTGCATCACCCTCTGCCCCTCGTGCAGGCCGGGCGCGTAGGCGGCGAGATGGGCGTAGTAATAGATCCGCTCACCGTCGTTCGAGCGGACATAAACGGTGATGCCGCCGCCGCCCTGGCTCAGGAACAGTTTCTCGACCGTGCCCTCGGCCGCGGCGATCACGGGCGTGCCCATCGGCGCCATGATGTCGAGCGCGTTGTGGGTGCGGCCGTTGCCGCGCGGGTCGCCATAGGAATCGTAGAGCTGGCGCGGCTGGACGCCGGCGACGGGAATGGCGAGGCCGGAAGGCATCACCATCGGTTCGAGGCGCGACGGCAGCGTGATCGCGGGCGCGGCCGCGGCGGTGCCGATGAACGAGGCGGCGACCGGTGCGGCGCGAGGTACGGAAACCGGGGCCCAGGCAGGATCGACGGGCGCCGAGGCCCGCGCCGGCCCATTGCCGAGCGCGATGCTGTAAGCGCCGATCCAGAACAGGCTGGTGACCATCGCCGTGACGATGGCGGTAACCGTCATCGTCGCACCGAGCGCGAGTCTCTCGCCAAACGAGCGTTTTTCCATGTGAGCACCCGCATTGCCGCCATCCCCTAATGACGGCCCCTCTGCCCCTGAAGGTTCGAATATCGTTGAAACTCAGGCTTTTTTCAAGATGCGCCAGGTTCCGGCGGCCGCAAGCAGGATCGCCGCCGTCAGCAGCCACAGCCCGAAGAAGCCGGGTCCGACCGTGACGACGAGCGCCGCCGCCACCCCGAACGGGATCAAAGCGGTCAGCCAGACCAACGGGAGCGCGGCCTTGATCGGGCGCCAGGCGAGGAACAGCCACAGCAGGCCGACGACGATCCAGTCGAGGCTCGGCATCAGCCACAGCATTTTGAGGAACTCACCACGCTCGCCGCTGAGCCAGGACGAGACCATCGACAGGCCGCTGGCATGGATGAAGGCGGTGGCGATCAGCACCAGCGCCCCCAGCGCCAGCAGGATTCGTCCCATTTTCATTTTTCGTCTCCCGTCAGCGGCGCGAACGACCGCACCGCCGCCCCGGTCCCGTCCGGATGCTCCCAGACATGGCTGCATACCGCAAGAAAATCCGCACCCGCCTCGACCAGCGGCCGGCCATTGTCCGGCCTGATGCCGCCGATCGCGACGCAGGGCAGCTCGAACAGGGTGGACCACCAGGCGAGGATCGCAGGGTCTGGGCGGTACGGCGTCTCCTTGGTCTTGGTCGGATAGAAGGCGCCGAACGCGACATAATCGGCTCCCTTTTCGCCCGCCTCCATCGCCAGGTGACGGCTGTCGTGGCAGGTCACCCCGATCTGCGCCTTCGGCCCCAGCCGCCGCCGCGCTTCCCTCGGATCGCCATCCTTTTGCCCGAGATGAACGCCGTCGGCGCCGAGCCTGTGAGCAAGCTCGATGCTGTCGTTGACGATGAACGCGGTCTCGCGCTCGGCGCAGACTTTCTGCAGCGGCTCTGCCAGCCGCGCGGCCTCGTCCGGTAACAATCCTTTAACCCTAAACTGAAACGCCGCCACCGGCCCTGCGCTCAAGGCCTCGGCCAGCCGCGTCGGGAAATCGCCGCCGGTCTCGAGCGGCGAAATCAGGTAGAGCCCGCAGCTCCTGGCCCGCGCGGCGCCGAACGCGTCGGCAAAAGCCTGCTCGACCTCGAACTCGCTCATGGCTTCTCGCCCGAGAGGCAGATGAAGCGGTCCGGCTTGCGGCCGCGGCCCTCGGCGCGCTCGATCGCCACGAAACCCGCTTGCTCCATCAGCGCCTTCACTTCTTCCTCGTCGAACAACCGGAAGCCGTAACGGTGCCCGGGCCATTTGCGCAATTCCTCCGCTGGCTCGAAGCACAGGGCAAGGCGCCCGCCGGGCCGCAGCACCCGCTTCAGCTCGGTGAGGGCCTTGGCCGGATCGGACCAGAAATAGAGGCTGTTCACGCTGCAGGCCTTGTCGACGCTCGCATCCGCCACCGGCAGCTTTTCGGCTTCGCCTTCGTACAATCGCACCCGCTCCTCGCCGGCGAACCTTTTCCGGCCGCGGCCGACCATCGCCGCAGACGCATCGACCCCGAAAATGCGCCCACGCGTCAGCGGCCCCGCTTTCGCCAGCAGCCCGCCGCCGCCAAAGCCCACTTCGAGCAGGTCGTCCTCCTGGCCGAGCCGCAGCTGCTTTAGCGTCAGCGCGTTCATCCGTTCGCCGATGCGATCGAGCCATGGGCCGATCAGCCAGCGGCCGGCGAGGCCGTGCGGCCGCGCGAACTGGCCGGCGAGCCAGCGCCTCACGCATTGCTCCTAGGTGCCGTCAGGCAGGCACCGTCAGGCCAGCGCCTTCTCGGTCGAAGCTTTGTAAATGTCGTCAATTGCCTCCTTGAGCGCGCTGTCGAATTCTTCATCGTTCATCGCGTGGCGCAGATCCTCGAGCAGGGCGCGCGAGAAGCTGGCGATCATGCCCGGATTCCTGGCTAGCTCGCGGCACGCGTCCGGGCGCGAGTAGCCGCCCGATAGCGCCACCACCCGCAGCACCCGCGGATGCTCGACGAGGGGCTTGAACAGGCCGGACTCGACCGGGAGCGACAGCTTCAGCATCACCTTGCCCTCGCCCGGCAGCGCGTCCAGCGCCGCCTTCAGCTCGCCTAGCAGGATTCTGTCGGCCTCGGCGCGTTCCGGGCTCTTGATGTTGACCTCGGGCTCGATGATCG
>JBQTJR010000141.1:0-7379 GCA_052386895.1 Sphingosinicella sp.
CCGGCATGAAGACGCCGCGCATCCTGATCATCGCGGGCTCGGATTCGGGCGGCGGCGCCGGCATCCAGGCGGACATCAAGACCGTGACCATGCTCGGCGGTCACGCGATGACCGCGATCACCGCGATCACCGCCCAGAACACGCTCGGCGTGCAGCGGGTCATGCCGGTACCGCCCGACATGGTCGTCGCCCAGGTGGAATCGGTGGTCGGCGACATCGGCGTCGACGCGGTCAAGATCGGCATGCTCGGCTCGGCTGAAACCGCCGAGGCGGTGGCGGACCGGCTCGAGCACCTCGCCGTGCCGATCGTGTTCGACCCGGTGATGGTCGCGACCAGCGGCGCGTTGCTGGCCGACGCGGCGACCATCGCCGCCTTCGGCCGGCTGATGCGGCTGGCCTCGGTTGTGACGCCCAACCTGCCAGAGCTCGAGGCGCTCGGCGGCGAGGCGGCGATCCTCGAGCACGGCTGCCACCTGTTGGTGAAAGGCGGCCACGCCGAAGGGCATGAGATCGTCGATCGACTGCTTTCGCCGACCGGTCCGGCGCGCGAACTGCGCGGCAGGAGATTCGACACCGATGACACCCACGGCACCGGCTGCACCCTTGCCAGCGCACTCGCCTGCGGACTGGGCGCCGGCCTGCCGATCGGCAAGGCGTTCGAGCAGGCGATCCGGTTCGTGCGCATCGCCATTCTCGAGGCTCCGGGGCTCGGCCAGGGGCATGGTCCGCTTGGCCACCAGTTCGTCACCGATTTCCAGGACGAAGATGAGGATGGCTGACGCGGCTTTTCCCCGCTGAATCCACAGGAAATAGCCGGCCCACCTAACCTTTCGCTGGAAAGGCCGGGCCCGCGTTCATAGCGTGTCGAGCCAATGGCGCGGCCCTGCTTCAAGCTCGAGAAAATCCACCCGGATCCGGTGGCGGGGGTCGACGAAGCCGGCTGCGCGCCGCTCGCCGGCCCGGTCGTCGCCGCCGCCGTCATCCTCGATCGCAATCGTTTTCCGCGCGGCATCGACGATTCCAAGGCGCTGCCGCCGCCGGTGCGCGAGGCCATCTATCTCAGGCTCAGGAAGGTCGCTGCGGTCGGCGTCGGCATCGCCGATGTCGCGGAGATCGAGCGGCTCAACATTTTCTGGGCGCGGATGCTGGCGATGCAGCGCGCAGTCGAGGCGCTCGGGCGGGCGCCGGCAATGATCCTGGTCGACGGCAATCGCTGTCCTGACTGGGCGCACCCGTCGCTCGCCATTGTCGATGGCGATGCCAAATGCCGCTCGATTGCCGCCGCCTCGATCGTTGCCAAGGTGACCCGCGACCGCATGATGGCGGACTATGCGCGCGATTATCCCGGTTATGGCTGGGAGACCAACAAGGGCTACGGCACGCCCGGGCATTTGCGCGCGCTCGAAGCGCTCGGGCCAACGCCGCTGCACCGCCGCGGTTTCGCGCCGGTGCGCCAACTCAGGCTCGCGCTTTCATAGCGCCGAAGCATCCGGACGAAGATGACCATTCCCATCCATGTGTTGCATATTGGCAAGACCGGCGGCACCGCCGTGAAAGCGGCGTTGTGGCCTTTGCTCGGGAGGGCAAATCTGGTCCTCCACGATCACCGAACCCGTCTTTGCGATTGCCCTCAGGACAGCCTGGTATTTTTCGTCGTTCGTGATCCGTTGGAGAGGTTTGTCAGCGGGTTCAACAGCCGGCTGCGAAGAGGCCAGCCGCGATACAATTTTCCCTGGTCCACTGGCGAAACGGTCGCGTTCCGGATTTTCGGCACGGCCAATGCTCTGGCGGAGGCAATTGACAGCCGTAATCCCGCGCGGCGCCTGCTCGCCCGCTGGGCGATGGGTAGAATTGGCCATGTTCGCGACCGGCTCTCTGATTGGCTCGAGGGTGTCGAGGAGTGGGTCGAGCGGCGGCGATTAATCATCGGCACCACTGCGACGCTCGAAGGCGATCTCCAGCGTCTCCTTGCGACAGCACAGATCGACGAGCAGATAATTCTGCCCCGCGACCCCGTCGCCGCCCATGCCAGCCCGGCCGACGTCGAGCGCGGGCTGAGCCCGCGGGCTGTCGAAAATCTCACGCGCTGGTATTCCGACGATATTCGACTTTACGAGACAAGCCTGCGAATCAGATCCGAGGCCTTGACCGGATCAAACTGAGTCTTTCGCGCCACACCCGCAGCCGATTGAGTCTTCGAGCGGGGCTCCACCACAATATCTAGCGGGGACTCGTTTCGTTCCCGGCACGTCCAAACCCTTTCTTAACCATGTTCCGCAAGTCTTTGAGCTTGACCGCGAACCCGAGCTGACTCAGCTTGGTTGCTTGCGCTTGGGGGGCAGGGGATGAACGTCGTCGCGCGCGTGGCATGGCAGGGGCCGGCGGAGCCGGTGGCCGACGTCGCTCTGCCGCTCGACCAGCTGATCGAAGGCGATTGCATCGCCGCGATGCAAGGCCTGCCGGCGGCGAGCATCGACTTGATCTTCGCCGATCCGCCCTACAATCTGCAGCTCGGCGGCGAGCTGTTCCGACCGGAGGGCAGCCGGGTCGACGCGGTCGACGAAGATTGGGACCGCTTCGCCAGCCTCGACGATTACGACGCTTTCACCCGCGCCTGGCTTGAGGAGGCGCGCCGGCTGCTCAAGCCCGACGGCACTTTGTGGGTGATCGGCAGCTACCACAACATCTACCGCGTCGGCGCGGCGCTGCAAGACGCCGGCTACTGGATTTTGAACGACATCATCTGGCGCAAGTCGAACCCGAAGCCGAATTTCCGCGGCACGCGCTTCACCAACGCCCACGAGACCCTGATCTGGGCGTCGCGCGACGGACAGAGCCGCTACACCTTCAATTATCGCGCGATGAAGGCGCTCAACGACGATCTGCAGATGCGCTCGGATTGGACGCTGCCGATCTGCGCCGGTGGCGAGCGACTGAAGACGAAGGGCGCCAAGGCGCATCCAACCCAGAAACCCGAGGCCTTGCTCTATCGCGTGCTGCTCGCCTGCACCCGGCCCGGCGATGTCGTGCTCGATCCGTTTTTCGGCACCGGGACGACGGGAGCGGTCGCGCGAAGGCTCGGCCGGCGCTGGATCGGCATCGAGCGCGAGCCGCGCTACGTCGAGGTCGCGCTTGCCCGCATCGCCGCCACCCTGCCGCTCGACGAGAGCGCGATCAAGGTGATGCCGTCGCGATCGAGTCAGCCGCGGGTGCCGTTCGGCGCCTTGATCGAAAGCGGGTTGGTCGCACCGGGATCGTTTGTCACCGATGCGCGCCGCCGCTGGCAGGCGCGGGTGCTCGCCGATTCCTCGATCGAACATGGCGGTGAGCAAGGTTCGATCCACCGCATCGGCGCGGCCGTGCAGAAACTCCCGTCCTGCAATGGCTGGATGTTCTGGCACGTCGAGGAAGTGGACAAGCTCATTCCGCTCGACGCGCTCCGCCAACGTTACCTGTCCGCCTGTCTCAACAGCTGAGCGGGCGCTTGCTTTCGGATTGCCGCGCTGCATGCGCACCCGGTAGGCGGAATCGTGGCTAGCGCCCCCCCCTACGCGGAACTTCGGGAAAGCGGCGCGCTGCGTAACGAGCGCGATTATCGGCGCGACATCGAAGGGTTGCGGGCGGTCGCGGTGATGCCGATCGTCCTGTTTCATGCCGGCGTGTCCGGCCTCGGCGGCGGCTTCATAGGCGTCGACATCTTTTTCGTGATCTCCGGCTATCTCATCACGCTGATCGTCGCCGGCGAACTGAAGAAGGGCACGTTCCGGCTCGACGAATTCTATCGCCGGCGCGTCGTCCGCATCTTTCCTGCCCTCTTCGCGATGCTGGCCGGAATGCTGGCCGTCGGCGGCATCATGATGTTGCCGATCGAGTTGCAGGCGTTGGCCAACAGTACCGCCGCGGCGGTCGGCTTCGTCTCGAACATCTACTTCGGTCTGAGCGCGGACTATTTCGCGCCCGCGGCCGAGACGATTCCGCTGCTGCATACGTGGTCGCTCGGCGTCGAGGAGCAATTCTATATCTTCTATCCGATCCTGCTGATGCTCAGCTGCAGATATTGGCCCGGGCGGCTGGCGGCCACACTCGTCATCGTGATCCTCGCGTCGCTCGCCTGGAGCATTGTGGCGACGCGGCTGTGGCCGCAGGCTGGGTTCTACCTGCTTCCGAGCCGGGCCTGGGAACTCGCTTTGGGCGGGTTGATCGCCGTCGGCGCCGTTCCCAGAGTCACCAGCACTGCGCTTCGCTCGGTGCTGGCTGCCGGCGGCCTGCTGCTGATCGCCGTGGGCTGTTTGGTGATCCGACCCGAATCCGGCTTTCCCTGGCCGTGGGCGCTGGTACCGTGCCTCGGCTCCGCGCTGCTGATCGCCTACGGCCGCGGCGCGGTGACCGAGCCGCTGCTCACCTTGCCGCCGGTTCGGCTGATCGGGCGAATATCCTACTCCCTCTATCTCTGGCACTGGCCCGTGATCGCATTGTATCGGCTGCCGACCGGGATGACGCTTGACCCGTTCGAAACGGCAGGATTGGTCGCGGCTTCGCTGGCGCTGGCTTGGTTATCCTATGCGCTGGTCGAGCAGCCCATGTTGACGCGATTCCGAAAGGGCCCGACGCGGCGCATCCTGCTGACCGGAATCGCGGGCATGGTCGCGCTCGGATCGGCCTCGGCGGCCGTGTCGATGAACTCGCAGACTTTGCGCAGCCACCGGCCCGACGTCGTGCGGATCGCCGATTATGGCGACTATCGCGACAGCCCGGCTTATCGCTTCCAGTATCGCCCGGAACGCTGCTTCCTTCAGGAGCGAAACAGCCGGGTGTGGGATCCCGGCGCTTGTCTGCGGCTGAGCGCAAGCCTGCCCAATCTCGTCGTGGTGGGGAATAGCCATGCCGCCCATTTGTGGCGCGCCTTCGCACTTCGCTATCCGCAGGCGAACATGATGCAGGCGACTGTCTCCGGATGTCGGCCAACGATCGATACGACAGCAAAGGCGCGCTGCCGACACGTTTACGATTCCGTCTTCGGCCCGCTGCTGGCGACGCGGCGGGTCGATCGAGTCATCCTGTCGGCACGCTGGCACGATGGCGACGTAGGCCTGATGGCGCAGACCATTGCGGCAATTCGCCGATACGGAACGCCCGTGCTCGTGGTGGGTCCGATCATGGAATATGATGGCGCCTTCCCCTTGCTGCTCGCGCGGGCGATGGCGCGAGGCGATCCCGCATCGATGGTCGATTTCCAGCTCGCGGAAAGGCGGCAACTCGATCGCCGAATGGCGCGGGCCGTGATCGCCGCCGGCGGCGATTATGTGTCCTTGATCGATTTGCTTTGCCCGGATGGCGATTGCCGGCTGCTGGCGCCGGACGGAGCGCCGATGCATTTCGACTACGGTCACCTGACCTTGTCTGGCGCGCTCTGGTTGGTCGACCGCATTGCCGAGCAGCCGCTCGATCCGGCACTGCACGAACGCCGTCCTGGGGACAATTGAGACGCTGTCCCTTCGCTCCGGTGAGGTGTTTGCAGGGCTGTGGCATTATCTTTATCGGTTCGGCGACTTCGCAGGATTCTCAATGTTCATTTTCACGAATTGGGGTCGGCGCGCCCGACAAAGACGCGCTGCGCAAGCCCTCGAGCGGCAGCTTCAGTATCAGCGCCTGCGGGCGCAGGCGCAGGCACACCGCCACGATCAGGTCGCGGCGGCGATGCGGGAGCATTCGCAGCAGGTGCGCTCGAAGCTGGAGCGGTTTAAGCCAATCGCGCCGGATGCGCGGCTACTCGAAGTCGGCAGCGGTTCGGAGGGTCTGATCTTTTTCTTTGGCGCGGAGCGGGCGATAGGTGTCGATCCGCTCGCCGACCAATATGCGGCGATGCTGCCATGGCATCGTCGCGTGCAGACATTGACCGCGGCTGGCGAATCCTTGCCTTTCGGGGACGCCAGCTTCGATATCGTGCTCTGCGACAATGTCGTCGACCACGCCGAGGACCCGCGCCGCATCGTCGCCGAGATTTCCCGTGTGCTGACGCCGGGCGGACTGCTCTATTTCACCGTCAACTTTCACAGCCGCTTCTGGCACCTCGCCGCGGGCCTGCACTCTGCGGTGCAGGCGCTGGGAACTCGGTTCGTCATCGGGCCCTTTGCCGACCATACGGTGCACCTGACGCTTGGCCAGGCGCGGCGACTGTTAGGCGGCTTGCCGTTTCGCATCCTGTTCGATGAGCAGGACATCGCCGCCACGCGCGCGGCAGCCAAAGAGACGAAATCGCGCCACGCCGGCGATTGGGCGAAACGCCTGTTCTTCAAGAACGCCCGCTGGGAGATTATCGCGGTGCGGGAGGATCGCCCCGGCCGCTCCTGAGGGCGTTCATTCGCTGCTTCGGCCGCGCGTCAGATACCACAGATCCCGGGCAAGGCGCCGAAGCCAGATCCGGGGCCGGCCCAGCCGATGGTCGAGGAAGCTGCGGTCCTGCATCTCGCCGATGAAGCGGGCGCGCCATTCATCCGACTGCTCGTCGCGCATCCGTCCACAATCGGCCTGGGCGCGGTCGATTGGCACTGGCTCGAGGAGTCCGACGTGGGCGGCAACGGCATCGGCCGCCATCTGCGGCCGCGCCACCACCTCCTCGTGGATCAGCCACAGGGGTTCGATGCCGTTGCGCGCGAAATAGCGCCGCCAGCGCATCTGGCCTGCGGCACTCCGGGCGAGTTGCCGCGCAATCTCTTTTCGGTCGTAGCGAGGTTCGCCGCGTCGCGGCTCGTGCGGAAAGTATTGGCCCGTCTGGAGTGCTCTGACGAGCGAAATGGCCTGGCCGAGCAGGTCCCGCCGATCGAGATGGACGAAATGCAGGCCCGGGAGGCGATCGGTCCAGCGCGCCCGGGCGGTGACGTCGAATTGCTGGGTGAAGACCTTGAGGCCGTAAATGCCATTCGCGGTCGAGGCCTCCCCGACGATCTCGTCCAGCAGGGCCGGGTTCCGTTCGATCCTGACGCACAGGCGGCTGTCGCGAAAATATTCCTCGGGATGTCCCAGCTTGCCCGTCGAGGTGAGGAGGCGGCACAGCAAGGTGCTCCCGGAACGATGCTCCGAACAGATCGCGTAGCCTCGGCGGGGCGGGTGATCGGCAGGCATGGCTTCTCCTGCATGGCCCCCGGTGCGAAGGCAATGCGGCCGGAAATTCCCTTGCCGGCAAAGGGATGCCGCAGCGCTCGCCAGCGTGGGAAATAGGGCGCACCTGACAGGTTATTGAATGCGCGCCGGAATATGACTCGACTTGGATTGGCATTATCCTTAGGCTTGGCGCCGCAAACGACGATTGCAGTGCGAAGGATTGCACGAGATCGAAGTTGACAAAGGGGGTGCGCCTTTCGCTAGGTGGCGCTCTCGTG
>JBQTJR010000142.1:0-9367 GCA_052386895.1 Sphingosinicella sp.
CTCCAGTAGCGGGTCTGGACCCTTTGCTCCTGCCATCCACCCGGCAGGCGGACAATAGCGTGGCACCCGCACCATCGCGCGGCTAGCAGACGCGGATGGACCGTCCGCTGCGCATCGGCACCCGCGGCTCGCCGCTCGCGCTCGCCCAGGCGCGGCTGATCGCCGAGGCGCTGCGCGCGGCGCACGGCTGGGACGAGGAGCGGGTCGAGCTGGTGCCAATCACCACCAGCGGCGATCGCGTTCAAGACCGCCCCTTGGCCGAGTTGGGCGGCAAGGCGCTGTGGACGCGCGAGCTCGACCGCAGCCTCGCCGAGGGCGCCACCGACCTGTCGGTACACTCGAAGAAGGACGTCGAAAGCGAGCGGCCGCCTGCGTTCAGGATCGCCGCGGTGCTGGCGCGCGGCGACGCGCGCGACCGGTTGATAGGGGCGGCGAGTCTCGATGCGCTGCGGCCACGGGCGCGGGTCGGCACATCCTCGCCGCGGCGCCAGGCGCAATTGCTGGCGCGCCGGCGCGACCTGGCGATCGCGCCGATCCGCGGCAATGTCGAGACGCGGCTGGCCAAGGTCGAGAAGGGCGAGTTCGACGCCACCTTGCTCGCCGCCGCCGGGCTCGACCGGCTCGGCATCGACGCCGGTACACCGCTCGACGAGCTGCTGCCGGCCCCGGCGCAGGGGGCGATCGGGGTCGAGGCGTGGGCCGGGCGCGCGAACCTGCAACGGCTGGTGCTGGCGATCGACGACGTGCCCACCCATCGCTGCATTGCGGCGGAGCGGTCGCTGCTGGCGGCGCTGGGCGGCGACTGCCGCTCGGCGGTGGCGGCGCTGGCCGTGCCGGACGGGCCGGGGATTGCGATCAGGGCGGAAATACTGCTGCCCGACGGAACCGAGGTCCGCGCCGGAGAGGACGGTGACCCGCAGCGGTTGGCAGGCCGGCTGCTGGCCGAGGCGAGCCCGGAGCTGCGGGCGATGTTCCGGTGAAACCGGTGCTGGTGCTGCGGCCGCAGCCGGGCGCCGACCGGACGGCGGAACGGGCGCGCGCGCTTGGGCTGGTGGCCATCGTCGCGCCCCTGTTCACGATCGAAACGCTGGCCTGGGAGCCTCCCGATCGGGCCGGATTCGACGCGGTGATGCTGACCAGCGCGCAGGCGGCGCGGATCGCCGGTGCGCGGCTGGCGGCGTTCCACCGCCTGCCCTGCTACGCGGTCGGCGAAGCGACGGCCGGGGAAGCGGCGCGCGCCGGCTTTGGCGACGTGCGCACCGGCCCGTCCGACGCGGCCGCGCTGGCGGCGATGATGGCCGGAGAAGGCGTCGCCCGGGCGCTGCATCCTTGCGGCGAGCATCATGTCCGTCCCGGAGACTCCGGCCTCGATATCGTATCGTTGCCGGTTTATTCCGCGCGGGCAGAGGATGAACTGCCAAGGGTAGCCGAACATGCGCTCGGGCAAGAAGCGCTGGTGCTGCTCCATTCGCCTCGCGCGGCCGCGACCCTGGCAAGCCTGATCGAAGATCGCCGGAGCGACATCGGCATCGCCGCGATCAGTCCGGCCGCGGCGGCAGCGGCCGGCAGCGGCTGGCGGTCGCTGCACGTCGCCGAGCGGCCGCGCGATGCGGCGTTGCTGGAGCTTGCCCGCCGGCTGTGCCAGAACGCCAACCCATGACCGGCAACGAACCGCGCCTACGTCTGCCTGTCGACTGGCAGACCCGGCCGCTCGTTTCCTACCTGCTGTTGCCGGGCCTGTTCTTCCTGCTCGGACTGATCGTGATGGGCTGGCTGCTGGCGCGCTGGGATTATGGCGCGCAGCTGATCGGCGTCGGCGAGACGCCGCAGGCCGCGGGCAAGGCGCGGGCATCGATCCCGGTGCGGCAAGCGCCGCCGCGGCGGCCAGGCGCGGCGCCCGAGCGGATCATGATCGATCCGGAGATGGCGCGGCGGGTGAGCGCGCTCGAGAACCGCATCGCCAATGTCGTCACCCAGTCGCGCGCGGCGGTCGGCAATGCCGACCGGGCGGAAGGGCTGCTGGTCGCGTTCGCGGCGCGGCGCGCGCTGGACCGCGGCGTCGCGCTGGGATTCCTCGAGGCGCTGCTGCGCGAGCGGTTCGGCGAGACCCAGCCGCAGGCGGTGGGGACGATCATCGCCGCGGCACGGGCGCCGGTGACCTTGCAGGAATTGCAGGACGGCCTGCAGCTGGTGAAGCCACGGCTGCTCGGGCCCGACCCGGATTCGAGCTGGTGGGAGGCGTTTTCGGCCGAGCTCGGCGCGCTGGTCACGGTGCGCCACCAGCAATCGCCATCGCCAGTGCCGGCCGAGCGGCTGCGCCGCGCCGAGCGGCGGCTGGAAGCGGCGCAGGTCGACGTCGCGCTTGCCGAGGTGATGCGGCTGCCAGGGCGGCGTCATGCGCTCGACTGGATCGGCAAGGCACGGCGTTACGTGATTGCGCGGCGGGCCTTGGACACGGTCGAGACCGCCGCCTTGCTCGAGCCGCGCGCCGCACCGGTGCGGGCACCGCCGGCGCCGGTGCAGGCCGCAACCAAAGGGCGCTAGACCTCGATCAAGGCGTAAGGGCGGCCGCAGGCGGCCTCGGCGACCATCGTTGCACAATTGTAGACCGGGATGCCGCGCGGCGTTTGCGACTTGAAGCTGCCGCGATGGGCGTGGCCGTGAACCACCGCCGACACGTGATCGAAGCGGTCGATCGCGTCGGCCAGCCGCGAGCAGCCGAGGAACGGGTAGATTTCCAGGGGCTCGCCTTCGACCGTGCCGACCACCGGCGAATAATGCAGCACCGCGACCGAACGCTCGGTCTTCAATGAGCGCAATGCGTTCTCGAGCTGGCGCGCCTCGTCCAGCGCGACGTCGACGAACGCCTTGATCTCGGTTTCGCCGAACGCGCCCAGCTCGCCGCGGCCGAAGCCGCCGACGAAGCCCTTGACCCCGGCAAAGCCGACCTCGTTCACGATCACGGCCTGCGGCCCCAGCATTGTCATGCCGGCGGCGTGGAGGATCTTCGCCACCTCTTCCGCCTGGCCGCATTCGTAATCATGATTGCCGAGCACGCCGACCACCGGGATGGTGCAGGCGCGGAGATCCTCGGCGAGGATCTCGGCCTCGCTCGTCCAGCCGAAATTGGTGAGGTCACCGCACAGAGCGAGCACGTCGGCCCGTTCGGATATCTCGGCGAACAGGTCGCGATAGCGATGCTCGCTGCCCTCGGTGACGTGGAGATCGCCAATCGCCGCCAGCTTGAGCGTGCCGTTCGCTTTCTCAGTCTGGCCGCTCATGGCGCTCTTCCAGCCCCTTGCCGACGACGTCGGCGAAACCCCATTCGACGATATCGACGATGTAGTCGCGCGGGCTCAGCAGGCGGCCGCGGCAGATGCGCATTTGTGCCGGCGGCATCTGCGCCTGGGCGCGCAGGCGCTCCATCAATTCGTCGAACAGCCAGCGTGGGATGCGGTCGCGTTCGGTGGGGTAGATGAAGCGGAAGCTCAGGAGGTGGACCAGAAGCAGCTCCCAATAGAGCTCCATCGCCGACAGCAAACGCCGCCAGTCGATCTCCTCGTGCTTCTTGAGGATGACGTGGGCGACGTCGGCGCCGTCGTAACGGTAGCGGTCCATCAGGAAGAGCTTGGAGAGGATGAACTCGGTCGGCGGGGTGATGCGTACCTTGGTGCCGTACACCTCGCACTCGTAGACCTCGCGGAACCAGTCGTCGGTAACCGGGATGCTGGCGGTCGACATGTTGTAGATGACGTCGAAGAAACTGTCGTTCTTGAAGACCTTGCCGATCCAGCGCTCGTCCTCGACCTCGATGCGGTGGCCGCGCTGTTTGAAGAAACCGAGGATTTTCGGCGCGTCGGAGGGCTTGCAGAAGATGTCGAGGTCCTTGGTCGGCCGCGAGATGCCGGTGTAGCAGGACAAAGCGAAGGTGCCGGAGAGCAGGTGCGGGAAACCGGCCTCGGTCAAGAGGCGCAGGCTGTCGACATAGAAATCGACCGCCTCGGGCGGTGGTTCGAGGACCGAAGGATCGAGGGTTTCGAGCTGAACGCTCATTGGGCGAGAACGGAAGAGGCTGAAGGGCGTTCCGAAGAGGAAGCCGCGCTGAAGCAGCGGGCGCCCCAATGCGGACTGGCGCCACCGTCCGGGTTGCGGGCATAGGGGCAGGAGTTGACGGCGCCGGACATGAGCGGAACGGGGAGCTTTGAGCGCGAACGAAACGGCTGAGGCAGGATCGCCCGCGCTCGCCCGCCGGCTCGGCGTGTTCGACGCGACGATGCTGGTGATGGGCGGGATCATCGGCGCCGGGATCTTCGTCAATCCGGCCGAAGTCGCGCGCCATGTCGGCACGCCCTGGCTCATTGTCGGCGTGTGGATCGCAGGCGGGGTGATCGCGCTCGCGGCGTCCTTCGTCTATGCCGAGTTGGCCGCCCGCCGCCCTGAGGTCGGCGGGCAATACGCCTATCTTCGCGACGCCTACGGCCCGATGCCGGCCTTTCTTTACGGCTGGGCGCTTTTGCTCGTGATCCAATCGGGCGGCATGGCCGCGGTGGCGATCACCTTCGCGCGCTATTTCCTGCAGCTGGTGCCGCTGCCGTCATCGGAGCGCGCGCTCGCCGTCGCCACGCTAATACTGCTGGCGCTGATCAACTGCCTAGGGGTTCGGGCGGGCAGCAACGTGCAGAACGCGCTGATGCTGCTCAAGATCGCGGCGATTGCCGCCCTGGTCGGTTTTGGCTTGTGGCTAGCCCCGGCCGCACCGCCCGTCGCTCGCGTCAGCGAAGCGGGCAGTCCGATGAGCGCCCTCGCGGCGCTCGGCGCGGCGCTGACGCCGGTGATGTTCGCTTATGGCGGCTGGCAAACGGCGAGTTTCGTCGCCGGCGAGATGCGCAATCCGCAGCGCGATCTGGCGCGCGGGCTGCTGCTCGGCGTGGCCGGCGTGGTGATCCTCTATACGGCGGTGGCGTTCGTCTGCGTCCATTCGCTCGGCCCCGACCGCCTGGCGTCGTCCGCCACGCCCGCCAGCGACGTGATGCGGCTGGCGATCGGCGATCGGGGAGCGACCCTGATCGCGCTCGGCATCGCGATCTCGACGCTTGGCTTCCTCAGCCAGGGCATGCTGACGACGCCGCGGGTCTATTTCGCGATGGCCGAGGACGGCCTGTTTTTCCGCAAGGTGGCGTCGGTCCACCCGGTAACACGGGTGCCGATCATCGCCATCCTGCTGCAGGCCGCCGTCGCGGCGGCGATCGCGATGTCGGGGAGCTACGGCCAGATCCTGAGCTACGTGGTCTCGGTCGATTTCGTCTTTTTCGGCCTGACCGGGGCCGCCTTGTTCATCTTCCGCCGGAGTTCCCCCGGGCAGGCGGTCGCGTTCACCATTCCGGCCCATCCGTGGACGACGGGGCTGTTCGTGGCGGCCTGCATCGTCGTCGTCCTTGCCACCGTCTGGAATAATCCGGTCAATAGCCTGGTCGGCTACATCATCCTGCTCGCCGGCGTTCCCGCCTGCCTCTACTGGCAGCGCCAGGCCCGGGCCCGCTCCGCATGAGCCGCGGCCAGGCCATGCAATCCGATTACATGCATTGGGCCAAGTTCAAGGAACCGGTGCGATTCTCGCTGTCCGGCAGCGAGGTTCCTCATTTCCGGCTGGACTCGCTCCCCATCACCATCGCCGACCTCGATCTCGATGGCGCGAGCCACCCGCGCTACCCGCCGCTGCGCGAAGCGATTGCCCGGCGCTACGGCGTCACCGCGGAGCAGGTGGTCGCCGCGGACGGCGCGTCGATGGCCAATTTCCTGGCCATGGCGGCGTTGATCTCTCCCAGCGACGACGTGCTCATCGAGCGGCCGACCTACGAACCGCTGCTCCAGGCGGCGCGCTTCCTCGGCGCGAACGTCCGGCGTTTCGACCGCCACGGCGAAGGTTTCACGATCGACCCCGGCGAGGTGGCCGCCGCGATGAGCGACCGAACCCGCCTGATCGTCATCACCAATCTCCACAATCCAAGCAGCGCGCTGGCCGAAGAGGACGAACTGCGGGCGCTCGGGGATCTCGCCGAGCAAGCCAAGGCCCGGATTCTGGTCGACGAGGTCTATCTCGATGCGGCCGGACCGCCGCGGCGCAGCGCGGTCCATCTCGGGCCGGCGTTCGTCTGCACCAACAGCCTGACCAAGGCGTACGGCCTCAGCGGGTTGCGTTGCGGTTGGATCCTGGCCGAACCCACGCTCGCCGAGCGGATGTGGCGGCTCAATGACCTGTTCGGGGTGAACCAGGCGCATCCGAGCGAACGGCTGGCCTGCATCGCCTTCGAGCGGATCGACGCGGTGATCGGCGAATCGCGGCCATTGCTTTTGCACAATCGCGCGATGTTCAATGCGTTCGTGGCGTCCCGCGCCGATCTCGATTGCATGCCCGCCGAGCACGGCATGACCGCCTTTCCGCGCTGGTCGGGCGGCGACACGCAACGGCTCGATGATCTGTTGCGCGAGCGATTCGAGACCGGGATCGTGCCGGGACACTGGTTTGAAATGCCCGACCATTTCCGCGTCGGCCTCGGCTACCCGGCCGACCGGCTGCAGCAGGGGCTGCAGCGGCTGGGCGCCGGCCTGGACGCGTTGCAATGAAGCTGCACCGCCGCTTCGTCGAAAAACCATGGGGCCGGACGAAGCTGCCGCCGATGTTCGCGGCGCCGGCGGACAAGAGGATCGGCGAGGTCTGGTTCATGGGCGGCACCGAGCTTCCCTTGCTCGCCAAATATATCTTCACCGCGGAGCGACTTTCGATCCAGGTCCACCCGAATGACGAGCAAGCGCGCGCGCGCGGCTTTGACTGCGGCAAGACCGAATGCTGGTACATATTGGAAGCCGAGCCGGGCGCGACCCTCGGCCTTGGCCTGAAACGCGAGCTTTCGGCCGATGAACTGCGCGAAGCGGCGCTGGACGGTTCGATCGAAGGACTGCTCGACTGGCAGGTGGTCACGGCGGGGGATTTCTATCTGGTGCCGGCGGGAACCATTCACGCGATCGGCGGCGGCGTTTCGCTGCTGGAATTCCAGCAGAATTCGGACCTGACCTACCGCCTTTTCGACTATGGCCGGCCGCGCGAGCTTCACCTCGACGAAGCGGTGGCTGTCGCGAATCGGGCGAAATATCCCGAGGCTTTTGCCCAGCATGTTGCCGGCGATGCGCCGCGAACGCTGGTCGACGGAGCGCACTTCACATTTATTTACAGCCACCAGGACGCGTTGCAGGACCGGCAGCGGTGGGTGATCCCGCTCGAGGGCGAGGTGCGCTCGGGACGCGACGTGGCGCTTCCGGGCGAATGCCTGCTGCTCGACGCGCAAGAGCGGCTGTCGTGCGACAATGCCCGATTGCTGGTCGGCGCTAGCCCCCGGCCATCATAGCGAGCGCGATCGCGCCCAGTGGGCCGGCATTGCGGCCGAGGCCCGGCGCGCGGATATAGTCGCCGCCCGGCGGCAACTCGACAAAGCCATTCAGGCTGTCGACGAGGATCGCCTGGATTCGGCCGAGCAGGTGCGGCTGCCGCTCGACGACGCCGCCGCCAATCGCGATCGATCGCGGCGCGGCGGCAGCGACGATGACGTGGCAAAGCTGGCCAAGCGTCCATGCCACCGTCTCCCAGGCGGGATCGTCCGGCCGCAGTCGGTCCAGCCGTTCGCCGTAGCGTGCCCGCAAGGAAGAGCCGGAGGCCAACCCCTCGACGCAATCGCCATGAAACGGGCACACGCCCGGCCAGTCGTCATTGGGCAACCGCGCGACGCGGACATGCCCGAGCTCGCAATGCCCAAAGCCGCGGGTCGGGCAGCCGTTGACGATCAGGCCGACGCCCACTCCGGTGCCGACCGTGATGTAGGCGAAGTCGCCGCTGCCGAGCCCGGCGCCCCAGCGCATCTCGGCGAGGGCGGCGCCGTTGACGTCGGTATCTAACGCCGTCGGCACGCCGGTCGCGTCGCTCAGTCTCGGGGCGACGTTGGCGCCGGCCCAGCCGGGCTTCGGCGTCGCTGCGACGTGCCCCCAGCTGGCGGAGTCCGGGTCGAGGTCGATCGGGCCGAAACTGGCGAGTCCGAGCGCCGCAAACCCCGGCTCGCGCTTCCATCCCAGCAGGATGCGCTCGATCCGGCCGAGGGTTTCGTCGGGCGACGTCGTAGGAATGGTCTCGCGGGCCAGCACGTCGCCGGCATCGCGGGCAAGGATGGCCACGCATTTCGTGCCGCCGAGTTCGACACCGGCATAGGTCACCTAGCCGCGGCTAGCCTCGCCGGCATGGCCCCGCAATCGTCGCGGCGCGCAGCCCGGCTGGGCCGAGCGCCAGGTAAAGACTCGAGGGTTCGACGATATGGGGTGGAACGAATGGAGCGGGCGAAGGGATTTGAACCAGCGCGCAGCCCTGCTGGGCGGAGCGCCACCAGAAGACTCGAGGGTTCGGCGATTGGGGTGGAACGAATGGAGCGGGCGAAGGGATTCGAACCCTCGACCCCAACCTTGGCAAGGTTGTGCTCTACCCCTGAGCTACGCCCGCTCGAGCGCGAGGCCGCTTTTGCACCGGCCAGGGCAAGGCGGCGGCTGCTATCACGGGCCCTCAAACCCGGCAAGAGCCGCCCCCTATTGGGCTTGGCAGCGAGTGCCGCCACCCCACATAGGGCCTAGATAGGTAGCGGCTGGAGAGTTGCAAAGTGGCCACCCTGGGACTGGGCGCCGGCGAGCGCGAAGCGATCGAGAAGTTCCGCCGCGATGTCGTCGAGCCGAGCATGGCCGAGCTGGTGCTGCTCGATTTCTGGGCGGAATGGTGCGGGCCCTGCAAGCAGTTGACCCCGGTGCTGGAAAAGGTCGCCGCCGATTATGCCGACCGCGGCGTCAGGCTGGTCAAGGTCAACGTCGATGAAGAGAAGTTCATCGCCGCCCAGTTCCGCATCCAGTCGATCCCCACCGTCTATGCCCTCTACCAGGGACAGCCGGTGGCCGACCTCTCGTCCGCACGTACCGAGAGCCAGCTGGCGCGGACGCTCGACCAGCTTCTCGCCCAGCACCACATCGAGGGCGAAAAGCAGCAGGTCGAGGCGCAGATCGAGCCGCTGGTCGCGATGGGCGAGGAGGTGCTCGAACGCGGCGACCCGGCGCGGGCGGCGAATATCTTCCGCCAGATCGTCGAAATGGCGCCCGACCATACCGTGGCATTGTCCGGGCTCGCGCGGGCGCTGATCGCTGGCGGCGAGCAGGAGGAGGCGAGGCAGCTGCTCGCCGAGGTGCCGGAACCGGCCGCGTCCGACCCGGCGATCGCCCGCGCCTGTTCGGCGCTGGCGATGGCAGAACTGGCGCCGGCCGGCGATACCGGCGACCTCGAGCAGCG
>JBQTJR010000143.1:0-5548 GCA_052386895.1 Sphingosinicella sp.
CGTGGGCGCGGATCTCGCGCGGGCCCAGCTGCTGCTCGGGCTGGATGTCGCCGACCACCGATCCGGGCGGTTTCTGGCCGGTGACGACGATCGGCTCTTCGGCGAGCGGATCTAAACTGTCTTCGGCATCGGGCGCCGGCGCCGCCTGCCCGGCTGCCGGCGGCGGGGCGGGTTCCCCGGCCTCCGCCGGGGCAGGCTGCGGCGGCGAAGCCGGCTGGGCAATAAGCGCCGCCGGCGACGCGAACAGCAGGAGGGCGGCGATCGAGCGCATGGCAAGCCTGTCGACGGGCGTTAATGGCGGCAGGCTGAACGCCGCGAGCGGAGAATTGTCGCAGAGTGTCGCGCTCGGCTATGCCGGGGTGCGCAGCAAGGGGGACGAAGCATGAAGAGCCGCGCCGCGATCGCCGTCGCTGCCAACCGTCCGCTCGAGATCCACGAGGTCGAGCTCGAGGGCCCGAAAGCCGGCGAGGTGCTGGTCGAGATCATGGCGACCGGCATCTGCCACACCGACGCCTACACGCTCGAGGGCAAGGACAGCGAGGGCATCTTCCCCTCGATCCTCGGCCACGAGGGCGCCGGCATCGTTCGCGAAGTCGGCGAGGGCGTCGCCTCGGTCGCGCCCGGCGACCACGTGATCCCGCTCTACACGCCCGAATGCCGGGCGTGCAAAAGCTGCCTGTCGCGCAAGACCAATTTGTGCACCGCGATCCGCGCCACCCAGGGCAAGGGGGTGATGCCCGACGGCACCAGCCGCTTCCGGCTCGGGCGCGAGACCATCCACCATTATATGGGCTGCTCGACCTTCTCCAATTTCACGGTGCTGCCCGAAATCGCGGTGGCGAAGGTGCGCGCCGACGCGCCGTTCGAGACGATCTGCTACATCGGCTGCGGCGTCACCACCGGCATCGGCGCGGTGATCTGGACGGCCAAGGTCGAGCCCGGCGCCAACGTCGCGGTGTTCGGGCTCGGCGGCATCGGCCTCAACGTCATCCAGGGCGCGCGCATGGCCGGCGCGGCGCGGATCGTCGGCGTGGACGTCAATCCGGCGAAGCGGGCGATGGCGGAAAGGTTCGGCATGACCGATTTCATCGATCCGAACGCCGTCGGCGCGGACAAGGTGGTGGAGGCGATCGTCGATTTGACGCAAGGCGGCGCCGATTACAGCTTCGACTGCACCGGCAACACCGACGTGATGCGGGCGGCGCTGGAATGCTGCCATCGCGGCTGGGGCGTCTCGACGATCATCGGCGTCGCCGAGGCCGGGCGCGAGATCGCCACCCGGCCGTTCCAGCTGGTCACCGGCCGGGTGTGGCAGGGCACCGCGTTCGGCGGCGCGCGCGGCCGCAGCGACGTGCCCAAGATCGTCGACTGGTACATGGACGGCAAGATCGAGATCGATCCCCTGATCACCCACAAGATGAAGCTCGATGAGATCAACAAGGCGTTCGACCTGATGCACGCGGGCGAGAGCATAAGGAGCGTGGTGGTTTACTAGTCTAAGAGTTTTCAATCTCACGCGAAGACGCGAAGACGCGAAGGAGAAGGCATGAGGGATGTCGAGGAACTCGCCCGCATCGTCGTGGACTCGGGCCTGCAAATTCATCGAGGGATCGGTCCGGGCCTGCTGGAATCGGTGTACGAGGCGATCCTCGCGGCGGAGCTCGCGAAACTGGGCTACAAGGTCGATCGGCAAAAGCCGATCGACTTCGAATATGGCGGCACGATCTTCCGCGAAGGATTTCGCGCCGACCTACTGATCGAAGACAGGCTGCTGATCGAACTCAAGTCGGTCGAGCGGTTGCTGCCGGTGCACGGCAAGCAGCTCCTGACCTACCTGCGATTGTCGGAGTTGACTCTTGGCCTGCTGATCAACTTTGGCGCCGCGACCTTCCGAGAAGGCGTGAAGCGCGTCGTCAACAACCATACCGACTTCGCGTCTTCGCGGCTTCGCGTGCATCAATCTGCCGATGCACCGATCCTCACGATAGAACCCTAGCGCTGGCGCTCGTGACCGGACCTCTCGACACGCTTTCGGTGTGGAAGGCGCATGGCGGCACGCAGCACGTCGTGCGCCATTTCAGCCTGGCGACGGCCAGCGACATGACCTTCTCGATCTTCCTGCCGCCGCAGGCGCAGAACGGTCCGTGTCCCGTCGTCTGGTATCTGTCGGGGCTCACCTGCACCCACAACAACGTCACCGAGAAAGGCGAATATCGCCGTGCCTGCGCCGAGCTGGGGCTGATCTTCGTCGCGCCCGACACCAGCCCGCGCGGCGGCGCCGTGCCCGACGTCGAGGATTTCGATCTCGGCCAGGGCGCCGGTTTCTATGTCGACGCGACGCAGCCGCCCTACGACCTCAATTACAAGATGCGCTCCTATGTCGAGCGCGAGCTGCCGGAGATCGTCGCCGGCGCTTTCCCGATCGACGCCGGACGCCAGGCGATCATGGGCCACTCGATGGGCGGCCACGGCGCGCTCACCGTCGCGCTGCGCAATCCCGGCCGGTTCCGCGGCTGCAGCGCTTTCTCGCCGATCGTCGCGCCGTCGCAGGCGCCGTGGGGGCAGAAGGCGCTCGCCGCCTATCTCGGCGACCCCGGATCGCAGTCCGGGGCAGGCGACGCGGCCTGGCGCGAGTACGACGCGGTGGCGCTGATCGAGGACGGCGCGCGGGTCGACGAATTGCTGGTCGACGTCGGCGAGGCCGACCAGTTCCTCGGCCCGCAATTGCGGCCGGACCTGCTCAGCCAGGCCTGCGCTGCGGCCGGCATCCCGCTCGAGTTGCGGATCCAGCCCGGTTACGACCACTCATATTATTTCGTGTCGACCTTCATGGCCGGTCACCTGGCGTGGCACGCGGAGCGGCTTGGCAGGTAGCGCGTCATTCCGGAATGGGTTTCGGGTTTCAGGTTTCAGGTTTCAGGTGAACCCGACACCCGACACCTTCCGTTTCACGGCTGCTGATAACCAGTTGCCCGCAGTTCGAGCCGGTGATCGGCAGGGTCGCGCGTGAAATAGAGCACCGCGCGCCGCCGCGACTGGCCGGGTAGATAATCGAGCGTCGCGGCCGCCTTCTCGACCTCCTCGCCGCCGTCCATCAGCGCCCCTTCGAGCTGGACGTCGGCGGCGGTGGCGCCGCCGGCATTGCGCGCCTCGACCTCGACCGCATGGCCTGACCCCAGCTGGTGGATGCGCTCGGCGGAGAGCACGATCGCCGCCGGCGCGTCCTCGCGCCCGGCGAGCGCCTCGCGGCCGAGCACGAAGATCATCGCCGCCAGCACCGCCGCGCCGAACAAGGCCGCGGCCCATTCCAGCACGCTGGTCTTGCCGGCCCAGGAGCGTCGCGACATTCTCTCCTCCTATACCACCAACCGGGCGATCGCCGCGCCCAATGCGCCGGGAAAGGCGACCACCGCCGCCATCATCGCGATATGGGCGGCATCGGCGCCGTCGGTCCGCTCGAACGTCCACAATATGTACAGCGCCGCCGCCACCGCGATCGCGTAGCCGGGCAGGGTGAAGTGGACGAAGGTTCGCGCCGCGCCGCCGCTGTGCGGCTTCTCCTGGCCGGCGAAGCCGACCGTGTAGACCAGCACGTGCAGCAGGATCAGCGAGCCGAGCACCAGCGCCAGCGCGTGCCACGGCGTTATCTGCACCGCGATCAGCACCATTTCCTCGGTCGTCGCGACGGTAAAGCAGAGCAGCAGCGCGCCGGCCAGCATCAGGAACAGCTGGCCGGCATAGGATGCGCGCCACTTGTGCTGGCGCGGGGTCTCGCCGGGCTCGCCGAGCAGCTTGTCGGCGAGCATCGCGCCGAAGCTGGCCGGCATCGCCTGCACCGCGATCTTGCCGGCTATCTCGCCGGCGCCCATCCCCGGCCCGATCGCGCCGACCGCGAAGAGGATGGTCGCCGCGCCGACCGCGCCGACGCCGAACGCGGCGAACGCATCGAGCAAATCCTCGGTGCGGCTGGCGGTTTCCTCGAAGCCGGCGACCCGCGACAGGAAGAAGAGCAAAACGAAATTGACCAGCGCGTCAACCAGCATGTTCGGCCGCGACAGCGAGAAGCCGAACGCCCACATCTCCATCGTCATCAACAGCGGCAGCGAGAAGACGATCGCGCCGGCGAACGCGCGCGCCAGCCCGATCGCATAGGCGCGGTTGGCCGCCCGGGACCACAAATAGCGGGTGTCGATCAGGGCGCCGGCGTCGGTCACGCACGCGGCATAGCGGCGCGTGTCGCCCGGCGACAGCTTTGGAGCCGGCGCATTGGCGTCAGCGGCGCAGCAGCCGCCGGAAGCGTCCGCGGCGGGTGAGCGGTTCGAACATTTCCTCGGAGTCTTCCGGATCGAGCACCTTGCTGTCGGCCAGCCACTGGCGCGTCTCGCCGATTTCGGGACGCCGGTAGCGGCGCAGCGAACGGCCGCGTCCGCGCAGCGCCTCGATCGCCGCGATCAGCGAGCCTTCCGCATCGATGCGCTTCGCCACTTCCCCGGCCGCGACGCCGAGATGCTCGGCGAGGAGGTCGTCCCGCACCTGCCGGATGGTCGCGCGGGTCTTCGAATTCCGGGCCCGTCCGGCGTCGATCGCCAGGTCGCACTCGGTGTCCAGCCCGAGCGAGCGGTTGTTGAAGTTGGACGAACCGATGCGCAGCCACCGGTCGTCGACGATCAGGATCTTGGCATGAACGTAGATCGGGCGACCGCTGGCGGTGTAGGGATGGTAGAGCCTGAGCCGCCCGTATTTGTCGGCCCGGCTCAGCCGCTGGTGAAGCCGGGCGCGGGCACTGTCCATAACCGCCTGCTCGAGCCACCCCTCGCTGCTCTCGGGGCAGATGAGGACGATTTCGGGGCCCCCGGCCTCGGCCAGCCTCGACATCATCGCTTCGGCGATCCGCTGCGAAGCGAAATACTGGTTCTCGGCGTAAATCGATTTGCGCGCCGCCGCGATCTGCTCGAGGTACAGCTGCTCGACGCTGCGAACCTCGCCGACGCCGGACATCTTCGGCCGGGTCAGCGCGATCGAGACCTCGACGTTGCGAAAATGGGCGGGAAGGCCGGACGGCCAGCAGGCGGTGTTGGCGTTGACCGCGGCGAGCGATCGGCCGGTCGCGTGTTTCCAGCGCTCGCGCGCCTGGTCGCCGAGCGCCGCCGCCGCCGCTCCCTCCACCGCCATCGTCGCATCGTGCCAGGGCCCGTAGGGCTTGCCATTGGGCTCGATGCGGTGCGCATCGCCGTCGCGATGCTCGCGCGTGTCCCACCGGTCCGCGGTCATGTCGATGCCGCCGCAAAAGGCGAGGCAATCGTCGATCACGACAATCTTCTGGTGATGCGCCGCGCCGGGCGGATGCGCCGAATCCAGCTTGGTGTGGATCCGCTTGTGGCGCATCCAGCGGATCAAGGTCAGCACCGTGGTGCCGCGAAACAGGGTCTTCACTGCGCCGAAGTTCCAGCGCAGCAGATAGATTTCCAGCTCCGGCCGCCGTCTGACGAGGTGCAGGATGAATTGGCCAAGGGTCATCTCATCCTCGGGCCGCAGCCGGATGCGCGCG
>JBQTJR010000144.1:0-3459 GCA_052386895.1 Sphingosinicella sp.
CCAAAAGGTTATTGACCAAGATCAGCGCCGGCGCGCTATCGGCGAGGGTGCGAAACCGCTCCTCGCTTTCGCGCAGCTCGGTTTCGGCCTTGCGTTCCTCGTGGATGTCGATCGCCATGCCGACGAAGCCGAGCAGCCGGCCGGTCTCGTCGATGCGCGGGTTGCTCGAAACGTGCACCCAGCGCCACTCGCCGTCGTGGCGGCGGAAGCGTCCGACATATTGGTAGGGCTTCGCATCCTGCCAGCCGCGGTCGCGCAGCGCGACCACGTCGGCAAGGTGATCGGGGTGGATCGCCTGCGTCCAGGCGTCACCGGTGAACCGGTCGCCGGGGATGCCGACATATTCGATCAGCGCCTTGTTGACGAACTCGAGCCCCTCGGGGCCGGTCACCCAGACCGGCGCCGGGGCGCTGTCGGCCATGGCGCGGAAGCGCGCCTCGCTCTCGCGCACCTCCTGCTCGGCACGATGGCGCTCAGACATGTCCTGGACCAGCGCATAGAAGCCGGAAACGCTGCCGTCGGCGCGCTTGTCGGGCACATATTCGATGTGGACGAAGCGGGTGCCGCCGTCGCGGTAGGGAATCTCGCTATCGACGCTGACCCTCTTGCCGGCGAGCGCCCTGGCGATGTGCGGGCGCAGCTGCTCGTAGGCCGCTTCGCCGAGCACCTCGCGCATGTGGCGGCCCCACATTTCGCGGCGGTTGCGGCCGAACCAGGCCTCGTAGGTCTTGTTGTTGTAAAGGTAGCGCCCCTCGGCATCGACGTAGGAGACGAGCACCGGCAGCACGTCGCCGACATGGCGCATGCGCGCGCCGAGATCGCTTTCCGGCTCGTTGCGCTCGAGCTCGGCGATGCGGGCGCGCAGCAGCGCGTTCTCGGCCTCGAGGCCGGCGACGCGCGCGTCCTTGTCGCTTCGCGGGCCGGCGTCGCCGCCGCCGCGGGTCCGAGTCGCCAACTTATGCTCCCAAGGAGAAATTTTCCGGTGAAATTGCCGGAAGTTGACGCTTTGGGCAATCGCGCATTTCGCGCGGGTGAACTCCGGCCTGGCCGGTTAAATTTGGGACGGTAATTGGGGACAGTATATATTTTTCCGAAGTCACGCGGACAGGCGGCCCCGTTCAGACTGAAAAATATATACTGTCCCCAATTACCACCCCAATTACCAGAGGGTCGGCACCGGGTAACGACGGATGTTGCGGTCAGCGGTGACCAAGATGAAATCTCCGGCGATCGCATGGGCGATCAGCATTCGATCGACCGGATCGCGGTGAATGGCGGGAAGACTGCCGGCGATCGGCCAGGCGTTGGCCGGGAAATCAGCGACGGTGAGCCCGAGAACGGCGGCGACCTGGTTCATATCCTCTGCCATCGCGATTCGCCCCCGCCGCTGAAGATCGGCGAGCTCGAAAGCGGCGACCGCGCTGGTGAAGAGCTCCGCATCCGGATCTGACATCGCCTCTCGAGCCGGCGGGCTAAGCCGCGGGTCTCCTGTCGGAGCCCATATCAGCACGTGCGTATCAAGCAGGAGGCGCACCGAACTTCCGCTGGAAACGCTCCTCGACTTCCTCGTCGGTCATCGACGGCGGGACATCGAGCGATTCGGTTCCATGCAGGTGCCGGTATTTGTCGGCCCAAATCCCGAATGCCGCCTTGCGGCGAGCGACTATTTCGTCGCGCCGCGCCTTCTCCGCTTCGGCCATCGGCACCAGCTTCACCTGCGGCTGGCCGGCCTTGCTGAGCACCACCTCCTCGCCGCGCAGCGCCGCAGCGACGAGCTTCGAAAGCCTGGTCTTGGCCTCGCCGATGTTGACGTGGATGGTCATAGCTTGGCCAAGATAGCTTGGCCAAGTGGCGGAAGCAAGCGACCTGGTAATTGGGAACAGTATATATTTTTCCGGAATCAAGCGGGCAGGCGGCCTCGTTCAGAACCAAAAATATATACTGTCCCCAATTACCACTCACTCCCACTCGATGGTGGCGGGCGGCTTCGAGGTGCAGTCGTAGACGACGCGGCTGATGCCCTTGACCTCGTTGACGATGCGGGTGGCGATGCGGCCGAGAAGGGCGGCGTCGAACGGAAAAGCGTCGGCGGTCATGCCGTCGGTCGAGGTGACGGCGCGCAAGCCGCAGACCTGGTCGTAGGTGCGCGCGTCGCCCATCACGCCCTCCGTGTTCACCGGCAACAGCACCGCGAACGCCTGCCAGATCGCGTCGTAGAGGCCGGCGCCGCGGATCTCCTCGAGGAAAATGGCGTCGGCCTTGCGCAGCCGGTCGCATTTGTCGCGCGTCACCTCGCCGGGGATGCGGATGGCGAGGCCCGGCCCGGGGAAGGGATGGCGATCGACGAACGCCGGCGGCAGGCCGAGCTCGCGCCCCAATGCGCGCACCTCGTCCTTGAACAGTTCGCGCAAGGGTTCGACCAGCTTCAGGTTCATCCGCGCCGGCAGGCCGCCGACATTGTGGTGGCTCTTGATCGTCACCGACGGGCCGCCGGTGAAGCTGACGCTCTCGATGACGTCGGGATAGAGCGTGCCCTGGGCGAGGAAATCGGTGCCGCCGATCTTCATCGCTTCCTCCTCGAAAATGTCGATGAAGGTGGCGCCGATAAACTTGCGCTTGGCTTCGGGGTCGGTGGTGCCGGCGAGGCCGTCGAGGAACAAAGCGCCGGCGTCGACGTGAACGAGCGGGATGTTGTAGCTGCCCCGGAACAGCGAGACGACCTGCTTTGCCTCGTCCTGGCGCAAGAGGCCGTGATCGACGAAGACGCAGGTCAATTGCTCGCCGACCGCCTCGTGGATCAGCACCGCCGCGACCGCGGAATCGACGCCGCCGGAGAGGCCGCAGATCACCCGCCCCTTGCCGACCTGGGCGCGGATCTCGGCGACCTTGGCGGCGCGAAAAGCCGCCATCGTCCAGCCGCCGGCGAGGCCGCAGACGTGACGGACGAAATTGGCGATGAGCCTGCCGCCGTCGGGGGTGTGGACCACCTCGGGGTGGAACTGGACGCCGTAGAAACGACGTTCGTCGTCGGCGGTGGCGGCGACCGGCGAGCCATCGGAAACCGCGACGGTGCGAAAGCCCGGCGGAAAGGCCTCGATCCGGTCGCCATGGCTCATCCATACCTGGTGCTTCTCGCCCGGCGCCCACAGGCCGTCGAACAGGGCGCAGCTTTCCCTGATCTCGATGAAGGCGCGGCCGAACTCGCTGTGGTCGCCCGGGACGACCCGGCCGCCCAGTTGCGCCGCCATCAATTGCTGGCCGTAGCAGATGCCGAGCAGCGGCAGGCCGGCTTCGAACAGGGCCGAATCGGCGCGGGGGCTCTCGTCGTAGGTGACCGAGGCCGGCCCGCCGGAAAGGATGATGCCCCTGGGCTTGAGCCGTTCGAGCGCCTCGGCGGCGAGGCTGAACGGCGCGATCTCGCTATAGACGCCGGCCTCGCGCACCCGCCGGGCGATGAGC
>JBQTJR010000145.1:0-5396 GCA_052386895.1 Sphingosinicella sp.
CGGCGGACATTGTCGGCGAAATCGGAAACGACGATCGAGCGGCGGCCGGCAGTGATCGAGCCGTCGCGGCTGACCATCGGCCGCAGCGTCTCGACCGCGGCGGCGGCATCGACGTTGCGGACCCGCAGGATCTCGGTGACGAAGCCGCTTGGCGAGGTGCGGCGGCCGATGCCGACCGGGGCGCTGGCCGAGGCACCGGCAATCGGCTGCACCCGCAGGGCGCCGCTGGCGACCGGCACCGCGACATAACCGTTGGCGCGCAGGACCGACAGGAACAGCTCGAAATATTCGCTGCGCGACACCGGCCGCTCGGTCACCACATTGACCCGGCCTTGCACCGCCGGATCGATGATGAAGGTGCGCCCGGTGACCCGCGCCGCGTCCTGGATGAAGGCGCGGATGTCGGCATCGCGCAGGTTGAGGACATATTGCGCGCTGGCCGGCGCCAGCGGCGCCAGCACCAGCAGCAGAGCGAGCAGCAGCCTTTTCATGTCCGCGGCGCCTGGTTGCGCGGAGCAGGCGGGGTAGCCGGGGTTGGCGCCGGTGACGCCCGCGGCGGCTGTGCGGGCGCTGCAGCGGGCGGCGGAGCGGGCGTTGCGGCCTGGCCGGCGGCAGGGGGAGTTGGATTTGCGGCCTGTCCGGCCGCGGGGGGAGTCGACTGGTCGATGAATATCTGCTCGGTCGCGCCGCCGCGATTGATGGTGACGTGATCGAAGCCGACCGCGCTCAAGGTGACGCCTGGCATGATCTCCTCGCCGACCGCGAAGCTGCGCTGGCTGCCGTCGGGAAGCGCGATGATCGCCGAGCCCAGGCCGGTGGCGCGGTCCTCGCGCACGCCGTAGAGCTTGAGATTGAGCGCCGTAACGGCGCCGCCACCGGGGCCGGCGAGGCGGAAGAAAGGATCGAACTCGCCGAGCGGGGCCGCACCCGTCGGCTGCGGCGCGGTGGCGATGCGATAATCGCCGACCGGCCCGACCGGTGTCACCAAAATCCAGAACAAGCGCGCAGCCTGGATCGCGATCAGCGCCAGCAGCGCCAGTTCAACCGCCTGGAACCAGGTCAGCCGCGGCAAGCGGCCGGACAGGCGGCTGACCCGCATCGATGCGCCGAGAGCCATGTCCGGCCGTTTCCTCCCCAAAGACACTACGCCACCAAATGTCCGGACTATCTCGCCGGCATGACGAAAATCTGACAGCCGGCAGACGTTCCGGGAACACGCTCGAACGGGACGAAGAGAAGCCCGCCCTCATTCGCAAAATCGTGTTGCGAGCGAGGTTTCCCGCTTTTTACCGACCGGTGCAAGCGCAACTATGTCCGATCATGTCGTAACCGCGCTCACCAGCCAGGTCGCCCAGCCGGCGATTGCCAGCAGCGAACCCAATGGCAGGCGCGTCGTCGCCTTCACCTCCTCGCCGCGAAAGTGCATCAGCAACGCCGCTGCCAGGCCGAGCGCACCGGCGGCGAGCAGCACCCACGGCAAGGCGAGCGCGCCGACCCAGGCGCCCAAGGCGGCGAGCAGCTTTGGATCGCCGCCGCCAAGCCCGGTGCGGCCGCGCAGACGGCGGTAGAGCCAGCCGATCGCGGCAAGACCGATGAAACCTGCCGCGGCGCCGATCAGCCGCTCACCGAGCGGCGGCCCGAAGCCGGCCCAGGCAACGGCCAGCCCGGCCGGGATCAACGGCAAAGTCAGCAGATCGGGCAGCCAGTGATATTCGGCATCGAGCGCCGCCAGCGTCAGCAGCCACAAGCCAAGCAGAAGACTGAACAAAGCGAGCGGCAGCGGGTGGGCGAGCAAGGCGACCAGCCCGACCAGGGCAGCGGCCAGCTCGATACCGAGATGACGCCGATCGATGGCCGCGCCGCAGCGCCGACAGCGGCCGTGCAGCGCGGTATAGGACAGGATCGGGACGAGGTCGCGAACGCCAAGCCTTGCACCGCAGCTTTCGCAGGCCGAGCGGCCGGCGATGACGCTGCGGCCCTGCGGCCAGCGGATCAGCAAGGTAGCGATGAAGCTGCCGACGATGGCGCCGGCAACGAGACCGGAGGCCTGGAACAGGAAAGCGGGCGTTGCGCCTTCGTTCATTCCCGGAACCGATCCCGAACATTCTTAATCGGAATCGGTTCTCGCTTTTTCTGCCGCGATTTCCGAGCCGTCGGATGACTCATCCGACTAGAAATCACTATTGGCGGCGGCGAGGATGCGCCGCGCCTGGACGAGATGCGGCCGGTCGATCATCCGGCCATCGAGCGACAGTGCGCCGACTTCGGGATGGGCCGCGAACGCCTCGACCACGCGGCGGGCGTGCGCGATCTCCGCTTCGCTCGGCGTGAAGGCCTGATTGATCGGCTCGACCTGGGAGGGATGGATCGCCAGCATGCCGGCAAAACCGTCGCGTCGCGCCCGCGCCGCATAGGCGGCCAATCGGTCGAGGTTACGAAAATCGGGATAGACGGTTTCAATCGGCACGGCGCCGGCGGCGGCGGCGCCGAACAGGCAGAGTGCGCGAGCGATCTCGTAGGGTGCGGTCAGCTCGCCCTCCTCATCGCGGCTGGAGGCAGCGCCGATCGCCGCCGGCAAATCCTCGGCGCCCCAGGTCAGCGCCGCCAGCCGCTTGTGGCCGCCGTAGGAGCCGAGCTGGAAGACCGCTGCGGGCGTCTCGGTTGCGATCGCCATGATCCGGGCGGTGGCATTGCCGGCTTCGCCGAGCCGGCGTGCGAGCTCGGCGACCGAGGCCCCGCCTTCCGCCTTGGGCAATACGAGGCCATCGGGATGAGCGGGAAGCACCGCCTGCAGGTCCTGTTCGCAGTCCGGGCCCGCGAGCGGATTGATGCGCACCCAGATCTGGCGAGAGGCGTTGCTGCCGACGAAGTCGGCGGTGGCTCGGCGTGCCTCGGCCCGGGCGTCCGGCGTGACCGAATCCTCGAGATCGACGATGACCTTGTCGGCGACGCTGGCCAGCGCCTTCTGCATGCGGTCTTGACGATCGCCGGGCACGAACAGCCAGGAGCGCATCCGCATCGGCTCAGTCCTCCTTTCTTTCGATTCGTGCCAGCAAATGACCTTCGTTGACCTGCTCGCCGGCGCGCACGCCCAATTCGACGAGCGTCCCGTCGAACGGCGCGGCAATGACATGCTCCATCTTCATCGCCTCGAGGGTCAGCATTTTCTGGCCGCGGGTCACGCTCGCGCCGGCCTTGACCTCGACCATGGTGACGCGGCCCGGCATTGGCGAGAGGAGCTCGCCGTCAAGAGCTTCGCCGGCGCCGCCGCGGCTACCCGTCCCCGGAAGGGTGAAGGCGAAGGCCTGGCCATCGACGAACACCCGCACCATGCCATCGGCAGCCGTCGCCATGCCCTCGAGCGGCAACTCGCCGCCCGCGGCGATCGTGCGGGTCTCGCCACCATGGACAAAAGTGACACGGGCCTCGTCCGGCGCGTTGGCGCGAAAGCCACGCAGGGCGCCCCACGGCCCCTCCTCGTCCCGTTCGTTTTCGCCAAAATCGGCGGCGAGCATCGCCGTCGCCGCCAAGTTCCACGCGCCTGCGGAGGGGAGCGGGTCCGAAACCAGCGCCGCGATCCGCGCAGGGATGAAACCGGTGTCGACCTCGCCGGCACGAAAATCGGGATCGCGCAGGGCGCGCGCGAGGAAAGCGGCATTGGTTTTGACCGGCCAGATCTCGACCGTTTCCATCGCCTCGGCTAGGCGCTCGATCGCCTCCCCGCGCGAATTCGCGTGCGCGACCAGCTTGGCGATCATCGGATCGTACCACGGGCCGATGCGATCGCCTTGCTCGACGCCGGAATCGGCCCGCACATCGCGCGGCAGCTCGAAATGGTCGAGCCGGCCGATCGAGGGCAGGAAGTCGTGAGCCGGGTCCTCGGCGTAGAGTCGCGCCTCGACCGCATGGCCGGATATCGCCAGCTCGTCCTGCCGCTTAGGCAGATTTTCGCCGGCGGCGACGCGCAATTGCCAGTCGACCAGGTCCTCGCCGGTGATCGCCTCGGTGACCGGGTGCTCGACCTGCAACCGGGTGTTCATTTCCATGAACCAGATGCGGTCGCTACGCAGACCTTCGGAGGCGTCAGCAATGAACTCGACCGTGCCGGCGCCGAAATAGGCGACCGCCCTGGCGGCGGCGACGGCGGCGGCGCAGACCGCTTCGCGGGTGGCCGCGTCCATGCCCGGCGCCGGCGCTTCCTCGATCACCTTCTGGTGGCGGCGCTGCAGCGAACAATCGCGCTCGAACAGGTGGACGATGTTGCCGCTTCTGTCGCCGAACACCTGCACCTCGATGTGGCGCGGCCGCTCGACATATTTCTCGATCAGCACGCGATCGTCGCCGAACGCGGCCTTCGCCTCGCGGCGGCAGCTCGCAAGCATATCCGAAAAGTCCTCGGGCGAATTGACCCGGCGCATGCCCTTGCAGCCCCCGCCGGCCACCGCCTTGATCAGCACCGGCCAGCCGACCGCCTCCGCCTCCTTCCCGAGGCGCTTCGGTGCCTCGTCGTCGCCCCAGTATCCGGGCGTCACCGGCACGCCGGCCTTGGCCATCAGCGCCTTGGCGGCATCCTTGAGCCCCATGGCGCGGATCGAATCCGGACCTGGCCCGACCCAGACCAGGCCGGCATCGATCACGCTCTGCGCGAAATCGGCATTCTCGGCAAGGAAGCCGTAGCCGGGATGGATCGCCTCGGCCTTCGCTTCCTTCGCCGCCGCGATTATCCGCTCGCCGACGAGGTAGCTTTCCGCCGCCGGCGCCGGGCCGATGCGCACCGCCTCATCCGCCTCGCGCACGTGCAGCGCGCCGGCGTCGGCGTCGGAATGGACGGCGATGGTGCGGATGCCGAGCGCGCGGGCGGTGCGGACGATGCGGCAGGCAATCTCGCCGCGATTGGCGATGAGGAGGGAGGAGATCAACCTAGGGCCGGCCTGCTGTTTGGAGGGTTGTCGCCGATAACAAACTTACGAGCTTCATCGTACGTTTTGCCCGCCAGCATCGCTACACAGGCGGTCCCGCAACCGTATTCTTGCCCTTGGAATACAGTTTTCACGCTCACATCCTGAAAATGCCGAACCGCGCGCGTTTCGGGATCGGCGCGTTCAGCGTCACCGCGAACGCCAGGCCGAGCACGTCGCGGGTCTGCACCGGATCGATGATGCCGTCGTCCCAAAGCCGCGCAGTGGCGTGGTAGGGATTGCCTTCATCCTCGTAGCGCTGGCGAATCGGCGCCTTGAAAGCTTCCGCTTCCTGCGGAGTCCATTTGTCGGCGTCCTGGTGCACGGTGGCGAGCACCGAGGCGGCCTGCTCGCCGCCCATCACGCTGATCCGGCTGTTCGGCCAGGTGAACAGGAAGCGGGGCGAGTAAGCGCGGCCGCACATGCCGTAATTGCCGG
>JBQTJR010000146.1:0-9363 GCA_052386895.1 Sphingosinicella sp.
GCCATGTAACGGATGCCGAGCGCGTCGGCCTCAAGTTCCTGGCCGCGCGAGTAACTAAGCGCCCAGATCTGCGCGCCCTGGCCGAGGACGCGGGCAAGGTCGCCAGAGCCGGTTACGACCCCCGCGAGCACGGCGGCGAGCTGGCTGAATATATTGGCGCGCTGACGCGCCTGGCTGTGGCGGGCGTCGACATGGCCTGCCTCGTGACCGAGCACAGAGGCCACTTCGGCTTCGTCGTTCATCAACGCCAGCAGCTGGCGCGTGATGTAGAGATAGCCGCCTGGAACCGCGAAGGCGTTCATCACTGGCGAGTTCAAGGTGGTGACGCGAAAGGCGCTCGCGCCACCTGCGACGTTCGACTGAGCAGTGACGCGGGCACCGACGTTGCGGACATAATCGCCGCGTGTGCCGGTGAGCTCGCCGCCGAATTCGGCGATTACCTGCGGATGCTGTTGCTGCGCCTGGGCGACGGCGCTTTGTGCCAGCGCCCGGGTCTTCTGCTGGGCTTCACCGGGTTGCGCGATGACGGCGACGAAGGCCGCCGCAGCGGCCGTGGCGAACAAGGTCCTGCGATTCACGACCTGCTCCTCATTTTACGCTTTACAACAGAGTTCCAACTAAGCGGCGGGGTTGGGGTTCCGCTTCGGCACAGGCGGTATTTGCTTCCGTGGAGGCGTCCTGCTTTAGCTGACCTTATGGGATTGACCGCGCTCGACATCATCACCCTGCTGCTGGTGGCAGCCGGCTTGTTTTTCGGCATCCTGCGCGGATTCGCCTGCGAGCTATTGTCGCTGATCGCCTGGATCCTGGCGATCGTGGCGCTGCGTTATTTCCATGCCCCCGTTGTCGAAATGCTGCGCGGGCCGGTGGGCACCGGGGCATGGCTGCTCGCCTTCACCCTGGTGTTCGGAATCGTGTTCGCGCTCGGCAAGCTCGCCTCGCGTCAGCTCGGCGGGCGAGTCCGCCGCTCGGTGGTCGGGCCAATCGACCGCATCCTCGGCGGCGGCTTCGGTGCGCTGAAGGGCCTGCTCGGCGCTACCCTGCTCTATCTCGCGCTCACCTTCGTTTACGACATGCTGTGGAGCCGTGCTGCCGAGCGGCCGGACTGGATGACGCGATCGCGCACCTATCCGCTGCTTCATGCCAGCGGCGAGGCAATCGTCGACCTGGTCGAGCGCCAGCGCGGCCGCCGGGCCGGCGGGCCTGAAAGCAATTCTTATTTGCCGGCGGCCGAGAACGCGGCGGCCACGCAAAACGCTCAATGACTGCGATAAGGCTGTACGACACGATGGCGCGCGAAAAGCGCGCCTTCGTTCCCGCCGATCCTAAGCGGATAACGATGTATGTATGTGGGCCGACCGTCTACAGCCGCGCCCATATCGGCAATGCGCGACCGGCGGTGGTGTTCGACGTGCTTGCCCGACTGCTACGCCACCTCTTCGGGCGGGATAGCCTGGTTCATGCCGCCAACGTCACCGACGTCGAGGACAAGATCATGGCGGCGGCGGCGGCCGAGAAGGTGCCGATTGACGTCGTTACCGAGCGGTACAGCCGCTTCTATTTCGACGATCTCGGCGCGCTCGGCGTGCCCCGGCCCGACCTCGTCCCGTTCGCCACCACCCACATCCCGCAGATGATCGCGATGATCGGGCGGCTGATCGCCTCCGGTCATGCCTACGAGGCCGAGAGGCACGTGCTGTTCGACGTGCCGAGCTGGCCCGATTACGGGCGGCTGTCGCGGCGGCCGATGGACGAAATGATCGCCGGTGCGCGCGTCGAGGTCGCCCCGTACAAGCGCTCGCCCGCCGATTTCGTGCTGTGGAAGCCGAGCACGCCCGACCAGCCGGGGTGGGACAGCCCGTGGGGCCGCGGCCGGCCGGGCTGGCACATCGAATGCTCGGCGATGATCGAGGCGCATCTCGGACAGACGATCGACATCCATGGCGGCGGCATCGACCTCGAATTTCCGCACCACGAAAACGAGATTGCCCAGTCGAGCTGCGCACATGCGGGCGCTCCGCTCGCCCGCTTCTGGCTGCACAACGGCATGCTGTCGATGGCGGCCGACAAGATGTCGAAGAGCGCCGGCAACGTGATCAGCGTCGGCGAGATGCTCGAGCAGGGGCACAGGGGCGAAGACATGCGCCTTGCATTGCTGATGACGCACTACCGGAAGCCGCTCGAGTGGTCAGCCGGCCTGCTTGGGCAGGCCAGAACGACACTCGACAAATGGTATCGACGCCTAGAGCTGCTGGAAAATCACGGTGGGTCTGCCCCAATTGAACCCGACGAACATGTTATTGAGGCGCTGGTAGACGACCTCAACACACCGGAAGCAATCGGGCGTATATCCAAAGCCATCAGCACACCTCACGGTGTGGGCGCCCTCGCGTTGGCGCCTCATGGCCCTTGGAAAGCAGTGCAAGCAGCACGGGTCCTGGGTTTGCTCAATCAAACCAGTGAAGATCGGTTTCGTCCAAGAATAGTAGAAGCCGTCGGCACCGCAATTGGCTCTGCCCGTGCCACCGCGGTTGGGGAACGACTGCTTAGTCACGAATATATTGAACGCCAGGTCGCCGCGCGCACCATTGCGAAGCAAAATCGTGACTTCGCCGAAGCCGACCGCATCCGCGAAGAGCTCGCCGCCGAGGGCATCGTGCTCGAGGACACGCCGCAAGGGACGAGCTGGCGACGGACGTGACCGGCTTCGCTTCGCGATGTCTGCTTTGCCTGCTGGCCTCGCTGGCCGGTTGCGCAACTGTGGCCGCACCCGAATCCGCCCCGGCCGAGCCCAGCTTTCCGGTCGTACCCGAGCGGTTCATCACCCAGTTCCAAGGCGCCGAGGGCATCACCTTCAACGGCGAGGGCCGGCTTTTCATCGGGGCCAATAACGGCGTCTGGATCGCCGATCCGGACGGCTCGGCGCGGCGGATCGCCGACGTCTACCGCCATCTCGGCCAGGCCGGCATCGGCGAGCGCGACATCCTCGCTGCCGATTTCGGGCCGACCAACGCGTTCCAGGATGGGCCGAACGATGATGGCGTGGTCTGGCGGATCACGCCGGAGGGCGAACGCACCGTATTCGCCACCGGCATCGGCGACCCCAACGCCATCCTGCGCCTGCCCGACGGCACTTGGCTGGTGTCCGACGACGCTGTCGACCACATATATCGCCTGGTCGACGGCCGCGCCGAAATCTGGTCGAGAGACGTCCCCTTCCCCAACGGCATGGCGCTGTCGCGCGACGGCCGCACGCTTTACGTAGCGCAGATATTCAGCGCGATCGGACCGGTGGTGCCGGACAATGCCATCTGGGCGATCCCGATCCGCCATGGCCGGCCCCTTGGCCGCGGTCGGATCGTCGCCCGCACCGAGCGTGCGCCCGATGGCCTCGCCGCCGACGAAAACGGCCGCATCTATATCGCCGACAATGGCAGTGGCACGATCCGCCGCTTCGATCCCGAAACCCGCGCGATGATCGTCATCGCCGAAGGCATGCCAGGCGTTGCCAGCCTGGTCTTCGGCGAGGGCGAATTCGACACGACATCGATCTACGCGACCACCACAGCACGCGGCGGCGGCACCATCTGGCGGATCCGGGTCGGCGTTCGCGGCGCGCGCCCGATCCGCTGATTTTTTGAACGACCGCAAGGCCGCGCCTATATCCAAGGCGTGCCGAGTGCCCTCTACAGCCGCGACATATTGCGTCTCGCCGCTTCGATCCCGCACCACCGCCGCCTGCCCGCGCCGCAGGCCAGCGTCACTCGTGTCTCGCCGGTCTGCGGCAGCCGCGTCACGGTCGACGTGACCGCCGATGAGAAGGGGCGGATCGCCGCCCTCGGCCAGGAGGTGAAGGCCTGCGCGCTCGGTCAGGCCTCGGCCGCCTTGATGGGCCTGGCTGCGATTGGACGATCGCCCGATGAGCTTGCAGAGGCGCGCGATGCGCTCGCCGCCTTTCTCGCCGGCGAGGCCGAAGCTCCGGGCAACTGGCCCGGTCTCGATGTCTTTGCCGGAGCGCGCGCTTTTGCCGCCCGCCACCGCTCGATCCTGCTCGCGTTCGAGGCCGCGGCGGAAGCCGCCTCAATAGCCGCGCGGCGGCCGTGATCGAGGCCAGCGAGGCCGCTGCCAGCCTGGTCCTTCGCGACCTCGTGCTGCTGCTCGGCGCGGCATTGCTGTTCGTGATGCTGTTTCGCCGGCTCGGTCTGGGCGCGGTGCTCGGATACCTGGTCGCCGGGGCGCTGATCGGTCCCGACGGGCTCGGTTTCGTCAACGCCCCCGGGGCGATGCTGGCAATCGCCGATTTCGGCATCGTGCTGCTGCTGTTCCTGGTCGGGCTGGAGCTGCATCCCGAGCGGCTGTGGCGCTTGAAGCACGATATATTCGGGCTGGGGCTACTGCAGGTCACGGCGAGCGGCGTCGCGCTGGCCGCGTTGCTCAACCTGTTTGCCAATTTCAGCCCGGCGGCGGCGCTGGCGATCGGTCTGCCTTTGGCTTTATCCTCGACCGCACAGGTGCTGCCGAGCCTGCGCTCCGACGGCTCCATCCACACCCGCGCCGGCGAACGCGCTTTCTCGATCCTGCTGTTCCAGGACCTGTCGATCGTCCCCTTGATCACGATCATTGCGGCGCTGTCGCGCGCACCGGCCGATCCGGCGACGCCGCCCGGATGGCAGTTGGCGCTCTACACTTTGCTGGCGATCGCCGGGCTGATCCTCGCCGGCCGCTTCCTGATCAATCCGCTGTTCCGGCTGGTCGGCCGGATCAGCGAGCGCGAGCTGTTTATCGTCGCCGGCCTGTTCATCGTGCTTGCGAGCGCGGCGGTCATGGAGGCGCTGCACCTCTCGACCGCGCTGGGCGCATTCATCGCCGGCGTGATGCTGGCCGATTCGCCCTATCGGCACGAGCTCGAGGCGGACATCGAGCCGTTCCGTTCTATCCTGCTGGGCTTGTTCTTCGTCTCGGTCGGAATGATGCTCGATCTCGACGCGATCGTCTCGCGTCCCGGTTTCGTGCTCGGCATGGCAGTGGCCCTGATCGCCACCAAGGCGGTCGTGCTGTTCGGGATCGCGCGGCTGGCCGGAGTCGCCGGGCGCCCCGCGCTCAAGCTGGGACTGCTGCTGAGCCAAGGCGGCGAGTTCGCGTTCGTCTTGTTCGCGCTCGCCCAGCGCTCGGTGCTGATCGAGCCGGAAGCCGCCAGCCTGTTCGGCGCGGTAGTCACCGTGTCGATGGCGACGACGCCGTTCCTGATGATGTTCAACGACTGGCTCGAACAAGGGGCTTCGCGGCGGGCCGGCGCGGGGCTGGAAGGGCCGGAGGCGGCAACGCCTTCCGAGGCCATCGTGATCGGCTATGGCCGCTTCGGCCAGACGGTGGCGCAGATGCTGATGGCCAAAGGCATCGGCGTCACCCTGATCGATTCCAAGCCGAGCCAAATAGAGATTTCCGGCAGCTTCGGCATGAAGGTCTATTATGGTGACGGCACGCGGCTGGATCTGCTGCGTATCGCCGGGGCGGACCAGGCCCGTGCGCTCCTGTTCTGTCTCGACGGCAACCCGATCGCCCGGCGTCGGCTCGAACCGATCCTCAATGCCTTCCCGCAAGCCGCGGTTTTCGTTCGCACCTTTGACCGGCGCCACTTGATCGAATTGCGCGAGCTCGACTTGCATTACAGCGTGCGCGAGCTGTTCGAATCGGCGGTGGACATGGGCCGCGCGGCGCTGTCCTTGTTCTGCGTCGATGCGGCTGAGGTCGACCGGGTGGAAACCGATTATCGCCGCCGCGACGCGGAACGGCTTGATTCGCAGGCCGCCTCGGGCGACCTGCACGCGCTCAAGGAAACCATGTTCACGCCCGACAACCCGCTCGACGAAACGCAGCCGGGCTGAAGTCCTTTAGCGGCAGCCGCGCACCCCCTGTCCTTTGCCGGGCAAGTCGGGCAGAAAGCCGGCGATGCTGGGTCTTGCGTTCAAGCGAAAGAGGATGCGCCAGTGCGCCTGATCGCCATTCTCTTCGTGCTGCTTCTGGCCTTCGCCATCTATCTGTCGACGGTCGACACCGAGGTGCCGATACGCACCATCGAACAGGACGTCAGCGATGAGATCCTGGCGAAATAGGGCTCTGCTGCTGGCCGGCGCGGCGGCCCTGGCCAGCGCCTTGCCCGCGCTCGGACAAGACACGCCGGAATCGCTGCTGCCGCCGGGCTTTGGCGACCCGCAGTCGCCGCCGCCGCAGGAGCGACCCGGCCCCACTCAGGCCACTGGCGATTCCGGCGCAACCCAGGAGCTGAGTCCGCTCGAGGAGCTGGAGGGCGAACCGCGCGACGAGCTTTCCCGACCGCGACCGTCCAATTATTTCACCATTCCGCGCGGCGCGGCACGCCCGGTCGACCCGGCTGGCCTAATCGGCTCGGAAGGGCGCGGACTTGGAACAGGCGCGTTCGGCCGCTCCAGCGGGCCCTATCTCGCCGCGCTGATGCGGCGGCTCGACGCGCCCTTGCCCTCGCGCTGGGCCTCGATCCTGTTGCGCCGGGCCCTGCTGTCGCGGGTGTCGTCGCCGGCCGCGATTCACCCGGTCGATTGGGTAGCGGTCCGCACCGACCTCCTGCTGCGGATGGGCGAGGCCGACGGCGCGCGCCTGCTGGCTTCCTCGATCGATTATCCTTTCTATACGCCGCGGATGATCGAGGCGGCAGCGCGGGCGGCGCTGGCGACCTCGGACCCGGCGGCTCTATGTCCTTTGGTCGCGCAATCGCGCTCGCGTGCGACGGTGTGGCGGCTGACCGACGCGATGTGCGCCTCGCTCGAGGCCGAGCCGGCGCGTGCTTCCGCCCTGATCGACGAGGCACGCCGCCGCGGCGATCTCGCCAATGTCGATTATCTGCTCGCCGAGAAACTGGTTGGCGCCGGGGCCGAGGCACGGCGGGCGGCGGCGATCGACTGGGACGAGGTCCGCTCGCTAAGCGCATGGCGACTCGGCCTTGCCGGCGCGACCGGCGCCGAGCTGCCGGAGCGGCTGGTCAACAGGGCACCGCTGGCAATGCAGGCGTGGCTGGCGCGTGCGCCGATGATTCCGGTGGAGCAAAGGCTTGGCCCTGCTTCGGTCGCAGCCGCGCTTGGCGTCTTCTCCTCGCACTCGCTGGTCGAGATTTACAGCCTGGTGCTCGACCGGGCCGATCCCACCGAGATCGAGGGCAGCGTCGGCGCGCGGCTGCGCACCGCCTGGACTCACGAGGATCTCGGTGAGCGGCTGGAGGCGATTCGCGACCTGTGGCTCGAAGTGGAAGCGCCGCACGAACGCCATGCGCGGCTGATCCTGACCGCCGGCGCGGCCACCCGCATCCCGCCCGATTCGGCCTATGTCGAGGACGCGGCGACCTTGATCGCCTCGATGCTCACCGCCGGGCTCGACCGCCATGCGGCGCGCTGGAGCAACGTCGTCCAGGAAGGCGCCGACGATCGCGGCTGGGCCCTGCTTGCGCTGGCCTCGCCGCGGCCTGTGCTTGATCTCAGCGCCGGCCGCATCGGCGCGTTCATCGACCGCGACGAGAGCCTCAACCGGCGGCGCTCGCAGATGCTGGTCGCCGGCCTTGCCGGCCTCGGTCGTATCGCCCCCGATCTCGCCGAACGGCTCGCCGGCCGGGTCCAGTTCCAGCTGGACCGGCCGAGCGTCTGGGTGACCGCAATCGAGCGGGCGGCGCGCGCACGCGAGCCCGGCACCGCCGCCTTGCTTGCGGGCACCGGCCTGCAGACGGCGAGCTGGGCCGGCGTGCCGCCACACCATCTGTTTCGGATCGTGCGGGCGCTGCGCCTGACCGGTCTCGATTTCGAGGCGCGAATGATCGCCGCCGAGGCGCTCGCCCGGCTGTGAACGCGCCCAGTGACCGGTCGCTGATCCTCGCTTTCCTCGAGATGATGGCGGCCGAAGCCGGCGCCGCCAAGAACACGATTGCCGCCTACCGGCGCGACCTCGAGGGCGCCTCTGAATTGCTCGGCGGAAGTCTGGCCGCCGCGACGCGGCCGGAGCTGCAGCGGCTCGGCCCCGCCTGGATGAAGCTCAAGCGGGCGAGCGTGGCGCGCAAGGCGGCGGCGCTGCGGCGCTTCTTTGCCTTCCTCCAGGACGAGGGCATCCGCGCCGACGACCCGTCGCCGGCGCTGCCGCGGCCGGGCGGTGAACGGCCATTGCCAAAGGTGCTAGAGCGCGGCGCGGTCGACGCCCTGTTCGCCGAAATCGAGCGCCGCAAGGCGGAGGGCGAGGCCGGCGCGCCCCGCCTCGCCGCCCTGGTGGAACTGCTTTACGGCTCGGGCCTTCGTGCCAGCGAGGCCGTGTCCTTGCCGCGCCATGCCGTGGCGCCGGACAAGCCGTTCCTGATCCTGAGGGGCAAGGGCGGGCGCGAGCGGCTGGTGCCCTTGTCCGACCGGGCGCGGGCGGCCGTTGCCGCCTGGTCGGCACAGGTGCCACGCGATTCGGCCTGGCTGTTCCCGTCGGGGAAATCCCACCTCAGCCGGGTGCGGCTACACCAGCTGATCAAGGACCTGGCCGCCGCTGCCGGAATCCCGCCCGAGCGCGCAAGCCCCCACGTACTTCGCCACGCGTTCGCCACCCACCTGCTCGAGGGCGGGGCCGACTTGCGCTCGGTACAAATGCTGCTCGGCCACGCCGACATTGCCACAACCCAGATCTACACCCACGTCGATTCACGGCGGCTGATCGAGCTGGTCAACGCCCGCCATCCCCTGCAGGCGCAAGCACCGCGCAGGCGGGACCGGACGCCCTCGCCCCGCGTTGACGCCGAGGGGAACGGGGCCTAGCTGCCCGCCCGCTTATGCCCACCTACCTCGACTTCGAGAAATCGGTCGCCGAGCTGGAATCGAAGGTCGCCGAGCTGCGCGAAACCGGCTCGGCGGGCGAGGCCAATATCGAGGCAGAGATCAACAAGCTCGAGGACCGCACCGAAAAGCTTTTGCGCGACACCTATGCCAAGCTGACGCCGTGGCAGAAGACACAGGTTGCGCGCCATCCCGAGCGGCCGCATTTCAAGGATTATGTCGCCGCCCTCATTGAGGATTTCGTGCCGATGGCCGGCGACCGCGCATTCGGCGAGGACGAGGCGATCATCGGCGGTTTCGGCCGCCTGGCCGGGCGCAGGATCGTGCTGATCGGCCACGAGAAAGGCGACGATACCGCCAGCCGCCTGAGGCATAATTTCGGCATGGCGCGGCCCGAGGGCTACCGCAAGGCAATCCGGCTGATGGCGCTGGCCGATCGCTTCAACCTTCCGGTGGTGAGCCTGGTCGATACGCCCGGCGCCTTCCCAGGCGTGCAGGCGGAGGAGCGCGGCCAGGCCGAGGCGATCGCCCGCGTCAC
>JBQTJR010000147.1:0-4788 GCA_052386895.1 Sphingosinicella sp.
TGAGCAAGGCCACATTCGGCCATTGAACGCGCGGACGGTTGAAGGCAGGGCCGCGCCGATGGCGACGCAGGCCGAAACCGGGACCAGGCGATTCATCGAGGCGATCGAGGAACCGGCCTTGCTCGTCGCTGGGGGCCGCATCGGCGCCAGCAACCGCGCCGCGCGAAGGCTGTTCGGGGAGGATGTCGACGGCCAGGAGGTTGCGCTGGCGATCCCGCATCCGGCGGCGGTGGAGCAGCTCGTTTCCGGCAATGCCGCCGGTGCCGGCGCGGTGGAGCTGGTGGGGCTCGGAAATTCGCGTCGGCGCTGGCTGATGCGAGTCGCCGCGGTCGATCCTGAATACCTTTTCGTCCGCTTCGTTGACCGCAGCGAGGCGCATGCCGCCGAGCAGATGCGGGTCGACTTTGTCGCCAATGCCAGTCACGAACTGCGGACGCCGCTGGCGACCCTGGTTGGCTATACCGAGACTTTGCGCGACGAATCGGACGCGATCGAACCAGCGACGCGCGGCCGCTTTCTCGAGATCGTCCACGACGAGGCGAAGCGCATGCAGCGGCTGGTCGAGGATCTGATCTCGCTGTCGCGAATCGAGGCCGAGCGGTTCAGCCGCCCACGCGGCGCGCTGTCGCTGCGCGAGATCGCTGGCGAGGCGTGCGATGCTTCGCGCGGCGAGGCCGCGCGCCGCGGCAACGAGCTGGTCGTCGAGGTCGTCGATCCGTTGCCCGACGTGGCGGGCGACCGCAGCGAGTTGCTGCAGCTCCTCGACAATCTGATCAGCAACGCGCTTCGCTACGGCCGGGAGGGCGCGCCGGTCCGGATCAAGCTCTCGCCCGAGCGCGAGATGGTTCGCCTCGAGGTCGTCGACCAGGGCGAGGGAATTCCGCCCGAACATCTGCCGCGCGTCACCGAGCGCTTCTATCGCGTCGATCCCGGTCGCAGTCGCTCGCTTGGCGGTACCGGCCTCGGGCTTGCCATCGTCAAGCATATTGTCGGCCGTCATCGCGGCCGCCTCGCCATCGACAGCGCGCCGGGCCGGGGAACGACGGTAAGCATCCTGCTGCCGGTCGCTGCGCCCGCCGCGGCGTCGAATGCGACACGCGCATTGCTGGAAGCCTCGTCATGAATCGGCCGCGGCTGCTTCTCGTCGAGGACGATCGCGCGCTGGCGGAGCTGCTGACATGGCATTTCTCGCGCCAGGAATATGAGGTCGTCCATACCGCCGACGGCGAGGAAGCCCTGTCGCTGGCGCGGGAATCGCCGCCGGACCTCGTCATCCTCGACTGGATGATCGAGGGCGTGTCGGGAATCGAGGTTTGCCGCCGGCTGCGCCGCTTTCCCGAGACTTCGCGGCTGCCGGTCATCATGCTGACCGCGCGGGGCGAGGAAGCCGACCGCATCCGCGGACTCGAGACCGGCGCCGACGATTATGTCACCAAGCCGTTCAGCCCGCGCGAGCTGATCGCGCGCGACGCGGCGGTACTGCGCCGATCCCGGCCCGCGCTCGCCGGCGCGAGACTGGCCTTCGCCGACCTGGAGATGGATGTCGCCGAGCACCGCGTGCGCCGCGCCGGTGCCTCGATCGAGCTGGCGCCGACCGAGTTCCGGCTGCTGCGGCACAGGCTCGAGCAACCGCGCCGCGTCTTCTCGCGCGAACGGCTGCTCGATCTGGTCTGGCCGCACAATTGCGACATCGATCTGCGCACGGTCGACGTCCATGTTGGGCGGCTGCGCAAGGCGCTTAACCGCGGCGGCCGGCCCGATTTGATCCGCACCGTCCGCGCGGCCGGCTATTCGCTCGATGGCGAGCCCGCGCTTGAACCGGAGGCTGTCACAATAACGTCATCTGCGTGACTCCGAATTGTCGCACGGCGCTGCTAGGGGCCGATTCGCACAGTTTCAAACAGGGGACACGGCCATGAATATCGTTCGTGCGATCATGCCGCGCGAAGACAAGTTCTTCGACATGTTCGAGCGCCACGCCGACCTGCTCGTCCAGGGCGCCGAATCGAAGGCGGCGATGCTCGCCGGCGAAACGAGCGTCGAACAGGGCTGCGGCGAGATCCAGGCGCATGAAAAATCGGCCGACGACGTCACCCGTGAGGTGCTGGTGGCGGTGCGGCGGTCGTTCATTACGCCGTTCGATCGCAGCGCGGTGACGGCGCTGGCCTCGTCGATGGACGATGCGATCGACGAGATGTGGCAGACCGCCAAGGCGGTAAACCTCTACGAGCTGAGTAGCTTCGAGCCGCAGATGCAGGAAATGAGCCGCCAGGCGGTCGAGGCGGCCAAGCTGGTGCGCGAAGCGGTGCCGCTGCTGCGCAATATCGGGCGTCATGGCCAACGGCTGCACGAGATCACCGAGGAGATCGTCCATCTCGAGGGCCGCGCCGACGTGCTTCATGCCGCCGGTCTCAAGGCGCTCTACAAGGCGCACGGCGACGGAGAGGCGATGAAGTTCATCGTCGGCCGAGAGGTCTACAGCCATATCGAGCGGGTGCTCGACCGGCTCGAGGACGTCGCCGACGAGATGCAGGGCATCGTCATCGATCACGCCTGACCGCGGCGAACAGGGGACAACTCAGGCATGGAACCCACGCTCGCTTTCTCGTTGCTGGTCGGGCTGATCGGCATCGCCTTGCTGTTCGATTTCATCAACGGCCTGCACGACGCCGCCAACTCGATCGCTACCGTCGTCTCGACCCGGGTACTGAGTCCGCCGATGGCGGTCGCCTGGGCCGCCTTCTTCAATTTCATCGCCTTCCTGTTCTTCGGCCTCCATGTCGCCGAGACTATCGGCAAGGGCATCGTCGATCCGGATATCATCGATCCGGCGGTGATCTTCGGCGCCCTGGTCGGCGCGATTTCCTGGAACGTGATCACCTGGTGGGGCGGCATCCCTTCGTCGAGCAGCCACGCCTTGATCGGCGGCCTGCTGGGCGCCGGCATCACCAAGGCCGGCCTGGGCTCGGTCGTGGCGTCGGGCGTGACCAAGACCGCGGTGGCAATCTTCCTGTCGCCGATGATCGGCATGATCGTCGCGATCCTGATGGTCGCCTTGACCTCGTGGCTATTCAAGCCGGTGGCGGCGCGCACCGCCGACAACGTCTTTCGTCGCATGCAGCTCGTCTCGGCTGCTGCCTATTCGCTTGGCCACGGCGCCAACGATGCGCAGAAGACAATGGGCATCATCGCCGTCCTGCTGTTCAGCCAGGGCTACCTCGGCGACGAGTTCAGCGTCCCCTTCTGGGTGGTGATATCGGCGCAGGCGGCGATGGGCCTCGGCACGCTGATGGGCGGCTGGCGGATCGTCCATACGATGGGCTCGAAAATCACCCGGCTGACACCGCACCAGGGCTTCTGCGCTGAGACGTCGGGCGCAATCATGCTGTTCTCGGCGACCTCGCTCGGCATTCCGGTCTCGACTACCCACACCATAACCGGCTGCATCATGGGCGTCGGCGCGGCGCGGCGGGTTTCGGCGGTGCGCTGGGGCGTCGCCGGCAACATCGTCTTCGCCTGGATCGTCACCATGCCGGCCGCCGCCCTCATCTCGGCGATCTTCTACCTGCTCGCAGTTTCGCTTTGATCGTCGCGTCCGTATTTCTCTCTGGTTGCCTTCCCCCGGTTTTCGAGTCGTGAGCGACCGATGATGATCGACCTGCCGCCGCCCGATCCGGGCATCGAGATCCACCTCGCCAGCCGCGGCGTCTCCAAGGGCCTGGTCCAGACCGACGGCGTCCAGCTGCTGGTGCGGCCGGAGCTGGCGTTCGGGCCGGTCTATGTCGGCGGCTACGCCAAGAACGTCACCGCGCCCAATTTCGACGGCGAGGCGGGCGCGACGCTCGGCTTGCGCGAAGCGGCCGGCGGTTTCGACCTGGCGGCGAGCGCGACCCTGAAGACCTTGATCGGCCCGGTCGGCCCCCTCGACAATCATGCGCTCGAGCTCCACGGCTCGCTCAGCCGCCGCTTCGGCCCTCTCACCCTGCGCGCCTCGTTGACCTGGAGCCCGGACGATCTCGGCGGCACCGGCGAGAGCGCCTGGTGGGAAGGCACCGCCCAGTGGCGCTTCCGGCCGGGCTGGCAATTGAGCGCCAGCGCCGGCCGCCGCGAACGCGACGGCGGCGCCGATTACTGGGCCTGGAATGGCGGCATCACCTATACCATCGTGCGCTGGCTGAGCGCCGACTTGCGCTGGTTCGGCACCGATCGGCGCTCGCTCGGCGAGGCGTTCGACGGCGAGCTGATCGCATCCGCGCGTCTACGATTCTGAAAGCCCGCTACAGCCAGCCTTTGCGCTTGAATCGCAGGAACAGCATCGCGCTGATCGCCACGATCGCACCGATGACGATGAAATAGCCGTACGGACTGTGCAGCTCGGGCATGTGCTCGAAATTCATCCCGTAGATGCCGGCGATCGCGGTCGGCACCGCCAGGATCGCCGCCCAGGCGGCGAGCTGGCGGGTGATCGCGCCGGTGCGCTGCTGCTCCAGGAGGGTGCCGAACTCGAACACCGAGGTCAGCACCTCGCGCAGGCCGTCGACCATCGCCTGGACGCGGCGGACATGGTCGAGCACGTCGCCGAAATAGACCCGTGCCTCCTCGTCGATGCACGGCAGGTGGAAGCGCGCGAGCTTGTTGGCGACTTCGCCCATCGGCCCGAGCACGCGCTGGAAGCGGATCAGCTCGCGCCGCATGGTGAAGATGCGAGTGACGTCGTCGCGGGTCAGGAACCGCTCGTCCGCCCGGTCCTCGAGGGCGAGCACTTCGTCCTCGATCGGCTGGATGATT
>JBQTJR010000148.1:0-1821 GCA_052386895.1 Sphingosinicella sp.
CGCCGAGCCCGAGATGTTCGAGGTGGCGCTCGACCCATTCGACCGAGCTCGACGAGGCGATCGCCCGTGGCAGCTGCGGCGGCAAGGCGCGCACGAACGCGATGGCGCCGGCCACTTCCTCGAGCCCGTCGGCCAGCACGCGTGCATCCTCGGCCTCGCGCACGGCTTCGAAATCGTCGGGCAGCGGCCGGCCGATGCTCTGCTCGATCGCGGCGATGAACGCGCGCCCGCCCAGGCCCATGAAGCGGTGCATCGCTTCCTCGACGCCGATCGGGTGGCCGATCGCCGAGAGGTAGTCGGCGACCTGCTTGTTGCCGGCATATTCACTCTCGATCAGCACGCCGTCGAAATCGAGGATCAGCGCGTCGAAGCTGAGCTCGGTCATGGCGCCGGCCGCTCGCCGAACAGCGCAGTGCCAACCCGCACGTGGCTGGCGCCGATCATCACGGCGCTCTCGTAATCGTCCGACATGCCCATGCTGAGCCCGGCAAGGCGGTGGCGGCGGGCGAGCGCGGCGAGCAGGGCGAAATAGGGCGCCGGCTCGACCCCGGCCGGCGGCATCGCCATCAGCCCGGCGACCGCCAGCCCAGCCGATCGCGCTTGCTCGACCAGGTCCGGCAGGTCGTCCGGCGCGCAGCCGCCTTTCTGCTCCTCCTCGCCGACATTGACTTGCAGGAAGCAGGACGGACGGCGGCCAGCCTTCGCCATCGCCTCAGCCAGCGCCCCGACCAGCGAGGGCCGGTCAACCGAGTGGATCGCGTCGAACAGGGCGACAGCCTCCGCCGCCTTGTTCGACTGCAGCCGGCCGACGAAGTGGAGTTTGAGGCCGGGATGGCGATCCTGCAGGCCGGGCCATTTGGCCTGCGCCTCCTGTACCCGGTTCTCGCCGAAAACGCGCTGGCCGGCGGCGATCAGTGCCTCGACCGCCTCAGCGGATTGACCCTTGGCAATGGCGACCAAAGTCACCGCCTCGGGCTGGCGGCCGGCGCGGGCGCAGGCGCGCGCGATCGGGCCGCGGACTTGTTCGAGCCGCTCGGCTGCCATTGCCATGACCCGGGCCTATAGGAAGCGGCACGGCCAGCGGCCAGCCGCAGGCTCCACCGTCGAGTAGCAAAGTTGCGGACTGGGCGCTCAGGCGGTCAGAAGCGGAACGCGGTGCCGACGTAGACCGTCTGGCTGTCGTGGCGTTGCTCGCCGGCCAGCGATTCAAGCCGGTCGCGGGCGATGCGGTAGCGGGCGCCGGCGGTGACATCGACGTTGCGGGCGATGCGCAGCGCGCCGCCGACATCGAGCGAATAGGCTTCGTCGTCGGCGACCAGCCGCTGCGAGCCGAGGTTGCGCTCGGCGGCGACCGCCACCCGGCCGGTGATCTGGCGATTGGCGCGATAGCCGAAGCCAACCTGCGCCTGTTCGCGCCGGCCGGGCAGGATGCCGCCGGTCGATTCGGCAACGTCGCCCGACACCACGAATCGGCGCCAGCCCAGCGAAACGCCGAGATTGTAGGAGCTGGGCGTGATCGCAGTGACCGGAGCGCCGGCAGCGGCCGCGGTGCCGCGCCCGCCGGGCGTGGCGTTGCCCGAGCCGGCGCGGACCGCGACGTTGACCCTGTCCGGCGTCGCCGGGGTGAAACGGAAATCGAGATTGGGGCGGCTGCCGCGGCGGGCGAGGGCGGCGGCGAGGCGGGGATCGGAAACGGCGGGCGTGAAGGCGCCGATCGGGCGGCCGGCCGCCCCCCTGGCGCGCGCCCCCGGGAACGCCGAAGCGGGGGGGGGCACAGACCCCCCCCCGCGCCGCGCTGCCCCGCCCCCGCCGGCCCTCCCC
>JBQTJR010000149.1:0-2493 GCA_052386895.1 Sphingosinicella sp.
AACCTTTTGGGCTGCGACTATGTCAATCGCGTCTATCTGGATTTCCTCGGGGTCGAGACCGACGACGTGCGCGGTTACGATTGGTCGCAGTTCATCCATCCCGACGATCGCGAGGCCTATGTCGCCGCCTATCTTGACGCGATGGCAACGAGCGCGATGTTCGAGGCGGATTTCCGATTCCGCCGCCACGACGGCGAATATCGCTCGATGCGGTCGGTCGGGCAGCCGCGGCTGGCGGCCGACGGCACGTTGCTCGGCTATACTGGCATAACCATCGACGTCACCGAGCAGATCAAGGCCGAGAGGGAGCTTCGCGCCAGCGAGGCGCACCTCGCCGCCTTGATCGACCAGTCCGCCGCCGGCATCGCCGAGACCGATCTCGACGGTCGTTTCCTCCGGGTCAACGACCGATATTGCGAGATGGTCGGACGCAGCCGGGAAGAATTGCTGGGCCTGCGGATGCAGGAGATTACTCATCCCGACCACCTGCCGGGCAACCTCGAGCAGTTTCGGGCGCTGGTCGAATCCGGCCGGCCATTCGAGATTGAAAAGAGATACCTCATTCCCGATGGATCGGAAATCTGGGTCAGCAATACTGTGTCGCCAGTCAGAACCGCTGACGAAGGGAGCGGCAATGTCCTGGCCATCAGCGTCGACATCACCGCGCGCAAGAATGCCGAAGCGGCGCTGCAGGAGAGCGAGGCCCGCTTCCGCCGCATCGCCGATTCGACGCCGGTGGCGATGTGGGTCACCCGGGTCGACCGCAAGCGCGATTTCGTCAACCAGGCCTATGTCGATTTTCTCGGCGTTTCCCACGAGGAAGCCAGGGAGTTCGACTGGCGCACGATCATCCACCCGGACGATGCGGACCGGATACTCGGCGAGTCGCTCGCCGGAGAAGCCTCGCTGAAAACCTTTGCGCTGGAGGGTCGCTACCGCCGGCACGACGGCCTCTATCGCTGGATGCGCTCGGTGTCGCAGCCGCGCTTCGGGCCGGGCGGCGAGCATATCGGCTTCATCGGCGCCGCCTACGACATTACCGAGGCGAAGGAAGCCGAGGCGGCTTTGCTCGAGGAACGGGGCCGGCTCGAGACGCTCAATCGCACCGCCGCGACGCTCGCCGGCGAGCTCGACGTGCACAGGCTGGTGCAGCAGGTTACCGACGCCGCGCTCGAATTGAGCGGCGCCCAGGTCGGCGCCTTTTTCTACAACGTCGTCGACCGGGCGGGTGAAAGCTACATGCTGTTCACCATTTCCGGGGTCGACCGCGCTTTGTTCGAGAAATTCCCGATGCCGCGCAAAACGGCGATATTCGCGCCGACCTTCGACGGCACCGGCATCGTCCGCTCCGACGACATCACCAGCGACCCGCGCTACGGCAAGAGCGACACCCATCACGGCATGCCCAAGGAGCATCTGCCGGTCCGCTCCTACCTCGCGGTGCCGGTCATCTCGCGCTCCGGTGACGTGCTTGGCGGTCTGCTGTTCGGCCATCCCGATGTTGGCCGCTTCACCGAGCAGCACGAGCAGCTGGTGGTCGGCATCGCCGGCCAGGCCGCGATCGCCATCGACAATGCCCGGCTGTTCGAATCGGCGCAGCGCGAGATCGCCGAGCGCAGCCGTGCCGAAGCGGCGCTGACCGAACTCAATCAGTCGCTCGAGCAGCGCATCGCCGACGCGATCGCCGGGCGCGAGCGCACCGAGGAAGCGCTCCGCCAGGCGCAGAAGATGGAGGCGGTTGGCCAATTGACCGGCGGCATCGCCCACGATTTCAACAACCTGCTGACCGTGATCGCCGGCAATCTCGATCTTGCCGCCCGCCGGCTCGGCGACGTCCGCGACCCCAAGCTGGTGCGCGCGCTCGACAATGCGATGACTGGCGCGCTGCGCGCCGCCACCTTGACCCAGCGGCTGCTCGCTTTCTCGCGCCGCCAGCCGCTGTCGCCGAAATCGGTCGACGCCAATACCCTCGTCACCGGCATGATCGAGCTCTTGCACCGCACGCTTGGCGAGACGATCGAGGTCGAGACCCGGCTCGCCGCCGGCCTCGGGCGCATCGACGTCGACTCGCACCAATTGGAAAGCGCGATCCTCAACCTCGCGGTCAACGCCCGCGACGCCATGCCCGACGGCGGCAAGCTGACCATCGAGACCGCGGCCGCCCGGCTCGCCGGCGAGGCGGCGGTCGCCGGCGAGGAGATCGCACCGGGCGATTACGTGATGATCCGCGTCTCCGACACCGGCCTCGGCATGAGTCCCGACACGCTGCGGCGCGCGGTCGAACCCTTCTTCACCACCAAGGAAGTCGGCAAGGGCACCGGCCTCGGCCTGTCGATGGTCTACGGTTTTGTCAGCCAGTCGGGCGGCCAGATCAGGATCGAGTCCGAGGAAGGCCAGGGCACGAGGATCGCGCTCTACCTGCCGCGCCACAGCGGCCGCCAGGTCGAGGAGGAGCAGTCGCGCGAGGCGGCGGCGCCGCGCGGCCGCGGCGAC
>JBQTJR010000150.1:0-19552 GCA_052386895.1 Sphingosinicella sp.
GCGCATATCCGCGGCGACATCAATACCCCGTACCGCTGCATCGGCGGCGCCATCTACACGATGCAACGGGCGGGCTTCGCGCGCATCGGGTTCATTTCCGAACCGCCGCCGCGCGGCGGGCGCCGGCTGTAACCGGGCTATTGGGAGCTAGATAATGAGTGCTGCCACCCTCAATCCCGAATCAAGCGAACCGATGATGGACATCAACACCACGCCGTTGATCGACGTGATGCTGGTGCTGCTGATCATGTTCATCATCACCATCCCGGTGCAGACCCACGCTGTGAAGCTGGACTTGCCGGTCAACGCGCCCGACACGCCGCCGCCCCTGATCGATCCGGTGAAGAACAAGATCGTGGTCATGCCGGGCGACGTCGTGCTGTGGAACGGCACGCCGATCAATCTCTTCCAGCTGCGCCAGTATCTCGAGGTCACCACGACGATGTCGCCGACGCCGGAACTGCACATGCAGCCCCATCCGGAGGCGCGCTACGAAATGGTCGACGAGGTGCTGGCGGTTGCCAAGCGCGCCCGCGTCGTTGCGATGGGGTTCGTCGGCAACGAGGCCTACGCCACCTTCAACTAGCGCGACCTTGACTGAGGGGCCCAGGTCTTGGCCTCGTGCCTTTGCTTTGCGCCGTTGCGGCCGATGGGCGAAACGCCTACCGGTTCGGCCGCATCAGCAGCGGAGGGTTTGCCATGCGTCTGTTCGCCGTGCTTGCCGCTTTCGCCGTCAGCCTGTCGGCCTGCGGCATCAATTCGATCCCGACCGCGGAGGAAAGCGCCAAGGCGAAATGGGCCGACGTCCAGGCCAGCTTCCAGCGCCGCGCCAACCTCATCCCCAACCTCGTTGAGACGGTGCGCGCCTCGGCCGCCTCGGAACAGGCGATCCTGACCGGCGTCACCCAGGCCCGCGCCGATGCCACGCGCATCACCGTCTCGCCCGAGCAGCTGACCGATCCGGCGGCGATGCAGCGCTTCGCCGAGGCGCAGGGCCAGTTGCGCGCCGCCATCCTGCCGCTGCAGCGGCTGCAGGAAGCCTATCCCGAGCTGCGCAGCCAGCAGAATTTCGCCACCCTGATGCAGCAGCTCGAAGGGAACGAGAACCGCATCAACATCGCCATCCGCGATTATAACGAGGCAGTCCGCGCCTATAATACCGAGATCCGCACCTTCCCGTCGGTGATCGGCGCGCGGATCATCTACGGTTCGGACCCGATGGTGCCCTACCAGGCGATCACCCCGGGTGCGGAGGTAGCGCCGCGGGTCAGCTTCGATAGCCCGGCCGGCAACACCCAATAGTGGTCCTTGTCCCTGCCTTGCGGGCGTGGCTGCTCGCACTGGCCTTGCTGGTCGCCGCTCCGGCCTGGGCCCAGACGTTCCCGCCGCTGACCGGTCGCGTCGTCGACCAGGCCGACTTGCTGTCGCCGCCGCAGGAAGCCGGGTTGACCGCCAGGCTCGAGGCGCTCGAACAGGCGTCGAGCCGGCAACTGGTCGTCGCCACGATTGCCAGCCTCGAAGGCTATCCGATCGAGGATTACGGCTACCAGCTCGGCCGCCACTGGGGGATCGGCCAGCGCGGCGCCAATAACGGCGTCATCCTCATCGTCGCGCCGGCCGAGCGAAAGACGCGCATCGAAGTGGGCTATGGGCTGGAGCCGATCGTCACCGACGCGCTGTCGAGCCAGATCATCAACAACGACATGGTTCCCCGCTTCCGCGACGGCGATTTTCCCGGCGGCATCAATGCCGGCGTCGAGGCGATCATCGCGCAGTTACGGGCGCCGCCCGAGCTCGCCGAGCAGCGTGCGCTAGAGGCGGCCAATGCCAACCGCGTCCGCGCCGGCGATTTCGCCAATTTCATCCCGCTCGCCTTCTGGGTGATTGTCGTCTTTTTCATCCTGTTCTCGATGCTGCGGCGGCGGTTGTTCGGCCGCAAGTATCGCCGCCGCCGCGGCCGCGTCGCGCCGATCGTCATCTGGGGGCCGGGCATGGAGGATTGGAGCGGCCGCTCCCGTGGCTGGGGCGGCTGGGGCGGCGGCTCGTTCGGCGGCGGCGGCGGTGGCTTTGGCGGTTTCTCGGGAGGCGGCGGCTCGTTCGGCGGCGGCGGCGCCTCGGGAGGGTGGTGATGCATCTTTCCCAGGCCGACCATGACCGGGTGAGCGAAGCGGTCGCGCGCGCCGAACAGGCGAGCGACGGCGAGATCGTCACCATCGTCGCATCGCGCTCCGACTCTTACCGCGACGTCGCCTTCGCGTGGGCGGCGCTGGCAATGCTGGCGGTGCCGCCGCTGCTTGCGGCGCTGCCGGGGAGCTGGATCGACCGGGCCGAGGCGCTGGTGCTGGACTGGGACCAGGACTTCACCCGCGGTGCGCTGATGGCCACGCTGACCCTGCTGCTGGCGGCCGTCTTCCTCATCGTGCGGCTGACGCTGTCCTCGCAAAAGCTGCGGCTGGCGCTGACACCGGCGGGGATCAAGGCGCGCCGCGTCCACCAGCGCGCGGTCGAGCTGTTCCGCTCGGGTTGCGAGGCGCGCACCACCGGCCGTACCGGTATCCTCATCTATCTCTCGCTGGCCGAGCATCGGGCCGAGATCGTCGCCGACCGGGCGATCGCCAGCCAGGTCGAGCCCGAAGCCTGGGGCGAGGCGATGGCGGCGATGATCGACGAGGTGAAAGCGGGCAAGCCAGGCGAAGGCATGGCGCTGGCGGTCGCCAGGGTCGGCGAGGTGTTGGCCCGCATCCTGCCGGCGAGCGGCCTCAACCCGAACGAGCTGTGCGACCGGCTGGTCGAGCTGTGAGCAGCGCAACCGAGGACGAAGAAGTCGTCTGGGAAGGCCGCTACATCACCGCCAGGAGGCGCGGAAAATGGGAATATGTGTCGCGCAGCCGGGGGATCGGGGCGGCGGTGATCCTGGCGGTCGACCGCGGCGCCGTGCTGCTGGTCGAGCAATATCGCGTGCCGCTGTCGGCGCCCTGCCTCGAATTGCCGGCCGGGTTGATCGGCGACGATGCCGATGGCGAGGAAATCGAGGCGGCCGCCTTGCGCGAGCTCGAGGAGGAAACCGGCTATCGCGCCGAGCGGCTGGTCGAGCTGGGCCGCTTCCACGCCTCGCCCGGAATGTCGTCCGAGGGCTTCACCCTGCTGCGCGCCGAGGGCCTGGCCCGAACCGGCGAGGGCGGCGGCGTCGGCGGCGAGGAGATTATCGTCCATCGGGTTGCGCTGGCCGACGTCGGCTCGTTCGTTGCCGCGAAGCGTGCGTCCGGCTGCGCGATCGACGTCAAGTTATTGCTTCTGCTGGCTCCCGGGCTGCTCGAGCCACTTTGCTCTCCGCAGGATTGATTCGATCGAGCTTGGGTCGAGGGCGCCATTGCCGCGCTCGGTCCAGCTGCGGCTGACGACTCGTCCGTTCTCGCAGCGATGCTCGACGATGCGGTGGACGCCGTCCTCGCTGTAAACGACGTGAACCCGTAGGTCGCCTGGAACCACCTCGTAGGGTCCTTGCACCAGGTCGTAGGGCTGGCCGCGCGCGTCAGCCGCAATTCGCTCCAGCTCGGGGCGGCAGGCCAGCGGCGTCAGCGATGCGGCCAGCAGGACGGCCGTGAGCATGGGTGAATCAATCAGGGCTCAAGGATGAACGGTGAATGACCGGACGGTCCGATTCCGGCCGCAGCCAGAGCGGATTCAACGGAAGTTGTCGGCATAGGCTTGCAGCTTCAGCTCCGGCTCCGACGCCGGCACCAGGTGGAATTCGATTCCTTCGCGTTCGGCATAGGCCTTGGCGGTTGCGAGCGTGGGAAAGAGCAATTTCACCTGCTCGGCCGTGTCGGCGCCGCCCGACCAGCCGGTGAGCGGGTCGGGCCGCCTGCGGCGCGCCGATTCGAACTCCAGCACCCAGCGGCCGGTGCGCGCCCTGCCGGATTGCATCGCGCTCTTATATTCCTGGTAGAGGCGGGCGGCCATCGCGCCGCCGATGGCCAAACCGGGCGGCTTAATCAAGCGCGACCGGCACCTTTCCCCTCCTCTGCCAGCCCACTATGCACTCGGCGATGGCGAGCGTCAGAGAGGGCATCAGCCGCCGTAATTTGCTGATCGGCGGCGGCGCCGGCATCGGGCTGGTGCTCGCCTGGGCGCTGTGGCCGCGCGATTACCGGCCCAATCTTCGCGCCGGGCCCGACGAGACCGTGTTCAACGCCTTCCTGAAGATTGGCCGCGACGGCCGGGTCATCGTCGCCGTGCCGCAGACCGAGCTCGGCCAGGGGGTTTATACCAGCCTGCCGCAAATCCTGGCCGACGAGCTCGGCGCCGACTGGCGAACGGTCGCGGTCGAGCCGGCGCCGGTCAGCCCGCTGTACGCCAACCTGCTGCTCGCCGAGCAGGCCGCGGCCGGCAGCGCCTTTCCGTCGCTGTTCGGCATCGATCGCTGGTCGGCGCGGCAATATGCCCGTGGCAATGCTGTGATGCTGACCGCCGGGTCGAGCTCGGTGCGTCATTTCGAGGGTTTCCTGCGCGAGGCGGGCGCAGCCGCCCGCGCCCTGCTCAGCCTGGCGGCGGCGCAGCGCTGGAACGTCGACTGGCAAATCCTCGAGGCGCGCGACGGCTTCATCTGGCACGAGGCCAATCGCCTCCCGTTCGGCGAGCTGGCCGAGGCGGCCGCCGGGCTGACCCCTCCCTCATCCTTGCCCATCAGGGGCGGCGTCGACGACCGGCTGGCCGGGCAGCCGCTGCCGCGGCTCGATCTTCCCGCCAAGATCGACGGCTCGGCGATGTTCGCCGGCGACGTGCGCATCCCCGACATGGTCTTTGCCGCGCTGCGCAGCGCCCCGCCGGGCAGCAGCCGGGTCTCGCTCGACCGTGCTGCCGCCGAGGCGGTTCCCGGGGCGCTGCAGGTGGTCGAACATGACGATTTCGTGGCGGTGGTGGGAAGCAATTGGTGGGCGGCGGCCAAGGGGCTGGAAAGACTGCGCCCCCGCTACCGGCTTGCGCCTGGCCCGTCCGCCGAAGCGGTCCACGAAGCCCTCGTTGCTGCCCTCGAAACCGGAACCGCCGACACCTTGTTCGAGCGCGGTGACATCGATGCGGAGTTTGCGGGCGCCAGCCCGGTCACCGCCCGCTATTCGCTCGGCCTGGCACCGACCGCCGTCCTCGAGCCGCTCACCGCCACCGCGCGCTGGCAGGGCGACCGTCTCGAAATCTGGGCGCCGAGCCAGGCGCCCGGCCTCGCCCGGGCGGCTGCGGCGCGCGCCGCCGGCTGCGCCGAATCGCAGGTGACGTTCTACCCGGCGCTCGCCGGCGGCGGTTATGGCCGCAAGCTCGAGACCGCCGCGATCGAGCAGGCCGCATTTCTCGCAACGCGCGTCGAGCGGCCGGTGCAGCTCAGCTGGCCGCGCATCCAGGAGATTCAGCGCGATACCTTCAGGCCGGCGGCGGCGGCGCAGATGAGCGCCTGGATCTCGCCGCGTGGCATCTCGGCGTGGCGGGCGCGTATCGCCGCGCCCGACACGTCCGCCGAAGTGGCGCGCCGCCTCCGCGCGGCCGAGAGTTTCTTCCGCCCCGACGGCGGCACCGGCGCCGGCGCAATGCCGCCTTATGCGATCGCCAATGTCGCGATCGAGCACGTCCTGGTCGATCTCGGCCTGGCCACCGGCATCGATCGCGGCGGCGCCCACGCCGCCGGCTGCTTTTTCACCGAGAGCTTCGTCGACGAGCTGTCCCGCGCCGCGGGCATCGAGCCCTTGTCGTTCCGGATGCGGATGCTGGCCGACAATCCGCGGCTGGCGCGGGCGCTCACCCAGGCGGCCTCGATCGGCGGCTGGGACGGCGGCCCGCCGGGCAGCGGCATGGGCCTCGCCGCGCACAGCGCGTTCGGCTCGCATATCGCCGCCTTGGTCGAGATCGAGCTCGGCCGCGACCGCCGCGCGCGCGTTCTGCGCGCCGTCTGCGCGGTCGATTGCGGCCGCATCGTCAATCCGGAAATCGTCAAGCAGCAGGTCGAGGGCGGCTTTCTCCATGGCCTCGCCGCCGCGCTCTCCCCGCCGATCGCGTTTGCCCGCGGTCTGCCTTCGGCGCGTACGCTCGGCGCCTACCGCCTGCCGGTGCTGCGTAATGCGCCCGACGTCACCGTCGAGCTGATCGACAGCGAGGAGGAACCCGGCGGCATCACCGAGCTGGCGGTGCCGGTGGCGGCGCCCGCCATCGCCAACGCCTTGTTCTCGTTGGCCGGACGTCGGCTGCGCGCGCTGCCGCTGATGCTCGATCGATGAGCGGACGCGTCGGCGTCCTGCTGGTCAATCTCGGCACGCCCGAGGCGCCCTCGCCACGCGCGGTTCGCGCCTATTTGCGCGAATTCCTGTCCGATCGGCGAGTCGTCGAGCTTCCCCGGCTGCTGTGGCGGCCGCTGCTCGAGCTGGTGCTGGCGGTGCGTTCGCGCCGCTCGGCGCGTCTCTACCGGCAGGTCTGGACCGATGCGGGATCGCCGCTGGCGGTGATCACCGCCCGCCAGGCGGCGGCGCTCGTCGGCGCGCTCGGGCCGCAAGTGATTGTCGACCATGCCATGCGCTACGGCCGCCGCTCGATCGCTGCACGCATCGACGCGCTGATCGAAGCCGGCTGCGATCGCCTGCTGCTGGCGCCGCTTTATCCGCAATACAGCGCGGCCACGACGGCCTCGGCTTACGATGCCGCCTGTACCCAAATGCGGCGGCTGCGCCATCAGCCGGCGCAACGCATGCTGCCGCCTTATTTTGCTGATCCGGCCTATATCCAGGCGCTCAAGGCGAGCGTCGAAGCGCAGCTCGCCACGCTCGGTTTCGAGCCGCAGGCTATCGTCGCCAGCTTCCACTCGATGCCCGAACGTACCCGGCGGCTCGGCGACCCCTATCGCGATCAGTGCCTGGAGACCGCGCGATTGCTCTCGCTGGCGCTCGGCCGCGAGCTGGTCGTCGCGTTCCAGTCACGTTTCGGCCGGGCGAAATGGCTTGGGCCGGCGACCGCGGAAACGCTGGCCGGCTTGCCGGCCAGGGGAGTCACCCGGGTGGCGGTGGTAGCGCCCGGTTTTGCCGCTGACTGCCTCGAAACGCTGGAGGAACTGGCGATCCGCGGCCGTTTCAGCTTTCTCGCCGCCGGCGGCAGCCATTTCGCCTGCCTCGCCTGCCTCAACGACAGCGAACCGGGCCTGGACATGCTGCACAGCCTGATCGGCCGCGAGCTTGAAGGTTGGCAAGGGGCGCAATAAGCCGCGCCAACCACGAAAAAGAGGAGAATGAGATGGCCCGCTTCGCAATCGTGACCGGCGGCACCCGCGGCATCGGCGAGGCGATCAGCGTCGCGTTGCGCGATGCGGGCGTCACGGTCGCGGCCAATTATGCCGGCAATGAGGAAAAGGCGCGCGATTTCACCGATCGCACCGGCATCCGCGCCTTCAAGTGGGACGTTGCCGAAATCGAGGCCTGCCAGGCCGGCGTCGCCGCGGTCGAGGGCGAGCTCGGGCCGGTCGACATTCTCGTCAACAATGCCGGCATCACCCGCGACGGCACGATGAAGAGGATGGAACGGCAGGCCTGGGACGAGGTGATCGACGTCAATCTCGGCGGCTGCTTCAACATGGCCAAGGCAGTGTGGAACGGGATGAACGAGCGCAAATTCGGCCGCGTCGTCAATATCGGCTCGATCAACGGCCAGGCCGGCCAGTACGGGCAGGTCAATTACGCTGCCGCCAAGTCGGGCATTCACGGCTTCACCAAGGCGCTGGCGCAGGAAGGCGCGCGCGCCGGCATCACCGTCAACGCGATCGCGCCCGGCTATATCGACACCGAGATGGTGGCGGCGGTGCCGCCCGACGTGCTCGAGAAGATCGTCGCCCGCATCCCGGTCGGCCGGCTCGGCCGCGCCGAGGAGATTGCCCGCGGCGTCGTCTTCCTGTGCGGCGAGGAGGCCGGCTTCGTCACCGGCTCGACCCTGTCGATCAACGGCGGCCAGCACATGTACTGAAACGCCGGCGGCGTTTCATCCGGCGAAGGCCGCGATCTCGTCGAGGATTAGTTCATGGGACCGGTCAAGCGCTCGCTGATGATTGCCGGCCACGCCACGTCGGTCAGCCTCGAGCCGCCATTCTGGCAGGCGTTGCGCGATGCGGCCGAGGCGGAAGACCTGCCTTTGAATGCGCTGGTCGCCCGGCTCGATGCCGAGCGCGTGGCGGCAGCTTCGCCGCCCAATCTCGCTTCTTATCTGCGCGTCTGGCTGCTGCGGCGCGCCACGGAACGCTAGCGGGCCAGTAAGACCCTGACCTGGGTAGCGATCTGGGCGAGCATCGGCGCGCCAAAGGAACCAAGTTACCACCGCGCCAGCAGCACCCGCGCCTGGGTGGCGATCTGGGCGAGCATCGGCGCAGTAGTGACCGAAGAGGTACGGGCGCGTTCCACCGTCTTGCGGAACTGCCCGATCCGGGGGCCCTGCTCGGCGACCCATTTCTCCACGGCCGCTTCCGGCTCGAGGCTGTTGCGGCGGCCGAGAAACTCGAGCCGCAATTGCTCGAAATCGCGTGCCAGGCCGGCGGTCAGCAGCCGCTCCCACTGGTCGCGCGCCTGGAAATGGTTGGCGGCGTTCTGCGCCCAGTCGAGCCCGAGCGCCTCGCCGAGGCGGGTATAGGCCTTGGTCAGCACGATCTCGTCGACGCCGAGCTTCTGGCCGAGCACCGCCAGGCCGATGCCGCCATTCAGTTCGAACATCCGCACGATCGGCTCTGTCAGCTTGGCCGGCGCACCCAGTTTCTCGAGGCTGGCGCGCAGGCCGTTGGCTTCGGCGCGCGGCTCGGGCCGCAGCAGCTGGTCGAGCGCCGCATTGAGCTTCGCCAGGCCCGGTTCGAGCCGCGCCACCAGTTCGCCAGGCGTCAAATCGGGCGAAGTGCTGCGCAGCAGATCGGCGATGTGGAATTGCAGGCCGGTCGAAGCGCGGTCGAACAGCGCCAGCCTGATCTCCTCGGCGACGTCGGCCTCGTCGAGCTCGGCCCAGAAGCGCGGCATCTCGAACAGCCGCTCGGCGGCAATGAAGGCGGCGGCGGCCTGGCCGAACGAGGCGCCTTCCTCCTCGGTCAGCGCGAACGGCGCGACGATCCCCAGCCGGTTGACGAAGCGGTTGGCGACCTTGGTCGCGATGATCTCGCGGCGCAGCCGATGGTGAAGGATGGCGTCGCGATGCTGTTTCTGCATCTGCGGCGGAAACGCGGCAAGCAGTTCCGGCTCGAGCGTCGGATCGTCGGTGAACTTCGCCGACTCGATCGCCGCCTGCATCCGCATCTTGGCTGTCGACAGCAGCACCGCCAGCTCTGGTCTGGTGAGGCCGTGATCCTGCTGCGCCCGCCGCAACAGGTCCTCGTTGCTTTCCAGGCCCTCGACCGCGCGATTCAGCCGGCCGCTTTCCTCCAGCATCTCGATCACCCGCACCTGCTGCGGTAGCGCGCCGGCGCCGCCGCGCTCGGCGATCGACAGCGCCAGCGTCTGCAACCGGTTGTCCTCGAGCACGAGCGCGGCGACTTCGTCCTCCATATCGGCGAGCAGGGCGTTGCGCGCCTCGAAGGTCAGCTTGCCGTCGGCCATCTCGCGATTGAGCGGGATCTTGATGTTGACCTCGTTGTCCGAGCAATCGACCCCGGCCGAATTGTCGATGAAGTCGGTGTTGATGCGGCCGCCGGCGAGCGCGAACTCGACCCGGCCGGCCTGGGTGATGCCGAGATTGGCGCCTTCGCCGATCGCCTTGGCGAGCAGCTCGGCGGCGTTGACGCGGATGCCGTCATTGCCGGGATCGCCGACATCGGCGTGGCTCTCGGCGCGCGCTTTCACGTAGGTGCCGATGCCGCCGAACCACAGCAGGTCGACCGGGCCCATGAGAATGGAACTGATCAATGCGTTGGGTTCGACCGTTTCTTCCGCGATACCGAGCAGCGCCCGCACCTCGGGGCTGAGCGGAATCGCTTTCTGGCTGCGCGGAAAGACGCCGCCGCCCTTCGAAATCAGTGTCTTGTCGTAATCGGCCCAGGTCGATCGAGGCAGCTCGAACAGCCGCTTGCGCTCGCCAAAGCTCTTCTTCGGGTCGGGATCGGGATCGAGGAAGATATGGCGGTGGTCGAACGCGGCGACCAGCTTGATCGCCTTCGACAGCAGCATGCCGTTGCCGAATACGTCGCCCGACATGTCGCCGACGCCGGCGACCCGGATCGGCTCGCTTTGCACGTCGATGCCGGTTTCGCGGAAATGGCGCTGCACCGAGACCCAGCCGCCGCGGGCGGTGATGCCCATCGCCTTGTGGTCGTAGCCGTAGCTGCCGCCGGAGGCGAAGGCATCGCCCAGCCAGAAATGGCGCGAAACCGCGATCTCGTTGGCGACGTCGGAAAAGGCGGCGGTGCCCTTGTCGGCGGCGACGACGAAATAGGGGTCGTCATCGTCACGAATCGTCACTTGCGGCGGGTGCACGATGCTGTCGCCGACGATGTTGTCGGTGACCGACAGCAGCGCCCGGATGAAGATGCGATAGGCCTCGGTGCCTTCCGCCAGCCAGGCATCGCGCTCGGAAGCCGGCGGCAGCTGCTTGGCGAAAAATCCGCCCTTGGCGCCGGTCGGGACGATCACCGCGTTCTTGACCAGCTGCGCCTTCATCAGCCCGAGGATCTCGGTGCGGAAATCGTCGCGGCGGTCGGACCAGCGCAGGCCGCCGCGCGCGATCGGGCCGCCGCGCAGGTGGATGCCCTCGATCCGCGGGCTGTACACCCAGATTTCGCGCCACGGCCGCGGTGCCGGCAGGTCCGGGACCAGGGCGGAATCGAGTTTGAACGCGAACGCTTCCGCGCCCGCCGGCGCGAAGGCGTTGGTCCGCAAGGTTGCTACGATCACTCCGCGCAGCAGCCTCAGGATACGGTCCTCGTCGATCGCCGCGACCGACGCCAGGCCGTTGCCGATATGGCGCTCGGCCGCGGCGACCGCCTCGTCGCGGCCCTCGGCGCGGGCCGGATCGTGCAGCGCGTCGAACAGCTCGATCAACGAGCGTGTCACGTCCGGCGCCTCGCGCAGCGCCTCGACGACGGTGATCAGCGAATACGAGAGGCCGGTCTGGCGCAAATAGCGGAACCAGGCGCGGAACAGGACGACCTCGCGCGGATCGAGCGATGCGCCGATGATGAGCTGGTTGAACGCGTCGTTTTCGGCGCGGCCCTCGAGCACCGCGGCGATCGCCTGCTCGACCAGGCCGGCGCGGTCGAGAATCGGTCCGACCGAAGCGTCGCCGGTCGTCTCCAGCGCGAAATCGTGGATGTAGGCCACCTCGCCCTCGGTCAGCCGGGTCGGAATTTCTTCCAGCACCCGGAAGCCGAAATTCTCCAGCACCGGTACCGCCTCGGACAAGGGAATGATCGCGCCGCGGCGATAGATTTTGAGGTTGAGCCGGCTGCCCCCGGCGGTGGCGGCATCGACGCGGCACAACCGCACGTCGCGCGCGCGGCTGTCCTCGAGCCGGTCGATGCGGGCGATGTCCGCCGCCGCCTCCTCGGGTCCGGTGCGGATGCGATAGCCTTCCGGAAAGCGATCGACGTAGGTGAGCGCGAGGCGCGTTGCCCGTCCCGCGCCGACCAGCTCGCCGAGCGCTTCCTCGACCTTGGGCTCCCAGCCCAGCACCATCGCGTCGAGCTGTCGGTCGAGCGCGGCGACGTCGGGATCGGGCGAATTCGACGTGACCGCGAAGGTGTAGCGCACCAGCGCGAGGTCGCCGTCGCCGAGATCGACCGACCAGCTGGTGGTGCGGCCGCCCGAGGCTTGCTCGATCATTTCGCCGATTGCCACCCGCCGGCGCGTGGTCAGCTCGTCGCGCGGCAGCCAGACGAACGCGAACAAGTGCCCGCGCAGGATCGAGCGCACCAGCGCCAGCGTCGGCCGCGGCCGGTCAGCCAGCAACATGGCGGTGGTCACCAGCGTGCGGATCGCTTCCGGCGACAGGTTGATCAGGAGGTCGTGCGGCAGCGAGCTGAAAGCGTGGCGCAGCGCCTTGCCGCTATGGCCGCTGCGGTCGAAGCCGAAATGCCGCTCGAGATCGGCGAGCATCCGCCGCAGCAGCGGCACATCCTCGACCGGCGCGGTCAGCGATTCGCTGGTCCACAGGCCGGCATGAACGCCGACGCCGGTGATCTTTCCCTTCTCGCGCACCGGCACCGCGATCAGGTCGAACGGAACCTGGCGGTGAACGGTGGAACGGCGATCGGCCTTGGCGATCAGCGGCACCGCGCCGCCGCCCTCGAAATAGCGGATCGCGCCCATGCAACCGCCTTCGTCGGTCGGCTCGCCCGGCAGCTTGAACAGACCGAGCGCGCGCACCGGCTGTCCGGTCGGCTGCTCGACATGGTAGCCGAGCAGGGTCATGGCGCCGTCGGCGAGCCAGCGCAGCAGCGCGGCGCCCTCCTTGTCGTCGATCAGGTCGGCGTCCTTGCGCATGCGCTGCTGCATCGCCCGCCAGTCGTCGACCGCGGCACGAACGTCGGCGAGCACCCGGTGCAGCTCGGCGAGCAGCTGGGTGCGGGTGCGGGCGTCGGCGCGGTCGACTTCGATGTACATGATCGATTCGCGGCGTTTCTTGTCGTCGCACAATGGCTCGATTGCGCTCAGGCGGTGCGATTTGTCGCGGCGCACGCACACCACCGGGTGCAGCAGGCGATGGATGATCAGGCCGTGTCCGGCGATCGCTCCGGCGATCGAATCGACCAGGAACGGCATGTCGTCATTGGCGATGCAGATCCGCATCCGCCGCCGGCCGACCTGTGTGCCGGCTGGCTCGATCCGGACCAGCGCCAGCCCGCGCGGGCGGACGCCCGCGCAGGCGATGATATACTCGGCCGCGGCCCGTGCCGCCGGATAGCCGAAATACTCGCTTTCGGCGGGAAGGGCGCGCTCGCGCAGCAAGCGGCTCAGGCTGTCCAGCAGCGGCTTTTTCACTACCGCGCTGTCCGCATTCATCGGCAATGGCTCCTGGGCTGATCGCGGCCGGCCGCAAAGACCGGGCGGCTATAGCCCTGCCCTTCGCAGGGCGGCAAGGCGAGGAGGCGGGACCTTATTCGACGATGATCTGGCCGCGCATGCCGAGCGTGCTGTGAAGGGTATGTGTGCAGCGCAGCCGGTAGCGGCCCCTGGCTGGTATCACGCTTACGTTGACCGTCGAACGGCTCGGCACCTCGACCGCGCCGCCGCTCGGACGCGAACCGCGCGCCGCCGCGAAGAATTCCGGGGCCGAGAAATTGTGGCCGCCGCGGCCGCTATTGACCAGCCGCAGCGTCACCGGCTGGCCGGCCGCCAGGCGCAGCGTGCGGGGTTCGAAGCGGAAACTCGACAACTGCACCTCGACGGTGCGGGTGTCGGGCTGGGCGGCGGCGCCGGACGCGGCCACCAGCAGCGGCAGAAGCCATAAGTGCATGTGGATTCCTCCTTTCGGAGGAAGTATTTAGGCGGCGCGCCGCTTGCGCGGAAGCGATTTCCGGATCGCCTGCTCGACCAGCCTCTCGTCGGCGACCGGCGCGACGATCGCCAGCCGGTCGGGTTCGCGCCGCGCGATCAGCAGCACGAAATCGCCGCCCTCGGGGGCCAGCGCGGGGTCGAGCTCGGCCAGCGCCGGCGCCTGGCGCAGTGCCTCGCGCACCTGCTGCCAGCGGTCGGGTGCCGCCTGCGGCCGGCGCGCCTTGCGCTCGGCCTGGACGATGCCCTTGAGGCCGCCGTCATGCTCGGCGATGCGCTCGGCGAGCGCTCCGGCGGGAAGCTGCTCGCGCTTCGCCCAGGAGAGGGCGGCGGCGAACTCGGTCAGCCGCGCCTTGGCGCAGCCGGCGCCGAACACCAGCTTGGCCACCGGCGTCATCGGCGCGCGTTCCTGGACCTTCAGCCCGGCCTCGTCGAGCAGCCGCTGATAGCCGTCGGGATCGCTCTCCGCGGCGACCGCGAAATCGTAAGCGAGGCCGAGAGCGAGATAGAGTGCGCTGCGGCTGCGCTGTTCCGAAGCATTGGCACGGTCCGCGCCGGCGCGCGCGACGGTCAGGCGGTCGTCGAGCGTCGCCTCGGCGGTGAGCTCGGGCAGCGCTTCCTCGTTGACCGCTTCCTGCGTCGGCTCGGGCCACAGCTCGAGATTGTCGGGCTTTTCGGCCGCCGGTTCGGGCGCGGACTCGCGCACCGGATCCGGCTCCTCGATCTCGGCGTTGGGCCCGTCGGCCCAGACCGGCATCTCGGTGACTTCGGGCGCGGCCGCGATCGCGCGGTCGATTTCGTCTTCCAGCAAGTGGGCGGTGTCGCTGTCGGCCAGCTCTTTCCAGTTGATGACGCCGTAGATATAGTCGATGGCCTCGCCGTTCGACGACAGCGGCATCAGGATGCCGCGATACAGCGTGTTGTGGCCGCGCTGGCTGACGAACTCCGCCTCGAAGCCGATCGGCGCGCGGTTGGCGATGATCTGCATGTAATGGTCGGTCAGCCGCGACAGCAGTGAGCGGGTCGGCACCTGGCTGATGTTGCGGATGGTCTGGTCGAGCGCGCATTCCTCGCGCAGCGTCCGGCCGAGAAAGGCGATTTCCGGATCGGCGGCGTTGCTCGAGAAATCGAGTAGCACGCTATGGACGCCGAAATCTTCGATGGTGTGCGGGTCGATGTCGTTGATCGAAGGGTAGGGACGGCCATGCAGCAGCGACACCCAGTAATTGTAGGCGCGCACGTGCATGCGGCGCTCGTCGACGCCGATCTCGGGGGGACGCTCGGGGGCCACGTCTTCCTCGTTGGTGGACTCCGAGAAGGCGGGCTCGTCCTCAAAACCCCTGTAGCTGTCCATACGCCCCGTTCCTGACCTCGCCCGCTTTTCGGGCTCCTGACAGGTGCACGCATGGGGTTGAAATATGGTTAATCGCGAGCAACCGCCGCCACTTGCGGCGGGTGCAAAGCGCCCCGGCGTAGGCTGGGGTCCAGGAACACAATTGGCGGGAGGCCTTGCGCTGTTGCACATGCCACCCCAGCTTGTGTCAGCGAGGGGCGCCTGTTAGGCCGCGCTCCCCGCCAGGGCCGCTTTAGCTCAGCTGGTAGAGCACATCATTCGTAATGATGGGGTCGTGGGTTCGAGTCCCTCAAGCGGCACCAGTCCTTTCACAAGGCAATTTGATCGCGCCCTTGCGAGAGCGCTTTGGCGTTATCCCCGCGAGTGGCACGGGTTTGGGTGCTTTCAAAGCTAACCCACGTCCTGCCAAGCTAGACGCGCCTCCTGGTTCGCCTTGTCTGCTTTCGACCCAAAGCGGACATAATGCTTCGCCTGTGGACGGCTGAGAGGCAGCCCTTCTTTACGCCTTCGTGGCCGAGTGATGGAGCGCGACAGGGCTGAGTTCGTGCGGCGCGACCGAGTCATCAAGGAACGCGCGAAACACTGGGGAGAACGTCGACTTGCGCAAGCACCACCACGATTGAACGCCCGGCTGATGGAAGTACATTTGGATGTGGTTCGACCACGGCTCCCATTCCGCCTCGCCGAGGCGCCCTTTCCTGAACTGCAGGTACATATTTTCATAGTGCTTGAAGAGCGCGAATAGGGCAGTCAGAAACCTCATCCGATCGGCGTCGTTCAGATCGGCAAACGTGGCGTTTGTGCTCAAGAGACCGGCGGTGAATGCCTCGGCGCTATCACCGATCACCTGGGCCAAGGCCATCCAATTCCCGGCGATCGCCTGTTCGGTTTGCGCGCGAGTCGCATTAGCCTGCTCACGCATCTGAAACCCGACAAAGATCAGCGATGCGAAGACTGCAACCGCGCCTGCGACCTGGCTCAACAGGGCGAGGCTCTCAAGCGTTATCCCTAACTGCGACACCGGCGCAACATAGCATGCTGGCGTGCGCGGTCACTATCGAAGGCCGACGAGAAGGAACGAGAGGCGCAGAACCATTCGTCGCCAGGCGAGCTGATCGTAATTTGCCAGCGAAACGTCCACTTTCCACCCATAACGGACATCGTGATGTCTTCCGTTGCCGGGAGTGGGACGGCGCGAGGTCGGTTCAGCGAGAACGCTCCTGCCAAAGTGCTTTCGCTAGGAAGTTTCCGATCCGCAATCTCCGCCGCGTTTGGGAGGGGTTTGGGAGGTCGTCATCGGAGCTGCTCGGATCAACTGAACCAACTAGAAAACCATCAATTTTTCCGCGCTCTACTCATGCCTTCGTAATGATGGGGTCGCGTGTTCGAGTCACGCAAGCGGCACCATGCTCGAGGCATCGCGCGGCAGCGCGCATTTAATCTCCGCAGCGACGTTTCCCTGGTTTCGAAAATCAGTCCGGCTGCACGCCGAACAGCCGCTTCGGCCTGTCGGGCTTCTTGTTGAGCTGCGCCAGCAGGTCGATCGTGCCGGGATGCAGCGGCGAGCAGAACTCGAATCCGGCCTTGCCGTCCTTGGCCCACACCAGCTTGCTGTTGCGCGGCTCCAGGCCCGGCAGCTTGAGCCAGGCATGGCTGCCGGGCTCGAGCCCGATCTCGCCCTCGGCCATGAAGCCGCTGGTCGACAGGTTGATCACTTCCACGTCGGCAATCTGCGCGCCGGGGTCGCGCAGCCGCGCCGCCAGGTTGACGATGCGCCGCTCGGCCTGGCGGCCGTCGGGCACCGGCAGAATCGCGAGCTGTCCTGTCGTCACGTGACCTCCTCAGTCCCCGCCGCCAGTTATGCGCGGGCAATGGCTAACCAAGGTTTAAGCGTTGAACCCGTGCCGGGCGGCGGCGCCGGATCCCTTGCTGGCAGGCGCGGCGGGGAAGCCCGATTTCTGTCCCTTTGCGGGGGCAGGGCCGAAGCACCCACTGGCGCAATTCGGCGAACCGTGATGCACCATCGCCGATGCGCAGCTTGGCATGGGCAATCGCGATCGCGGCGGTGGCGCTGGCGGAGCCGGTGGCCGCCCAGCGTCTTGGCTACGAGGACGTGCTGGCGCCGGCCGCCCCGCCGGCGGCTGCGGCTCCCGCCCCGCAGCTCGGCTACGGCCCGGCGGGCGCGGCGGGTGCGGGCGGCGCTTCGCCCGGCCTGGTTGGCCTTTTACGGCGATCGGCTGGAATGGATTCCCGAAGGCAACGGCATGGCCTGGGACGTGTCGGCGGAGCTGGGCAACCAGGAAGGCCGGTTCTGGCTGGCTACCTCGGGCAGTGCCACCTTCGGCGGCCCGATCGACCTGTTCGAGGCGCAGGCGCTGTTCAGCCGGCCGATCAGCGAAGCGGGGCTCGCCTTTCAGATTGGCTACCGGCGCGATTTCGAGCCGCGTCCGCGCCGATCCTATCTCGCCGCCGGCGTGCAGGGGAACGTCGACGAACGGCTCTATGTCGGCGCCTTCGGCTTCCTGTCGACCCGCGGCGAGCTGATCGGTCGGGCTTTCGGCTGGTACGACCAGCCGATCGGCGGCCGGCTGGTGCTGCAGCCGGCGTTCGAGACCGAGATTTCGGCCCAGGACGCTCCCTCGCTTGGCATCGGCCGCGGGCCGATCTTCGTCGAGGCGGGCGCGCGCTTGCGCCTCCGCCTGGCCGAGGCCTTCTCGCCTTATTTCGGCTTCAACTGGTTCCGCCTGGTCGGCCGCACCGCCGATATCGCGCGGGCATCGGGCGACGACCTCGATACCGCCAATTTCGTGGTCGGCATCCGCTCCTATTTCTGAAATTCCTGGGCTAATGGCCGCGGCGTGACTCGCATCACGCTCTACGATTATCCGCGCTCGTCGGCCTGCTACCGGGTGCGGATCGCGCTCAACCTCAAGCGCCTTTCCTTCGCATCGGTGCGCGTCGACTTGCTCGAGGGCGAGCAGCGGGCGGAGGACTATTGCGCCCGCAATCCGCAGGGTTTCGTTCCCTTCCTCGAGCTGGACGGCCAGGGTTTCGGCCAAAGCCTGGCGATAATCGATCGGCTCGAGGCCGGCTGGCCGGAGCCGCCGCTGCTTCCTGCCGAAGCTGGCGCCCGCGCGCAGGTGCTGGCGATGGCGCTGGTGGTGGCGTGCGACATCCACCCGCTCAACAATTTGCGCGTGCTCAAATATCTCTCCGGGCCGCTCGAACAGCCGCAGGCGGCGCGCGATAGCTGGTATCGCCACTGGGTGAGCGAGGGGCTGGCGGCGCTGGAGAGCCTCGCCGCACAGCATGCCGGCCGCTTCCTTCATGGCGACGAACCCACCCTTGCCGACGTCTGCCTGGTGCCGCAGCTGTTCAACGCGCGGCGCTTCGAAGTGCCGCTCGATCCCTATCCGTCGCTGGTTCGCGCCGACGCCGAGGCGGCCCGGCTCGAAGCGTTCGCCGCCGCCCATCCCGACCGAGTCTGACGCGGGCGCTTCAATCTTCCTCGCTCATCAACCCGAACAGATTTCCTTCGCTGTCGCGGCCGACCGCCAGCCACACGTTCTTGCCGTCGACCTTGGCGATGCACCGCGCCTCCTCGAGGAACTCGATCCCCTCCGCGGCCAGCGCCTGGTACGCCTCGCGGGCGCTGGCCACCGCGTAATAGAGGATCGAGCTGCCCGCCGTGCCTTCCGGGCGCGACATCATCAGCCGCGTCTCGCCGCACTGAAAGAAGGACAGGCCCGGTGGCGCATCGAACAGGTGGGCCAGCCCAAGCCGCTCGCGGTAGAAGTCCTTGGCCCGCTCCAGGTCCTGCACCGGCAAAGCGATCTGGGCGATATGGCTGGGCCGAATCGAGGCCATGGCTAATTATTGCTAATCATCATCTATTAGTATAGCTAACTAAATATGGCAAGCACCCGATCGGACGAGTTTCATGATGTCGCCAATCGTTTGCACCGCGCGTCGATCCGGCTGCTGCGGACGCTTCGCCGCGAAGACCAAGGCAGCGGCCTCAGCGGCTCGCGGCTGTCGGCGCTGTCGGTGATCGCGTTCGGCGGCCCCACCTCGCTGGCGGCGCTGGCCGAGGCCGAGCAGGTGCGCCCGCCCACCATGTCGCGCATCGTCGAGGCGCTGGTCGCGGCCGGGCTGGTTACCCGCGAGATCGATCCCGACGACCGTCGCTCGATCCGCCTCGAGGCGACCGCCAAGGGGCGCCGGCTGATGGAAGCGGGCCGCGAGCGGCGGGTGAAGGCGCTCTCGGCAAGGATCGCCCTGCTGGTGCCGAGCGAGCAAAGGGCGCTGGCGCGCGGCGCAGAGGTCCTGGAGCAGCTGTTCCGCCGCTAGTTGCGGCGACGTGACCGTGAACTTTGTGCACTTTATCTTGGCTCAGTCGCCCACTATCTCGCTCCCTCGCCCCGCGAGGCGCCGGCCTTGTTGCAGTGCAGCATAAAACCTATATTCTCGCTTTCCCCGACCCGATCGAGCTGACGACATGAGCATTCGCAATGTGGCGATCATCGCCCACGTCGACCACGGCAAGACGACGCTCGTCGACCAGCTGTTCCGCCAGTCCGGGACTCTGCGCGACAATCAGCGGGTCGAGGAGCGGGCGATGGATTCGAACGCGCTGGAAAAGGAGCGGGGCATCACCATCCTCGCCAAATGCACCAGCGTCGAATGGGCGCCGGCGTCGGGGCTTCCCGGCGAAAGC
>JBQTJR010000151.1:0-14086 GCA_052386895.1 Sphingosinicella sp.
GCTTCACCCATAAAGGAACGTCGTGGATGGCGTGCATCAAATGCGCGTCGAACGCGATGCTGCCCGCCCAGAAATGGGCGCCTTCCCCCGCCTCGAGGAAGGGGCCGTGCCAGGCCAGGCCGGCGAAGATCGCGCCCAGCGACAGCAGGCCGAGCGGCACCAGTATCGTCCACGGGCTCTCGTGCGGATGATAGCCGCCGCTGCCCGCCGCCGCCGGTCCCAGCTCGGCCTCGTCCTCGTGGATCGACCCTTCCGAGCCCGGCTCTTCCTGCTCGCCGTGCAGCGCGTGCTGGATATGCTCCGAGGCCGCCCAGCGCGGCGCGCCGTAGAAGGTCAGGAACATCAGCCGCCAGGAATAGAAACTGGTCAAGAGCGCCGAGACGACGCCGATGGTGAAGGCGAGGCCGCCAAGCGGCGTGCCGCTGGCATAGGCGCTCTCGATGATCGCGTCCTTCGAGAAGAAGCCGGCGAAGCCCAGGCCCGGCAGCCCGAACAGCTGGATGATGCCGACGCCGGTGATCGACAGCGTGCCGATCATCATTGCCCAGAACGTGAACGGGATTTCGCGCCTGAGGCCGCCATAGAATCGCATGTCCTGCTCATGGTGCATGGCGTGGATGACGCTGCCGGCGCCGAGGAACAGCAAAGCCTTGAAGAAAGCGTGGGTGAACAAATGGAACATCGCCGCCCCGTAGGCGCCGACTCCGGCGGCGAAGAACATGTAGCCAAGCTGCGAGCAGGTCGAATAGGCGATCACCCGCTTGATGTCGTTCTGGGCGGTGCCGACGGTGGCCGCGAAGAAAGCGGTGGCGGCGCCGACGATCGTCACCACCGCGAGTGCCGTCTCGCTGGTCTCGAACATCGGCGACAGGCGGCAGACCATGAACACGCCGGCGGTGACCATCGTCGCGGCGTGGATCAGAGCCGACACCGGGGTCGGGCCCTCCATCGCGTCGGGCAGCCAGGTGTGGAGGCCCAATTGCGCCGATTTGCCCATCGCGCCGATGAACAGCAGCACGCAGATCAGGGTCATGGTGTCGATGCGGCCGCCGAGGAAGCCGATCGTCGATCCGGCCATGCCTGGGCTGGCGGCGAGGATGTCGGGGATCGAGACGGTGCCGAACACCAGGAAGGTGGCGAAGATGCCGAGCGAAAATCCGAAATCGCCGACCCGGTTGACGATGAACGCCTTCAGCGCCGCCGCGTTGGCCGACGGCTTGTGGTACCAGAAACCGATCAGCAGGTAAGAGGCGAGGCCGACCCCTTCCCAGCCGAAGAAAAGCTGGACGAGGTTGTCGGCGGTCACCAGCATCAGCATCGCGAAGCTGAACAGCGACAAATAAGCGAAGAAGCGCGGCTGGCTGTCGTCCTCGGCCATGTAGCCCCAGCTGTAGAGGTGGACGAGCGCCGAGACGGTGGTCACCACCACCAGCATCAATGCGGTCAGCGCGTCGACCTGCAGCGCCCAGGCCACCTGCAAATCGCCCGAGGCGATCCAGCGGAACAGCGGCACGTTGTAGGGCTCGGCGCCGCCGAGGAAGGAAAAGAAGATCGGCCAGGACAGGAGCATGCCGATCGTCAGCGCGCCGGTGGTCACCAGCTTGGCGGCTGTATTGCCGAGCGCGCGGTTGCCGAGGCCCGCGACGAGGGCTGCCAGCAGTGGCAGGAAGACGATGAGCTGGATGGCCATCGGCGTGCCGCTCAACCCCGCATCTGGTTGATGTCGTCGACCGCGATGGTGCCGCGGTTGCGGAAATAGATGACGAGGATGGCGAGCCCGATCGCCGCTTCCGCGGCGGCGACGGTCAACACGAACATCGCGAACACCTGTCCGGTCATGTCGCCGAGGAAGGCCGAGAAGGCGACCAGGTTGATGTTGACGGAAAGCAGGATCAGCTCGATCGCCATCAGGATGACGATCACGTTCTTGCGGTTGATGAAGATGCCGAGCACGCCGAGCACGAACAGGATCGCGCCGACCGCGAGATAGTGGCCGAGGCCGATCATGACGCCTCCCACAAGGCGTCACCCTGAACTTGATTCAGGGTCCAAGCTGCCGTGGCGAAGATCGCAGGCGTCATATGTCGACCCCCTGCCCCACCGCCGGCTGGGTCAGCCGCACCGCGTCCTTGGGCCGCCGCCGCACCTGCGCCGAGACGCGCTGCGGCCGCACGTCGCTGCGTCGCCGCCGGGTAAGCACGATCGCGCCGACCATCGCCACCAGCAGCACGATCCCCGCCACCTCGAACACGAACAGGTAGCGGCCGTAGAGTAGGTTCCCCAGCGCGACGATGTTCGATTGCTCCGTGGCGGGCACCTGCGCGCCGGTCGGCAGCCCGCCGAGCCGATAGACCACCACCGCCAGCACCATTTCGACCAGCAGGACGCCGGCGAGGCCGAAGCCGATCGGCCAGTAGCGCGCGATGCCCGAGCGCAACGCCGCGAAGTCGACGTCGAGCATCATCACCACGAACAGGAACAGGACGGCGACCGCGCCGACGTAGACGATGACCAGGAGGAAGGCGAGGAACTCGGCGCCGATCAGGAGGAACAGGCCGGCGGCGTTGAAGAAAGCGAGGATCAGCCACAGCACGCTGTGCACCGGGTTGCGCGCGCCGATCGTCATCACGCCTGATGCGATCACCAGAGCGGCAAACAGGTAGAAGACGAAGACGGCGATCATGACGGCCCCCCCAGGCCGTCACCCCGGCGTAGGCCGGGGCCTCGACTCACCTGAAAGGGCGTCAGGGAAATACCCACGGCAAATAATGTCAGACTCATCGGTAGGGCGCGTCCGTCGCGAGGTTGGCGGCGAGCGCCCGCTCCCAGCGGTCGCCATTCTCGAGCAATTTCGCCTTGTCGTAGATCAGTTCCTCGCGGGTCTCGGTCGAGAAATCCATGTTCGGCCCCTCGACGATCGCATCGACCGGGCAGGCTTCCTGGCAGAGGCCGCAATAAATGCACTTGGTCATGTCGATGTCGTAGCGGGTGGTGCGCCGGCTGCCGTCCTCGCGCTCCTCGGCCTCGATGGTGATCGCCAGCGCCGGGCAGATCGCCTCGCACAATTTACAGGCTATGCAGCGCTCCTCGCCATTGGCGTAGCGTCGCAAGGCGTGTTCGCCGCGGAAGCGTGGGCTGATCGGGTTCTTCTCGTAAGGGTAGTTGATCGTCGCCTTGGGACGAAAGAAGTAGCGCAGCGTCAGCGCGTGCGCCTTCAAAAACTCCCACAGGGTGAAGGACTTGATGAGGTGGGCGATCACGTGCTCCAACCCTTCTCTTCAAGCGCCTCGTAGGGGCACCCTCCTTCAAAAGACGATCCAGTGCTTTGATTCGTGATTCTGGCGGTGGCGACAGTGCCGTGAACGCCATACGAGCTGACCCAGTGGAGATTGGCCACAAGCACTTGCCCCCGAGCATCACGCCATCCTAGTCGGACCAATCCAGGGTCAGCTGGAAAGCTTCCATCGTCGTAGGTTGCATCAGCCGGTCCCGAGTAGCCCTCAAAGCTAACTCGCCATTCGCGCGCGTCAGCATCCCACCTTTCGGTGGCTGAGAAATCAGCGACAACATCGGGCTCATATTGTGGGCCGACAAAGCAATGATAAACGGTCGTCCGCGTAGATGCCCACGGCAGCACCCCGTCCTGCCGCAGCATCAGATAGCCCGAGACCAGGAACACCCAGATCAGCGAGAAGGGCAGGAAGATCTTCCAGCCGAGCCGCATCAGCTGGTCGTAGCGGAAGCGCGGCACCGTCGCTTTCACCCACGAAAAGACGAAGAAAAAGAACAACAGCTTGGCGAAGAACCAGAAAATGCCGGGTATCAAATAAAGCGGCGCCCAGTCGATCGGCGGCAGCCAGCCGCCCCAGAACAGCACGGCGTTCATGCCGCACATCAGCAACACGTTGGCATATTCGCCGAGCCAGAAGAGCGCGAAGCTCATCGAGCTGTATTCGGTCTGGTAGCCGGCGACCAATTCGCTCTCCGCCTCGGTGAGGTCGAACGGCGCGCGCGCCGTCTCGGCCATCGCCGAGATCAGGAAGATCGCCGCCAGCGGCAGCAGCAGCGGGTTGAAACCGTAGCCGTTGAGCAGGCCGAGCACGTGCCCCTGCTGGCCCTCGACGATCGCCGACAGGTTGAACGAGCCCGCCCACAGCACCACCGGGATCAGCACGAAGCCGATCGACACCTCGTAAGACACCATCTGAGCGGCGGCACGTAACGCGCTGTAAAACGGATATTTCGAATTGGAGGCCCAGCCCGCGATGATGATTCCGTAAACGCCGAGCGACGAGATGGCGAGCAGGTACAGGAGCCCGACATTGATGTCGGCGAGCACCATGCCCTCCCCGAACGGGATCACCGCCCAGGCGACCAAGGCAACGGTGAAGGTGACGATCGGGGCGATGATGAACAGGCCGCGATTGGCCGAGGAAGGAACGATCGTTTCCTTGAGGAAGACCTTGAGGCCGTCGGCGAAGCTTTGCAGCAGCCCGAACGGCCCGACCACGTTGGGCCCGCGCCGCAGCGCGATCGCCGCCCAGATCTTGCGGTCCGCATAGATGACCATCGCCACCGTCAGCAGCAGCGGCAGCACGATCATCAGGATCAGCAGCGAAGTGGCGGTAAGCCAGCCCCATTCCGGGCCCAGCCACGTGCTCTGGAACCAGGCGGTCATGCGCCTCTGTCCTTCGCCCGAATCTCGAGCCATCGATCGATGCGATCGATAATTAGGGCAAGCAGGAACCAGACCGTCGCTAACGGCAATATGCCGGTTATCATGGAGACCAACATTGGGCCCCGATGATCAGCGAACCCGTGTTCGCCAGTCGCCATGGACAGGAAAATAGCTTGCACAATACCAAGACCGAGAGTGATCAATGACAGAGTAAACAGGATCGCGGCACCATTTCGCATGGCCCATCTGAAAAGCCCCATCACTCCGCCGCCTCCATGAAGGCTTCGCCATGGAGCAGCTCCGCCGAGCAGCGCTGCATCGTCGGCGAGGCGCGCGCGATCGGGTTGGTGAGGTAGAAATCCTCGACCGGATAGGTGACGCCGGTCCCCCTCGCGATCTCGGTCGCCTTGAGCCTGGGCGGCTGCCAGGGCATCGCCACCAGCTGCGGCTGCGCGAACTCGGGATGGTCGCGCCGCAGGGCCGCGCGCAACTGCGCGAAACTATCGAACGGCAGCGGACGCCCAAGCGCGTCGGACAGCGCCCGCAGGATCGTCCAGTCCTCGCGCGCGTCGCCCGGCGGGTCGACCGCTTTTTCTGAAAATTGCACCCGGCCCTCGAGGTTGACGTAGGTGCCGTGCTTCTCGCTGTAGGCGGCGCCCGGCAACACCGCGTCGGCCGCGGCCGCGCCCCGGTCGCCGTGATGGCCGACATAGACCTTGAACGCGCCTTCGAACGGCCCGAGCTCCGCCTCGTCGGCGCCGAGCAGGAAAAGCAGCTTCGGCGAAGCCTTGGCGAGTGACGTCAAGCCGCCTTTATGCGCATAGCCCAGCATCAGCGCGCCCATCCGCGACGCGGCCGTGTGCAGCAGGTTGAACCCGTTCCAGCCGTCGCGAACCAGCTTCAGCGGCTTGACCAGCGCCAGCGCCGCCGCCTGCGCGCCGGCAACGCGCAGCGCTCCCTCGCCGAGGATCAGCGCCGGCCGCTCCGCCCTGGCGAACGCCTCGGTGACCGCATCCGGCAGCCGCGAGAGCAGCGACAGATCGTTGCCCAGCCGCTCGACTCTGTAGGTGAGCTCCGCCTCCGGCCCGACATGGAAGATCCGCGCCCCGGCCGCCGCCGCCTTGCGCAGCCGGGTGTTGACCAAGGGCGCCTCCCAGCGCGGGTTGCTGCCCGCCAGCAGCACCGCATCGGCACTCTCGATGCCGGCGATGGTGCTGTTGAAGCGGACCGCGCTTTGGTTGCGGGCATCGTAATCCAATCCGGTCTGCCGACCCTCGAGCTTGTTCGAGCCGAGCGCGGCCAGCAGCGCCTTCGCCGCATACATCGTCTCGACGTCGACCAAGTCGCCCGCGACCGCGGCGACGCTTTCGCCCGCCTGTGCCGCCGCTTCGGCGATCCGCGCGAAAGCCTCGTCCCAGCCCGCTTCGCGCAGCCTGCCCCGCTCACGCAGCCACGGCCGGTCGAGGCGGTTGCGCAACAGCCCGTCGACCGCGTGCCGGGTCTTGTCGCTCGCCCATTCCTCGTTCACCTCCTCGTTGAGCCGCGGCAGCACCCGCATCACCTCGCGCTGGCGGGCGTCCATCCGGATGTTGGTGCCGATCGCGTCCATCACGTCGATGGCCGGCACCTTGCGCAATTCCCACGGCCGCGCCTCGAAGCTGTAGGGCTGCGACAGCAAGGCGCCGACCGGGCAAAGGTCGACGACATTGCCCGAAAGCTCGCTGTGCAGCGCGGTTTCCAGATAGGAGGTGATTTCCATCTGCTCGCCGCGGCCGATGGCGCCCAGCTCCGGCACTCCCGCCACCTGCTCCATGAAACGGATGCAGCGCGTGCAGTGGATGCAGCGCGTCATGAAGGTCTTGACGATCGGGCCCATATATTTGTCGGGCACCGCGCGCTTGTTCTCGTCGTAGCGGTTGTGGCCGCGGCCGTAGGCCATCGCCTGGTCCTGCAGGTCGCATTCGCCGCCCTGGTCGCAGATCGGGCAATCGAGCGGGTGGTTGATCAGCAGGAAGTCCATCACCCCCTCGCGCGCCTCCTTGACGCCGGGGGTCATGGTGAAAATCTCCTGGCCATCGGCGGCCGGCAGCGCGCAGCTCGCCTGGGGCTTGGGCGGCCCCGGCTTCACCTCGACCAGGCACATCCGGCAATTGCCGGCGATGGCGAGGCGCTCGTGATAGCAAAAGCGCGGAATTTCCTTGCCGGCCAGCTCGCACGCCTGGAGCACGGTCGCGCCCTGCGGCACTTCGATCTCGACGCCGTCGACCTGGACCTTGGGCATGAAAACTCCGGCGAGCCGCGAGAGAGAGGCGGCGCGCGCCTGCGGTTAGCCGGTGCTGCGCAGGAGAGACAAGGCCCCAGGCGCTAGTTGCGCCGCCGTCTCGCCGGCTCGGGCGCCGGCGGCGTCGCCGCCGGCATCGCGCTGCCGCGCTGGGCGAGCGACCAGCGGTACAGCGCCTCGGCGACCATCGCCCGGATGCCGAGCGGATCGAGCGCCAGCCGGCCGCGCAGCTCGGCCGGGACGCAGGGGGCCAACGCCCCCCGGTTGACCTCGCGCAGGGCCGCGCTTTCGACCGGCGTACCGGCGTCGGTGGCGAGATAGGTGCGCGCGAGGTCGGGGCGGCGGGCGGCGGCGCACTCCGCCAAAGCGAATTGCGGACCCGCCGCGGCGGCGTTCGGCGCGGTGGCCTCGGCGGTGCGGAACGCGGGCGGAACCGTGGCCGGCGGCGGCGCGGCCGCCTGCGCCGGCGGGAAATCGCGCTCGTACCTCGCCTCGGCGCCCGCGCCGCGGGTGATCAGCGCCGAAGGGGGGCGGCGCGCGCGCGCATCTCCACAACGCTGAGCGTCGCGCAGCACGATCGCGGCCTGCTGGCGCTCGGGGGCGGAATAGGGCGCCGTGGCCAGCAGCGCGGACCCCGGCCCGGCATTCTGCCCGACCAGGCAGGCGGCCGCGCGGATCACCTCGGCCTGGCTGGTCGGCTGCGCCTGCTGCGCGGCGGGCTGCGCGCGGTCGGTCTGCGGTACGCTCGGCGGCGGCGTTGGCGTCGAATATTGCGCCGACGCGGGTCCGCTGCCGGCGACCAGGCCGGCGGCTATCAGGGTTCGCAAAGCCGTCATGGTGATCTTTCTCCCGTGGAGCAGGATAGAGGCGGTTCCCGGCGCGGCAAGGGGGCTCGCTCCTATCGCAAATCCACTTGAAAAGAAAGGGATTTCAGGCGAGTTTTACTCCGCCGCCTCGAGCGCCGGCGCCGTCTTGCGCGCCTCGATCCGCCGCTCCAGTTCGGGCCGGAAATGGCGGATCAGCCCCTGGATCGGCCAGGCGGCGGCATCGCCCAGCGCGCAGATCGTGTGCCCTTCCACCTGCTTGGTGACATCCCACAAGGTGTCGATCTCGTGCTGCTCGGCATCGCCGGTCACCAGCCGCTCCATCACCCGCCACATCCAGCCGGTGCCTTCGCGGCAGGGCGTGCACTGGCCGCAGCTCTCGTGCTTGTAGAAATAGGAGATGCGGGCGATCGCCTTCACCACGTCGGTCTGCTTGTCCATCACGATCACCGCCGCCGTGCCGAGCCCCGAGCCCAGCGCCTTCAGCGCCTCGAACTCCATCGGCGCGTCGATGATCTCGTACGCTGGCACCAGCGGCACTGACGAGCCGCCCGGGATCACCGCCAGCAGATTGTCGAAATCATCCGGATTTTTGGCGCCCCTGATGCCGCCGGCATGGCGCGCGATCAGCTCGCGAAACGGCACCGACATCGCTTCCTCGACCACGCACGGCCGCTCGATGTGGCCCGAGATCTGGAACAGCTTGGTGCCCTCGTTCTTGGGCGTGCCGATGCCCGCGAACCAGGCGGCGCCCCGCCGCAATACCGTCGGCACCACCGCGATCGATTCGACAGTGTTGACCGTGGTCGGGCAGCCGGAGAGCCCCGCCCCGGCCGGGAAGGGCGGCTTAAGCCGCGGCATGCCCTTCTTGCCCTCGAGGCTCTCGAGCATCGCCGTCTCTTCGCCGCAGATATAGGCGCCGGCACCGCGGTGGACGAACAGGTCGAAATCGTACCCGGACTTGGCCGCGTTCCGGCCCAGCAGGCCGGCATCGTAGGCTTCCTGCACCGCCGCCTCGAGCACTTGCGTTTCGCGGATGAACTCGCCGCGGATGTAGATGTAGCCGGCCCGCGCCCGCATCGCGTAGCCGGCGATCAGCGCGCCTTCGATCAATTTGTGCGGGTCGTGGCGGATGATCTCGCGGTCCTTGCACGATCCCGGCTCGGATTCGTCGGCGTTGATCACCAGGAAATTGGGCCGGCCCTCTTTCGGTTCTTTAGGCATGAAGGACCATTTGAGCACGGTCTGGAAGCCGGCGCCGCCGCGGCCGCGCAGGCCCGAGGCCTTGAGCTCGTCGATGATCGCGTCGGGGCCGCGCGCCAGCAACGCCTTGCTGTCGTCCCAGTCGCCGCGCTCGCGCGCCGCTTTCAGCCCCCACGGCTGGAAGCCGTAGAGGTTGGTGAAGATGCGGTCCTTGTCGTCAAGCGCCACGGCCGGGCCCTCCGATGCGCTTGGTGACGGCAAGGTAGGCGGCGATGGCGAGGCCGCCCACGAGGAGGATTCCCACCAGCTTCAGCGCCACGCCGAGCAGCTTGAACAAGAGCCAGATCAGGATGATCGCGAAGACGATGGTCGCGACCGCGCCGGCGATGTTCTGGCTGCGCTCGGGCATCACCATTCGCCCCGGTAGTCGTGGTTGGCTTTGACCATTTCCTTCAGCGTCGTCGGCCCGCCCGCGGGACAGCTGGTCTGGCGCTTCACCTGCGGCCCGGGCTTGGGCGTCTTGCCCGCCGCCAGCGCGTCGAGGATCGCGCCCATCGTCTCGAACGTCAGGTCCTCGTAATTGTCGTCGTTGATCTGGACTATCGGCGCGTTGGCGCAGGCGCCGAGGCATTCGACCTCGCTGAGCGTGAACAGCCCGTCCTCGCTGGTCGCGCCCTGCTTCAGCCCGCGCTTCGCGCAGGCACGGAAAACATCGTCCGAGCCGCGCAGCAGGCACGGCGTCGTGCCGCACACCTGGACGTGGAAGCGGCCGACCGGCGCCAGGTTGAACATGGTGTAGAAGGTCGCGACCTCGTAGGCGCGGATGACCGGCATTTCGAGGCGCCGCGCGACCTGCTCGATCACCGGGATCGGCAGCCACCCCTGCGTCTTCGTCTCCGCGCCGACCTGGCGCTGGGCGAGGTCGAGCAACGGGATCACCGCGCTCTGCTGGCGTCCTGGCGGATAGCGGGCGATGATTTCCTTCGCCCGCGTTTCGTTTTCGGGCGTGAACGCGAACCCGCCCCAGCGCTCGCGGATCTCCGGCGTATCGCCCAAGCGGCGGGCCTCAGCCATTACTTCTTTTCTTGCGAACGTAATAAGATACTACCCGGATGGCCAAGACCACCAACGAAAGTACAAACGTCGCCTCTACCGACGCTTGCATCACCCGTGGTCCGCTACCCTTAAAAAGGATAAGAATTAATACAGCCACGCCCAACCAGGCGAGAAAAACACTAGCAACAACAAGAGCAAGTCCGCTTAATTGCCCTGTCAATAACTTGGTAGCTACGAGTGAGAGCAGCAGAATAGCCGGTATTCCAACTAGTATCGCTAGCTCAAAGTAATTGAAATTCATCGATCAACCTCCCCAAAAACGATGTCGATCGCGCCGAGGATCGCGGTATCGCCCATTAGTTTCGCCTCAGCCATCGATCGTCCCCCACAAGAGGAATTCCACCAGCAGGCGCAGCGCCAGGGCGAGCGCCGCTTCCACCGCCAGCCACTTGAGGAAACGGCCGCGGGTGGCGGCGTCGCGAAACCCGATCAGGATCGCCAGCGCCAGCAAGGCGAACGCCGCGGCGACGCTGGCGAACACCAGCACGAACCCCGACGCCCGGCTCTCGAGCAATGGAGTCAAAGCCAGCGACAGCAGCCCGACGGCAAGCACCCCGAACGCGACCCAGCGGGCCGGCATAATGGTGGCGGTCGAGGCCTCAGCCATTTTTCGACCCTTCAGGATTGGCGATCATTCCGTAGAGACAGAAAAGCGTGAAGAAGCCGGGCAGCAGCAGTTCCAGCCAGTCCTGCTCCTCGCCCTCGATCAGCCAGCCGTACAGGCGGATGCTGAGCGCGGTCAGCGCCAGCAGGAACGCAATCAGGAAGAGCCAGCGCTGCAGTTTCATCGGTCCACCTCGCCGAACACGATGTCGATCGCGCCCAGGATCGCGGTGACGTCGGCGAGCATGTGGCCGCGGCTCATGAAGTCCATCGCCTGCAGGTGCGAGAAGCCGGTCGGCCGGAACTTGACCCGGTACGGCTTGTTGCCGCCGTCGCTCACCAGGTAGACGCCGAACTCGCCCTTCGGGCTCTCGGTGGCGACATAGACCTCGCCGGCTGGCACGTGAAATCCCTCGGTGTAGAGCTTGAAGTGGTGGATCAGCGCTTCCATCGATTGCTTCATCTCGGCCCGCTTCGGCGGCGCCACCTTGCGGTCGAGCGTCTGCACCGGCCCTTCCGGCATCGCATTGAGGCACTGCTTCATGATCCGCGCCGACTGGCGCACCTCTTCGACCCGCGCCATGAAGCGGTCGTAGCAGTCGCCCTTGGTGCCGACCGGCACGTCGAACTCCATCCGGTCGTAAACCTCGTAGGGCTGGCTCTTGCGCAGGTCCCAGGGGATGCCGGCGGCGCGGATCATCGGCCCGGAGAAGCCCCAGGCGAGTGCATCCGCCTTGCTCACCGTCGCGATGTCGACGTTGCGCTGCTTGAAGATGCGGTTGTCGGCGACCAGCGATATCGAATCCTCGAACAGCCGCGGCAATCGGTTGTCGACCCAGTCGCCGATGTCGGCGAGCAGCTTCAGCGGCGCGTCCTGGCGCACCCCGCCGGGGCGAAACCAGTTGGCGTGCATCCGCGCGCCCGAGGCGCGCTCGTAGAAGTTCATCAGGTCTTCGCGCAGTTCGAACAGCCACAGGTTCGGAGTCATCGCGCCGACGTCCATGATGTGGCTGCCGAGATTGAGGAGGTGGTTGGAGATGCGGGTCAGCTCGGCGAACAGCACCCGCAGATATTGCGCGCGGAGCGGCACATCGAGCTTGAGCAGCTTCTCGATCGCCAGCACGAAGCTGTGCTCCATGCACATCGGCGAGACGTAATCGAGCCGGTCCAGGTAGGGCAGCGCCTGCAGATAGGTCTTGTATTCGCACAATTTCTCGGTGCCGCGATGGAGGAGGCCGATATGCGGGTCGACCCGCTCGACGATCTCGCCGTCCAGTTCGAGCACCAGCCGCGGCACGCCGTGCGCGGCCGGGTGCTGCGGCCCGAAATTGATCGTGTAATTGGCAATGTCCGAGGCCGTCGCGCCGGTGCGGGCCACCTGTTCGGCCGGGCTGCGGTCGACATGGGTTTCGCGAAGGTCGCTCATGGCTTGATGTCGTCCGATTTGAGCGGCGTCGGCGCGCCCGGCGCCTCGGGCTGCGCCTTGTCGTCGCCGGGCAGGATGTATTCGGCGCCCTCCCACGGGCTCATGAAGTCGAAATCGCGGAAATCCTGGCTGAGGCTGACCGGCTCGTAGACGACCCGCTTCTGCTCCTCGGAATAGCGCATCTCGACATGCCCGGTGAGCGGGAAATCCTTTCGGAACGGGTGGCCGCGAAAGCCGTAATCGGTGAGGATGCGCCGCAGGTCCGGGTGGCCTTCGAACACCACCCCGTACAGGTCGAACACCTCGCGCTCGAGCCAGCCGGCGACCGGGTAGACTCCGGTCACGGTCGGCACCGGTTGCTCCTCGTCGGTCGTCACCCGCACCCGCAGCCGGTGGTTCTTCGTCATCGATAGCAGGTGATAGACGACGTCGAAACGCTCCGGCCGGTCGGGATAGTCGACCCCGGCAATCTCCATCAGCTGCTGGTATTCGAAGTCGTCGCGCAGCTTGCTCAACACCTCGGCGACCTTGTCGCGCCTGACGTCGATCGACAGCTCGCCGACCTCGTCCTTGGCGGCGAGGAAGGCCTTGCCGATCGCCTTCTTCAACTCCTTGGCCAGCCCTTCGCGGGCCGCGATGCGCGGGATGTTGCTATGCATCTATTTCTCCCCGGAACGGGGAGGGGGACCACTCGCGCGAGCGAGTGGTGGAGGGGGCTGGATCAAGTGCGCAGCTCATCTTTCGATCGTGCCCTCGCGGCGGATCTTGCGCTGCAGCTGCATCACCCCGTAGAGCAAGGCCTCGGCGGTTGGCGGGCAGCCGGGCACGTAAATGTCGACCGGGACGATGCGGTCGCAGCCGCGCACTACCGAGTAGCTGTAATGGTAATAGCCGCCGCCATTGGCGCAGCTGCCCATCGAGATGACGTAGCGCGGCTCCGACATCTGGTCGTAGACCCGGCGAAGCGCCGGCGCCATCTTGTTGCACAAGGTGCCGGCGACGATCATCACGTCCGACTGGCGCGGGCTGGCTCGCGGCGCAACGCCAAATCTTTCAAGGTCATAGCGCGGCATGTTCACATGGATCATCTCGACCGCGCAGCACGCCAGGCCGAACGTCATCCACCACAGGGAGCCGGTTCGCGCCCATTGGAAAAGCTCCTCGGTCGAGGTGACAAGGAAGCCCTTGTTCGAGACCTCGCCGTGGATCTGGCCGAAGAGGTACGGGTCCGGCCCCTTGAAGTCGCCGATCTGCGGGTTCTCGTGCGGGGAAAGGCTCACTCCCATTCGAGCGCGCCCTTTTTCCAGGCGTAGGCGAAGCCCAGAGCCAGCTCGACCAGGAAGATCATCATCGCCCCCCAGGCGGTCCAGCCGAGGCCGAGCACCGACACCGCCCAGGGAAACAGGTAAGCCGCCTCGATGTCGAAGATGATGAACAGGATCGCGACCAGGTAGAAGCGCACGTCGAATTGGGCGCGGCTGTCCTCGAACGCCGGGAAGCCGCATTCATATTCGGTCAGCTTGTCAGGATAGGGGCGCGCCGCGCCGGTCAGCATCGACACCAGGATCGGCAGCACCACGAACGCCAGCGACACGCCCAGCGCGATGCCGAGGAACAGCAGGATCGGCAGGTAATCGGCGGCAACCGCGGCCATTGATCGGCTCCGGAAACGGGGGTGGGCGGTGTCTAGGACGGGGCCCAAAGGGTGGCAAGGCGGCCGCCCGTTCGGCCTCGCTAGGCGCGCAGCGCCCCCGCCACCAGCTTGTGCAGCCGCGAATGCAGCTCGTTGCCGGCGAGGATCTCGCCCTTGGCAAGCCCCGCCTCGCCCCCCCTGAAGTCGGTGACGAAACCGCCCGCCTCGCGCACCAGCAGGATGCCGGCGGCGATGTCCCAGAACTGCAGGCTCTCCTCCCAGAATCCGTCGAAGCGGCCGGCGGCGACCCAGGCGAGGTCGA
>JBQTJR010000152.1:0-2280 GCA_052386895.1 Sphingosinicella sp.
CTTAGCCTTTGCTCGGGCGCACCGCTGGCGCGCGGTGGCGCGCCGCGAAACAGCCAGCGGGCGAGCCTTGGCGCGTCCTCGAGCCGCACGCAGCCCGAGCTTGCCCGCCGGTCGGCGCGCGCGAACACGTCCCTCAATGGCGTGTCGTGGAGGTAGATGCCGAACGGGTTCGGCATTTCGAACTTGATCGCGCCCATCATGTTGTGCGGGCCCGGGCTCTGGCGCAGCGCCAGCGTGCGCCGGCCCGCGGCCACCGCGCGCCAGTCCACCCTGGCCGCCGGTCGCGCCCGGGCGCGTCGCGACCAGTCGCTCATCACCTGCAATCGCTCGGCGGAGATCGCGCGCACGCCGCGCCGCAGCACGTTGCGGGCGCGCTCGCGCACCAGGTCCTGCGGCACGATCCAGTAGGGGTTGAGCACGATGTTGCGGATCGTATCGGCCATTTCCGGAGTTTCCCGGCCGGGCTTGCCGACCACCACCCGCATCGCCCCGGCGATCCGCCCATCCTCGATCATCCACAGCCGCTGCGAGGCGGTGTCGACCAGGATGTAGCGGCCTTGCGACTGGGCCGGGATCGCCCGCGCCCGCTCGATGTTGAGGCGGATCAGCCGCTCGTAATGCGCCGCGCCGCGGTTCAGCGCGGCGATCGTCGTGGCGTCGCTGCGGCCGGTGATGCGAAGGCCGTGGATCCGCTGGAAATCGCGCAGCCGAGTCTGCACCTGGCCGTCGCTGGCCGCGGCGGCGAGACCCAGCCGGCGGCGCAGTATTGCCGGCTCATCGCCCGATACCCGCACGGTCGGCAGGCCGCCCCACGCACGCCGATAGCGGTCGAGCCCGCGCGCCAGCCCGGCGAGCAGCCGCCGCGAGCCGTTCAACCGGTCGAGCGCCGCCTCGTCGTTCTCGGTGGGCGCGAGCATCGTCAGCGGCATTTCGGTTGCCGCCGCTGCCGGCGCGAAACGCATCGCGCTGGCGATCGGCGCGCGGTTGATCTCGGCGGCGAGCCCGGCAAGTGCCTCGCTCGCCATCAGCTCCGCCTGCGTCCTCGCCTGCACGCCGCCCACTTGCGCCGCGCGCAGTGCCGTCTCGAGCGGCTGGCTGGGACGTCGGTGGGCCTTGAGCAGCTGGACCAGTCGGGCGGTTTCCGGCCGCGGCCCGCTTTGGTCCATCCACAGCGGCGCGAACTCGCGCTGCGCGTAAAAAGCGGCCAGCTCCGGGCTCGCCGCGTAGCGGGCTGAAGCGGTGGGCGCGTCTCCCGGGGGCGCGATTGGGATGCCGGGCGCCGCGACGGCGGCCATACTGCCGGCAAGGGCAAGGGCTCGGACAAGGCGGCTGCGCTGGCGCATTTCTCTCGCAAGCCGAAGTTAGTCGAGCCGGTCGCCATGGTCGAATCGCCTTCTCGCCGCTGTTCCAGCGCGGGGCAGCATCCGGGGCGAGCCTTGCTGGTGCCCGTTCGCATCCCTTGGAATCCGCCTTGTTCCGCGGCCCGGTGCGATCTAGCCTCCGAACCGTATCAGTCGGAGAGGGGGGATCATGGTTGGTGTCATGCGCCACGCGGTGCTGCCGGCATTGCTGCTGGCGGCGACGGCGGCCTGGGCCGATGCGCGCAACTTCACTTTGCAGAACAATACCGGCCGAACGGTGATGCAGCTGTTCATCTCGCCGGCCAACGAGCAGTCGTGGGAAGAGGATTTGCTCGGCGACAACGTGCTTCCCGACGAAGGGTCGGCGACGATCAACTTCGAGGCGGATGAGCGCGACGAATGTGTCTACGACCTCAGGATCGTTCACGATGACGGTGACAGCGCGATCTGGCCGGCGGTGAACCTGTGCGCGGTGTCGGTGGTCAGCGTGATGTACAACGACAGCGGCCAGCCCGAGGCTTCGGCCGAGTAATCGGGCCAAGCCGAATTACAACGAGGAAGCGGCCCTTCATGCGCAGCCTGGCTTTTGCCTTCACTCTCGTCCTCGCGCTCGCATTGGCGGCCTGTGGGGAGGCGCCGGACGCCGTTGGCAACACGACGGTGGCCGGTGAAGGCGCCAATGCCGCGAGGCTTTCCGCTACGTCTGCCGCGCAGGACGCACACGCCACGCCTGCGCTCCAGCTCGCCGCCGGCGGCCTCGAGTTGCGCGATGCCGAGTCCGGCCAGACCGAGCGCCTCGCGTTCGGCACGCCGCGCGCGGCCGCGATGGCCGGTGTCGCGCGCGCCCTCGGCAACCCCGCTGAAGAAGGCGAGAATGGCGAATGCGGCGCCGGGCCGCTGGCCTTCGCCGATTTCCAGG
>JBQTJR010000153.1:0-1653 GCA_052386895.1 Sphingosinicella sp.
GGCGGCGGCTGCCAGTTCACCTTCACCTGCGACGGCTCGCTGCGCCGGCGGCCCGAGGCGCGGCGCTGGGCGATCGCGCGGCTGATCGCGGCCGAGGCGCTCGCCGGCCAGACCTTCCGTCCGGTCGCCGATTCGACCCACTACCACGCCAGCTACGTGTCGCCGCGCTGGGCGCCGCGGCTGGTGCGGACCGCCGCGATCGGGCTGCACCGTTTCTACCGCTCACCCGGCATCGGCGAGGCGCCCACCGCCCGCTACGCCGAGTTCGGCGGCGGCAGCACCACCAGCAGCGGCGCTTATGTCGCGGCCGCTGGCCGGCCGGTGCGCTTCGCCGCCACCACCGTCCCCGGCGTCACCGTCCATCGCGGCGGCGCCGGTGCCGGGCCGGTACGGGGGCCTGCCCCGGCGCAGGCCGGGGTCCGCGTCCATCGCGGCGCGCTGCCCACGATCCCGGGCCCGCAGCCGCTGCCGCAGCCGGCGCCGGGCTTCGACCTCGCCGCGGTCAGCCGTTAACGCCCGCCGCCGCGCCGTCCCATCGCGGCACGCGCGCAAAATCAACCACGCGGATTAACCCGCTGTCGCCTATTTGGGCCCATGGAACAGCCCGAGTGACGCGCGTACCCAACCCCATCGAAGGAGCCAGGAAGGCGCGGCCGCGGCTGGGCAAGCGCCGCTGGCTGCTGTTCGGCATGGCGCTGGTTGCCGCCTCGCCGGCGCCGATGAGCCGGCAGGTCGAGCATCGCGGCTGGGCGCCCGGCTACGGCTCGCAGCAGGCGGTGGCGCTGTCGGCGGAACTCTCCGACGTCGTGCCCGACATGCCGTCGAACCTGACACTGCTCACCGACACCTTGCTGATCAACCTGCGGCTCGCGTCGCCCGACGGCCAGGCCGGCGCCGGCGGCGCGATCGCCGGCCGCACGCCCCTGGACCAGCTACGCGCCGAGACTTGCCTTGCCCAGGCCATCTATTACGAGGCCGCCAACGAGCCCGAGCGCGGCCAGCGCGCGGTCGCCCAGGTGGTCTTGAACCGCATGCGCCACCCGGCCTGGCCGAACAGCGTCTGCGGCGTCGTCTTCCAGGGGCCGCTGCGCGCTGGCGGCGGCTGCCAGTTCACCTTCACCTGCGACGGCTCGATGGCGCGCCGGCCCGAGCCCTTCAAATGGGAGTGGGCGCGGCGGCTCGCCGCCGAGGCGCTCGCCGGCTACGTCCACGCCGAGGTCGGCACCGCCACCCATTACCACGCCTCCTACGTGTCGCCGCGCTGGGCGCCGCACTTGCGGCCGGCCGGCGTGATCGGCCTGCACCGCTTCTACCGCCTGCCCGGCGCCTGGGGCGATCGCGCCGCGTTCACCGCCGCCTACACCGGCAGCGAGCCGGCGACGCGGCCGCGCTTCACCCTGATGCGGCGCACGGCGGGCCAGCGCGAGGCGGCCAGGGCCTCGGGCCGGCAATATGCGGGCGCGCAGGCGCCGTCGCGTTCGAACCGCTCGCGCGGCTGGGGTTCAAGCCAGGCGGCGGCAAGCGAGCCGCCGCCCTCGACGGTGCGCGAGGAATTCCGCCATTCGGGCCAATGGCGCCCCGACGCCCCGGCGGCGATCACCGGAAGGTAGGGTTTTCAAATCCCCCTCTCCCCGGCGGGGAGAGGGCAGAGCC
>JBQTJR010000154.1:0-9893 GCA_052386895.1 Sphingosinicella sp.
GGTGTCCGGATCTAGCTTCTGTCACCCCATTCCCTTTTCCAAGTCCCACTTCACGACCACCAGTCCCCAGTCCCCAGTCCCCAGTCCCGATCTGCGGGGAACCTCCGCCCCGCGCCTGCATTTGGCCCGTCATGAACGTCGCCGACGAGCGCAGCCGCTCCTACTGGATGGAGACGGCGCCCCGGATCGAGGCGCCGCCGCTCACCCAGGACGCCGAATGCGACGACCTCGTCGTCGGCTCGGGCATCGCCGGCCTGTCGGCCGCCTACGAACTGAGCAAGGCCGGCCGCAAGGTGATGGTGATCGATCGCGGCGCGATCGGCTCGGGGATGACCGCGCGCACCACCGCCCACATCGTCACCGAGAATGACGATCGCTATGCCGAGCTGATCCGCGTCCGCGGCGAGGAGGAAGCGAAGCTCTATCACGCCAGCCAGGTCGAAGCGCTCGACCGCATCGAGGCGATCGTCGGCGAGCAGGGGATCGATTGCGATTTCGCGCGGCTCGACGCTTTTCTGTTCACGGCCGAGCCCAAGCACCGCGAGCAGCTCGAGGAGGAGTTCGACGCCTGCACCAGGCTCGGCGTGCCGGTCGCATGGGCCGATCGCGCCCCGGTGCCCGGCAAGAATACCGGCAAGGCGCTGAAATTCCCCGGCCAGGGCCGTTTCCACCCGACCCGCTATCTCGCCGGCCTCGCCGCGGCGATCCGCGCCGGCGGCGGCCGCCTCCACGCCGACACCGCTTATGTCGACGGCGAGGAGAAAGACGGCCTGGTCGCGATCGAGACCGATCGCGGCCATTGCATCCGCGCCGCCAGCGCGGTGTTCGCGACCAACTCGCCGGTCACCAACAAGTTCGTCGTGCACGAAAAGCAGGTGCCGGTACGCAGCTACGTGATCGCCGGGCCGGTGGCGCGCGGCGAGGTCGAGGACGCCCTGGTGTGGGACACCTGGCAGAAGCGCGACGGCGACGAATTCTACCATTATGTGCGGCTGCAGCCGCTCGACGACGGCCGCGACCTGCTGATCGCCGGCGGCGAGGACCACCGCAGCGGCGAGGCCGACGACATGGACGCGCGCCTCGCGCGGCTCGAGCAATGGACGCGGAAGCATTATCCCGCGTTTGGCGACATCAGCCATCGCTGGTCGGGGCAGCTGCTCGAGACGGTCGATTTCATGCCTTATTCGGGCCGCAACCCGGGCAGCGACAACATCTACATCCACACCGGCGATTCGGGGATCGGCATCGCCAACGGCGTCGCCGGCGCGCTCAATATCTCGCGGCTGATCCGCGGCGAACCGAGCCGCTTCGCCGACCTGCTCGATGCCGGCCGGCCGATCCCCGGCGCGCTGCCGTCGCTGCGTGCCTTCTTCACCGCCCAGGTCGGCGCGGCGCGCAACCTCGCCGATTACGTGATGCCGGGCGACATCGCCTCGGCCGACCAATTGCAGCCGGGCGAGGGCGCGGTGGTGCGCGAGGGGATCAAGAAAATCGCCGCCTATCGCCGCGACGACGGGACTTTGGTCAGGCACTCGGCGGTCTGCACCCACATGGCCTGTCACGTGCAGTGGAACCCGTTCGAAGGGTGCTGGGACTGCCCGTGCCACGGCTCGCAATTCGCCGCCGAGGGCCAGGTGCTGAACGGCCCCGCAATCAGCCCGCTCGGCGAGGCGTGGTAGCGGCGGCGGCGGCGGCGGCGAGGCGGCCGAGCAGGAGGCGCACAGCAGCGCGGCCGCCAGGATGAGCAAAAAGCGAGCTGCGCCATCCGCGGTGCCTCAATCGGGGACCTGAGGAGAGCTGACCAAGGAGAGCGATGATGCCGATGAATTGCATGCAGATGATGGGCGGAGGCGGCGGCGGGTGGATGATGATCGGCGCCGGCCTGGTTTGGCTGCTGATCATTCTGGTGCTGCTGCTCGCCGCCGCGGCGCTCATCAAACATCTGCGGTCGGGACCGAGATAGTCGCAGCGTTGCGCGTAGGTGGGCGGAGAAGGCTCGGCAAAAGGGAGCGAGGCCATGGCCGACATCGTGCTGATCACCGGCGCCAGCGGGTTCATCGGCGGCGCGGTCATCAAACGGCTGGCCGGCGACTACACTCTGGTCGGGTTTGATCGGCCGGACCTGCCGGAGCCGCCGTCTCCCTGTCATGGCATCGAGCTGGACCTGGGCAGGGACGAATCCGTACGGGAGGCCCTGGATAAGGTTGGCGAACGGTTCGGCAACCGCATCGTCTCGGTCGTCCATCTCGCCGCTTATTACGACATCTCCGGCGAGCCGAACCCGCTCTACGAGAAGATCACGGTCGAGGGCACGCGGCGCCTGGTCGAGGGCTTGAAGGGCTTCGAGGTCGGGCAGTTCGTGTTTGCGAGCACGATGCTGGTCCACCGGCCGACCTATAGCTCCGACGAACGGATCAACGAGGACTCGCCGATCGGCCCCGCCTGGGCCTATCCTGAATCGAAGGTCAGGACCGAGGAGCTGCTGCGCGAGCGGCACGGGGACATTCCGCTCGTGCTGCTGCGGATCGCCGGCGTCTATGACGATCTTGGCCATTCGCCGTTCCTCGCCCAGCAGATCTCGCGCATCTACGAGCACAGGATCGCAGCCCACCTCTATCCAGGCATGCTGTGCACCGCCCAATCGTTCGTGCATCTCGACGACCTTACCGATGCGGTCGCGCGCGCGATCGAGCGGCGGAAGCAACTGCCGTCGGAGCTGCCGATGCTGATCGGCGAAGAGGATGCGCTCGGCTATGACGAGGCCCAGGACATCATTGGCTGCGCGCTTCATGGCGAGCAGTGGACGACGCTGCGCATCCCCAAGCCCGTCGCCAAGCTCGGTGCCTGGCTGCAGACGGAGGCGACCGAGGGCGAGTCCTTCATCAAGTCGTGGATGGTCGAGGAAAGCGACGCCCACTACATTCTCGATACCAGACGCGCCCGCGAGCTGCTCGGCTGGACGCCGAAGCATTCGCTACGGGACACGCTTCCGAAGATGGTCGAGGCGCTGAAGCTGGATCCCGCCGGCTGGTACAAGGCGAACAAGCTCAATCCGGCACTGGTGGCCTGGTACGGGCGGGCCCCAGTCCCGGCGGAGGAAGGAAGAGCGGACGCCGCCGGTAGAGCAGACCCTGGCGAACGCGCTGAGAACCACGAGCACGATCGGATGGCCATGGAAGGCCACGATCACATGGCGATGATGGAGGAGGACGAGCGCAGGAAGCGCTGGGGCCATTTCGCCAATATCGGACTCGGCCTTTGGCTGGCCTCGAGCCCGTTCGTGTTCGGCATCGCCGGGGCCGGCGACGTGCCGGAGGCGGTTCGGGTGGTCACCGCCGAGCGCGGCCTGCCGCCGATCGAGTGGCGGAGCATAATGCTGGCCTGGAACGACATCTCTGTGGGGCTGCTCATCGCCCTGTTCGGCCTGCTGTCGCTGCCGAAGCGCACCGCCTGGTTCGGCCAGTGGGCCAATTGCTTCGCCGGCCTATGGCTGCTGTTCGCGCCGCTGATCTTCTGGGCGCCCGCTGCCGCAGTCTATTCCAACGAGATGCTGGTTGGCACGCTGGTGATCGCCTTCTCGGTGCTCGTGCCGATGATGCCGGGCATGAGCATGGCGGGAATGATGGACCCGAAGTCGATCCCGCCGGGCTGGACCTATTCTCCCTCGACCGCCGCGCAGCGTTTTCCGATCGTGGCGATGGGCGTCGTCGGCCTGCTGATCTCGCGCCATCTCACTGCCTATCAGCTCGGCCATATCGACGCGGCCTGGGAGCCGTTCTTCGCTGGCGCTGGCGCCGATCCTCGCAACGGCACCGAGGAGATCGTCACCTCATGGGTCTCGAAAGCCTGGCCGATCCCCGACGCCGGCCTGGGGGCGGTCAGCTATCTGATCGAGATACTGATGGCGGTGATGGGCACGCGCACCCGCTGGCGGACGATGCCGTGGATGGTGACCTTCTTCGGCATCCTGGTCGTACCGCTCGGAGTGGTCAGCATCTATTTCATCATCATCCAGCCGATTCTGCTCGGCACCTGGAGCACGCCTGCGCTGATCGCCGGGCTCGCCATGCTGATCATGATCCCGTTCGTGCTCGACGAACTGATCGCCATGGGGCAATTCCTTTATTGGTCCCACTGCCGCGGCAAGCCGCTGATCCGCACCTTTTTCAAGGGCGACGCGGTCGACCGGGGCGAGGCCTATGAGGAGGATGCCATGACTTCGCCGGCTTCCACCTGGTCTGAGGGTCGGCGCGGGGTGACTCTGCCATGGACGCTCGCGGCGAGCATGGGGATCGGCGTCTTCCTGATGCTGACGCGGCTGACGCTGGGCACCGAAGGCGCGATGGCGAACAGCGATCATCTTATGGGCGCGCTCACGATCACGGTCGCGGTGATCGCCACCGCCGAGGTTGCGCGCCTGCTGCGCTTCGTCAACGCGGCATTCGGGGCTTGGCTGGTCGCCGCCCCGTTCCTGCTGGAGGGCGGTGACGCCGCGGCGATGGCGGTCAGTATCATTCTCGGCTTTGCGCTGATCGCACTCAGCATCCCGCGGGGACAGCGCAGCAATGAGCATTATGCCGGCTGGGACCGCTTCCTGATTTGAGGAGGAGCCGGTTCTCAGTTTTCCTTCGGCCAGACCCCTGCGCCGAGCGCATGCAATACGCGGGCAGCGAGATACGGGCGGGGACTTGGAGCGGGTAGAGGGAATCGAACCCTCGTCACAAGCTTGGAAGGCTAGTGCTCTACCATTGAGCTATACCCGCCCGGGCTCGCGCCAGACCTAGGCGCTTAACATCGCTTTGCAATAGGGCCGCCTTGCCAACAAAAGGTTAGCCCGATGCACGATCGGCCGGCCGAGCCAGAATGCGTGACCGATCGCGCGGCAACCGCTAGATTGGGCCGGGGCGATGGCAAGGGCGGAAGAAAAGCAGGGCCGGGCTGAGCGCCGGCCGCTGATGCTGAAGCCGCTCGCCGGCCGCTGGCTGCGGCTCTACGTCCTGGCCTGGCTCCTGCTGCTGCCGCTCGCGGTCGCGATGCCGGTTTACGGCACGATCGCCGACATGCGCCGCGCCGAATCGCCGGTGTGGGCACCGGTTGGCGTGTGGATCACGATCGACCGCGGCGAGGTGGTCGTCGCCGCCGTGGCCAGCGCCGAGGCGCGCGCTGCCGGCATTGTCCAGGGCGACGCGATTACCGGCATCGACGAGTTGGCGGTGAGCGGCGAGGATTCGCTCGCGGCGGCCGAGGCGCGGCTCGCCGCAGGCGAGGGCACCGGCTTCGATTTTTCGCTGCGCGGGCGCGACGGACGCGAGAAAAGAGCGAGGCTGACGCGGCGGGCGGCCCATATCGACGAGGCGTTCGCGGGCTCCGGCCTGACCATCGGCATCCTCGACATCGTCGCCTGGACCGGCTGGCTGCTGCCGGTGCTGTTCTTCGTGCCGGCCTCGCTGCTGCTGTTCAGGCAACGCCGCGAGCCGGTCGCCGCCTCGCTGTCGCTCGCCTTCCTGCTGATTGCCGCCGGCGATCTCGGCCTCAATGGCTGGCTGGCGATCGGCGCTTCCTCCCTCGCCGCGGCCGCCGTCGCGCAGGCCGGCGTGGCGGCCCTGGTCCTCGTCCTGCTGACCTTTCCCAGCGGGCGCTTCGTTCCGGCGGGGAGCGTCTGGATGGTGCCACTCCTTTTCCTGTGGTGGGCGATTTCGCTGTCGGATCGCCTGCCCAATCTGGTCAACGGCGCGGCGATGGTCGGCTTCCTCGCCGCCGGCACGGCGATGCTGGTGCTGCGCTACCGGCGGATGGGTCCGGGCGACGCCCGGCAACAAACGCGCTGGGCGCTGTTCGGCTTCGCTGCCGGCACCCTGGCGGTCGGCCTGGCTTACATCGCGGCGCTGCTCGCCGACACCCTGTTCGCCGGCAACATCCGGGCCGGCGCCTGGCTCGAGGTCGGCTATAACGTCCTGCTGCCGCTCGGCTGGATCCTGTTCGCCGCCGGCCTTCTGGTCTCGCTGCTGCACTACCGGCTGTACGATGTCGAAGCGTTGATCAGCCGCTCGGCGGGATACGCGATCCTGACGCTCGCTTTCGCCGTCACCTTCGCGATCAGCGCGAAGATCGTCACGCTGCTGATCGAGACCGAAGTCGGTCAGCGGGCGGGTGCCTGGCCGGGGATCATCGGCGGCGTGCTGGCAACGATGACGATCGCCCCGTTCAACGACCGCTTCCGCGGCTGGGCGGAGCGGCGCTTTCAGAAAGCTTTGGTCCACCTCAAGCGCGACCTGCCCAGGCGGCTGGACGATCTGAGGGAGACCGAAGGGCTGGAGCCACTGCTCGAGGCGCTGCTCCGGGGGGCCGCCGCCGGCGCCCGCGCCAGCCACGGCGCGGTGGTGATCGATGGCAAGCCGGCGGCCACGCTCGCCATCGCGCCGGCGCAGGTGAGGGCCTGGCTTCGCGGCAGCACCCTGCCGGCCACAGGCGCTTTGGAGCGGGACCGCAAGGACCCCATGTTCCCGATGCGCCTGGCGATCCGCACCCGCTACGACGAGGACCTGCCGCCAACCGCCTGGCTGCTGCTCGGGCCGAGGCCGGACGGCAGCTTCCAGGGCAAGGACGAGATCGAGGCGCTGACCGACATCGCCGATGCGGCGGCACGGGCGATCCGCATCGTGCGGCGGCGCGCGGAAAGATGGCGAACGATCGGGGCGCGGCTGGATCGCCTCGAACGACCGCGGCCGCGAACCGGGCGCAGCCGGTGACGGCGGACAGGCTGCGCGGTTTGACCGCCCGATTGCGGAGGCGTAGCCTGGGGGTTCGATGGATCGCGGCCGCGATGCCATTGCGTGCATGTCGCCACGGGGGAGCGCCTATGCCAACCTGCAGCCTTCGTCCCGCACGCCTGCGCCCGCTGCTGCTGTCGGGCGCCGCTTTGCTTGCTTTCGCCGCCGATCCGGGCTGGGCGTTCGGCAACGACCCGCGCCGCGGGCCGTTCCCTGGAGGGGTCGGGGGAGGAATTACCGCGGCAGCCGAGGACATTCCGGACCCAAGGGAACCGGATCGGCCGCCCGCGCCGCCCGCGCCGCCGGCGCCGGCGCCGCCTGCCAATCCCGAGCGCCCGGCTGCACCGCCGCCGCCGCCGCCCCCGCCGCCGCCGCCCCCGCCGCCGCCGAACAATCCGGAGCGGCAGGCGCCACCGCCGCCGGCGAATCCGATCGTCCTCGACGGCACCCGGCGGGCGTTCAACGCCGCTGGCGCCGAGGCAGCCCGCACCAGCGCCGAGTTTCGCGGCGCCCACACCGCCAGCACGGCGCGTCAGGCGCTCGGCGCCGACACCGCCAATGCCACCGGCGCGCTCAATCCGTTCGAGCGGGCCAACGTCCACATCGCCTACGGCTTCGGCCTGACCGGCCAGGGCGTGAAGATCGCGGTCAACGATACCGGCTTCAACCTCAGCAATGGCCGGGCAGGGCACATCGAGTTCGACGGCGCCGGCAAGCTCAACCTGTTGACCGTCTCGCCGGCGCTGACGAGCGACGCCCACGGCATCCATGTTGCGGCACTCGCCGCCGCCGAGAGAGATGCCACGGTCATGCACGGCGTCGCCTACGGCGCCGAGCTATTCGCAACGATGGGGCCGACGGCGCCCACCGACATCGCCGCTTTCTACACCGAGTTCGTCAATCGCGGCATCCGCGTCTCCAACAACAGCTACGGCATCCCGACCAATGACCGGGATGGCACGCCCTCGCCGTGGAACGGCCTCAAGGTCGGCAACGGCTTCGAGGTGACGATGCGCAACGCGCTCGCCTATCGCAACGCCAACAACCTCAGCAGCGAAGCGATGCTGTCGGCGATCGTCGGCGGCGACGCTGCCGCCTGGACCCAGGCGATCGCCAGCCTCCGCGCCTACCAGCAGGCCGGCGGCGTCGTCGTCTGGGCCAATTCGAACTACGGACTCTCCGATATCGACAACGGCCAGCCCGGGCTCGACGATTCCGACCTGGTTTCATCGCTGCCGCTGGCATTTCCGGCGCTCGCGGGCGGCTGGATCGCGGTCACCAACGGCACCTCCGAGGGTCTCGGGCGCCAGGTCAACGGCGCCGCATATGTCAATGCCAGCCGGCGGCGGGAGGGCGGAATCCTGCTCTTTTCGGCGCCCTGCGGCATCGCCCGCGACTTCTGCCTGACGATGGACGGGGTCGGCATGTGGTCGGGCTCCAACCGGGGCAACGAGACCTACGAGATGCAGAGCGGGACATCGCAGGCGAGCCCGATGGTGTCCGGCATGGTCGCCCTGCTGCGCGAGGCCTTCCCGGCCGCCAGCGCCGCCGATCTCGCTGCGCGGCTGCTGTTCACCTCCGACAACAGCTTCTTCGTCAACAACCGCACCATCTCCAACATCACCACCGCCAGCTACGCCAACGCCAACGGCACGATCGCCCACCAGGTGAGCGACATCTGGGGCCACGGCTTTCCCGACCTCCGGCGGGCGCTCAGCCCGGTCGGCGGCACCGCGACGGCGACCGCCGCCGGGCAGAATGTCGCGCTCGACGAGACGCCGGCGCGGACGGTGCTGCCGCCGGCGGCGGGCCGCGCAGCTGCGCGCGCGCTGGCCGAGCGCCAATTCCTGTTTTCGGACCAGCTCAACGGCATCTTCGCGGCGTCGCTGGCTGGCTGTGCCGCGCCGTCGCCCGAGGCGGCCGTGGTCGGCGACGCCGTCGACCAGAGGGCGCTCGAGCAGAACACGATCGAGGCGGTCGACGGCAGCGGACTGCAGGTCCGGTTCGGCGAGACGCTGCGGCTGGCGGCGCGGCGCGGGCGCGTCGGCCGCATCTTCTCGATCGCCGCTCCGCTCGGCGAGACCGGCCGCATCGCCATGGGCTATGGCGACAGCCTCGGCCACCATCTCGGCGCTGCCGCCGGCGGGCGATCGCGCGCTTCGCTGACCGGGCGCGGGCTGGTCAACCCGCTGCTCGCGGGCGGCGATCGCCAGCTCTGGGCGCTGGTCTCATGGCGGTCCGGCGACGTCGACCTGCAAGCGGGCGCCTTCCACACCGACGAGGCCGCTGGCGACGTGGCGCCGCGCGTCCGCGGCCGCCGCCCGAGCACCCCGAGCACGGGCTATCTGGCCGACCTGCGCTGGCGGGCGCGTTCGCAAACCGAGATCAGCCTCGGGTTCGGCCGCATCGCCGAGACCCGTTCGCTGCTCGGCGGCGAATCGTCCGGGCTGCTGGCGACCGGCGGCTCGACCAGCGACTTCCTCAGCCTCGGCGTGCGCGAGACGCTGGCGGATCGCCTTTCGCTCCAGGCGAGCTACACCACCGCCTTCACCCGCGCCGGCGTGGCCGCCGCCAGCTTCGTGTCCGGTGCCAATGGCCTGCGCTCGGAGGCGATGGCGCTGTCGCTGGCAGCCCACGAGGTGATGATGCCGGGCGGCCGGCTGTCGGTCAGCGTCTCGCAGCCGCTGCGCGTCGCGAACGGCGGCGTGCGGCTCGAGCTGCCGACCGGGGTGCAGATCGATTCGCCCGGCAATTTCCGGTTTGTCCACGAGCCGTTCGATCTCGATCTGTCGCCTTCCGGGCGGCAGCTGGATCTGGCGATCGAGTACGAGCTGACGCTGGGCGATGCCTCATTCAGCCTCGGCGGAATAATGGTCCGCCATCCCGGTCACGACAACGCCGCCGAACCTCGCTTCGGCCTGGTCGCGAGCGGCCGGCTGGTCTTTTGAGGTCCGGGCGCGGTCCGGCTTTGGCCGTTCAATCGGGGCGCACCGCGGCACCGAGCGGGGCGATCGAAACGGCGTGAAGCCGCCAGCCGCGGTCCGACTGGAAGATCAGGTCGACGCCGATCGCCGCCGGCCGCCGCGGGAAGCGGCCGCGGACCCGCAGCAGGCCCGAGGCAAG
>JBQTJR010000155.1:0-6918 GCA_052386895.1 Sphingosinicella sp.
GCCGTGGAGCTCGATCGGCTGCCTGCCGATTCGCCTTTGATCCCGGCCTTGCGCACGGCGATGCGGGGGCGGGGCCTGGTTTCGATCCGGCGGGCCCGGTCCGGCCCGACCGTCCGGCTCGACTCCGGTTGGCAGCAGCCGGAATCCCGCATCAATTCCGGCCGCCGTTCCGATGGCCGCCGCGCCGCCCGCAAGGCCGCCGCCCTCGGCGAGGTTTCGTACGAGATATTGTCGCCTTGTGCGCACGAGTTCGACGCCCTGTTCGACGAGGCGGCGGCGGTCGAGCTGCGCAGCTGGAAAGCCGAGGCGGCGACCGCGATTTCCTCGGACCGCGCCAAGGAACTGTTCTTCCGTTGCTTCTTCCGCCGCGCCTGCGAGCAGGGCACGTTCCGCCTCGCGCTGCTGCGGATCGGCGGCGAGATCGCGGCGATGCAGATGGGGCTCGAGACGCTCGGCCGCTTCTGGCTGTTCAAGATCGGCTTCGACGAACGCTTCGGCCATTGCTCGCCGGGCAACCTCCTGATGCTGCATTCGATCGGCTGGGCCGCGGGGCGTGGGCTCGTATCCTACGAGCTGCTCGGCAGCACCGAGGCCTGGATCACCACCTTCTGGACCCGCGAGCAGCATCTCTATGTGAAGCTGCGGACCTATCCGTTCGGCCTGCGCGGTGGGGTCGCGTTGCTCGCCGATTCGCTGGCCTGGCTGTGGCACGGCCTGGTGCGGCAGGGCCGCTGATGGGGCTCCTTTGGAACGCCCTGCGGCGTGCGCGCTACGCGCTGCCGCAGGCGATCGGCCGGGTTGCGCCCGGCCCCGGCCCCGGTGCGGCGCTGCGCATCAGCCGCCGCCTGCACCGTCGCGGCCTTGCCGCCAGCATCGGCTATTTCCAGGCCGACGCGGCCGGTCCCGGCGCGATCGCGGCCGCCAATCTCGCGCTGGTGGCGCGGCTGAATGGGCAAGGCGGCAACGTCCAGCTTTCGGTCAAGGCGCCGCCGCTGGCGTTCGATCCCGCCCGGCTCGGTCAGATCGCCGCGGCGGCCGATGCCGCCGGCGCGGCCTTGATGTTCGATTCCCACGCGCTGAACGACGCCGGACCGACGCACGCCGCTTGCCAACGATTGCTTTCGCAATATCCGCGCACCGGCCTGGTGCTGCCGGCGCGCTGGCGGCGCAGCCTGGCCGATGCCGCGCGATTTCGAGACACGCCGGCGCGCATCCGCATCGTCAAGGGCGAATGGGCCGATCCCGAGGGGGACGAGGACGAAGTCGAGTCGAACTTTCTTCGCCTCGTCGCGGCGCTGGCCGGGCGCACCGCCTTGGTCGCGGTCGCCACCCACGATCCGGCGTTGGCCGAGCGCGCGCTTGCGCTTCTGCTCGCGGCCGGGACGCCGTGCGAGCTCGAACAGTTGCGCGGGCTTCCCCGGCGCCGGACCATGGCGATCGCGCGTCGGCTCGGCGTGCCGGTGCGGGTCTACGTCCCGTTCGGTCCCGGCTGGTGGCCCTACGCGCTCGATCGGGCGCTCAGCCGGCCGCATTTGCCGATCTGGTGGCTAAAGGATTGGGCTCCGGCCATTTGACCGTGTATCGGGGGTCCTCCCGGACCCCTCGCAGCCTTGGCCATGACCCACTTTCGCAGACCCAGGATCGCCCCCGCGCTCGTCGTCGCACTCTTGCTGGCCTTGCCTTTTTCCGCCTCCGCGCAAGCGCCGGCGCCGGCCGCGCCACCGGCCAGCGCCGCGGAGTCGCCGATTTTCGTCACCGGTCAGCGCCTGTCGCGGCCGGAGGCGCGGCGGCGCGCCGTCGCCTTCGTGCAGGGTACCGGCATTGCCTCGGGCCAGACGCCGGTGGCGCGCTGGGTCGATCCGGTCTGCATCGGCGTCATCGGCCTTTCCGACCGGCATGCGGCGCTGGTCCGCAACCGGGTGGTGCGGATCGCCGCTGCCGCGAACGGGCCGGTCGCGCGCGGCGCCTGTCCGAGCAATGTCGGCATCGTCTTCACCAGCGATGCGGGCGCGGTGGTGCGCGAGGTCGAGCGGCGCGCGCCGCGCCGGCTCGAGGAGGTTCGCGGCGATACGCGCTCCCGGCTGCTCGCGGGGTCGGCGCCGATCCGCTGGTGGTACTCGACCGCGACCCGCGACCCGCACGGCGTGCGCGAAAGCAACGCGCCCGGCTTCACCGGCGGCGAGGGCAGCGGCGCGCAGGGGACCACCACGACCACCGCCGGCTCGGTCCTGCCCGGCGATATCCCGACCCTGATGCATTACAATTCGAGCATGATCAGCACCCAGGCGGTACGGGCGCTGATTGCCGCCAGCGTGGTGGTCGATGTCGATGCGATGGAAGGGATGCCGCTCGAAGCGGTCGCCGCTTATGCGGCGATGGTGGCGTTCGCCGAGATAAGGGAGAACGATTTTTCCTCGCCCGGTTCGATCCTCGGCATGTTCGCGGCAAGGCCGGACGCGCCGCGCGCGCTGACCGACTGGGACATGGCCTTCCTGCGCGTGCTCTACCGGCTGCCGCTCGATCGCGACGCCAGGATGCAGCGCGGCATATTGGTGCGCGATCTGCTGCGCGCGATCGAGGCGGGCAGCTAGTTTCGCAAAACAGGGTTGGTGGACGCACCAGGGCTCGAACTGTCGCAATTCGTTGGCGACGAAGGAGCCTAGGAATTGCGACACCCCGGCGCAGGCCGGGGCCCATGGGTCAGGTTTTATTTTCGCGGGAGGGCGATGGTGGACGCACCAGGGCTCGAACCTGGGACCCGCTGATTAAGAGATTATTCAAACCATGGGTTGGCGGAGGTTGGCTCAAGTGGCTCATACGTTAGCCAAGTCACTGATATTGCACGACCCTTGTCGCACATATCTGCGGCATGACGTTAGGTATCGGAGGGACATACCGAGCGATCACGCTCCGGATTCAATCAGGAAAGGACAGCCTCCAGGCGGCCTCGGCTAAGCGACGGATGTCAATCCAATGACCTTTACAGCACCTATCACGCATAAGCCCGTAAGACTTACGGGGGAGAGCAACATCCGGGCGAGACCCCTTTGCTCCTCGATTCCTGAATCGGAGGGCAGGGGACGTCTGCATAGGAACAGAAGACACAGCAGTCTCCCGCCAACGGCCGCAACACTGCTCCACAGTGGCGACAATCATAGAAATACTGACAAGCGTCTTTCGGCATTGTCTCAGTCGATTGTTTACCGCACCTGGGGCAGGTCAGGGTGGAAGTGAGCTGCATCAGGCACCGCCAAATGCGCGCAGGAGGGGCCGTTCGATGAAGTCCCAGATCAAACACAGCGCGACAACCACGGTCGCAACACTCAACATCGTGAGTGCGGTCGTGCTTGGGCGTGCGGTCGCGCAGTTCGCGTCCGTGGCACAGGCACGACGCTTCTGAAGGTAGAGCGCCCATCCAGCGACGACAGCAATCAGAGCTGCAATGGTGAGTGGCCAGCGATAAGGCACGAACGCCGACAAGCCTCCTGCGCTGATGCCGACACCGGCAAGCAAAAGGGGCAGGACGCAGCAGGCAGTGGCGGAGAACAAAGCGGTAAGGCTGGCAACCGTTCCCACGGCAGCAACCCTGGTCTCGTTCCCGCCGCTTTCTGCCGAAGAAATTGCCCGATGTTCAGTCAAGTCTCGTCTCCAAGGCGATTCGCGCCTATCTGCCACCTGTAGTCACTACAGAATCAAGAGGCTTAGTCATGGCCAGTCTGCCGATAGGCGAGCTTGCCCGCCGCACGGGCGTCCACATCGAAACCATCCGCTACTTTGAAAAGGCCGGACTGCTCGACAAGCCCGGTCGAACCGTAGGCGGCCACCGGATTTATGCAGAGCGGCACGTCCGGGCGCTCAGCTTCATCAAACGTGCGAGAGACCTTGGGTTCACGCCGGACGAGGTGCGAGCGATCCTAAACCTCGGCGGTCCCGGCAACGCGTGCTGTGACGAGGTCCGGGAGATCGCGGTTCATCATCTGGAGCAAGTGCGCCGCAAGCTGGCAGACCTCGTGAAGCTGGAGCGGCTGCTTGCTTCGACGGTAGAGCGTTGCTCGGGTGGTCATGTGCCCGAATGCCCAGTCATCGACATGCTAGAAGGCACCGCTGTCGGCTAAAGCATGTAGACAATATCGGACGCTCCGGTCGGATAGGCGAAGATGGTGGCCTTGAGATCGTCTGCGGTCAGGCCGTGGCGAATCGCGAGGCCAAAGACGTTGATCACCTCGTCCGCATGAGGTCCGACGATGTGTGCTCCAAGGATACGCCCGGTGTCTTTTTCGACGAGCGTTTTGTAGCCATAGACAGGTTCCGCGACACGCTTTGCCGTGTACCAGTCAGAGGCCCGCTCGCATTTGACCTGCAAGCGCAGATCGGAGTTGCGGGCCTCGGCCTCGCTCATGCCAACGGCTGCAATCGGCGGGAGCGTGAATGCGACACTCGACACTCCCCGGTAGTCGGGCGTCCGGTGATTGCCTTCGGCGAGGTTCGCAGCCACGACTTTGGCATCGTGGCTTGAAACGGGCGTCAGCGGTGGCCCCTGCTGGGCAGCATCGCCTGCGGCATAGACTGCCGGGTTGGTGACGCTCTGAAAGAATTTGTTGAGTTTCAACCTGCCGTCCTCGACCGCCACATTGGCGACTCGAAGGACGAGCTGATCGATCGCCGGAGCGCGACCCGCCGCGTGGACCACGAGATCGGCAGCCACCGCGACTTTCTCGCCGTCCGTTTCTGCGTGGACGCGTAAGCTTCCGCCGTTGCGCTCAATTGCCGTCACGGTCGTTCCGGTGAGCACGCGAACGCCGATTCTATCAAACGCCTCCATCAGCCAGCCAACCAACTCCGGCTCGAAGTGATTGAGCAGCCGTGAGCCGCGCTGGATCACCGTCACTTGCGCTCCCGCGCGGGCAGCGATGTGCGAGAACTCGGCTGCGATGTAGCCGCCGCCGACCAGCACGATCCGCTTCGGCAAAGATTCGATAGCCATGAATGCCTCGTTGTCGATCAGGCGCTCCTCACCCGGGATTCCGAGGCGGGTCGGCTGTGCGCCCGAGGCAATCAGGACCTTGCGCCCGTTCAGTTCGTCGGTGCCAACACGAAGTCTGCTGGGTCCGGTAAATCGTGCGGTCCCGTGGAAGGTGGCGATCCCAGCGGCCTCGTAGCGTTGCTCGTGCTTCACCGGCACCGGATCAGTGAAGGTGCGCTTGAACTCAATCAGGTCCGGCCAGTCGATGTGGACCTGACCATCGACGCCATTGCCGCGCATCCGGCGCTGGGCGTCGATCACCTCTGCGCCAGCCACCAGCATTTTCTTCGGGTCGCAGCCGCGCAGTGCGCACGTGCCGCCAAACGGTTTGTGGTCTATAACCGCCACGCTCTTTCCTGCCCTTCGGACGCGCATCGCCGCGACCATCGCCGCTGTGCCTGTACCGATAACCAGAAGATCGAAGTCCATTTGAACCCTCCTACCATCTAACACAGCTGGAGCGGCTACGGGTTCCCAGCCTTCCTGCGCCTGCTTACGGCAGGCTTATGAGCGCGTCGCAAGCAGCACCAAGGGCGGTTCGGAGCTACTGTTTTTGCTTGAGAAAGGTGGTGGACGCACCAGGGCTCGAACCTGGGACCCGCTGATTAAGAGTCAGCTGCTCTACCAACTGAGCTATGCGTCCATGTCTGCCGAAAGGGCAATGCGGGAACGGTGGTGATCGCCGTCCCCGCGGACCGGCGATTTAGGTGCGCGGCCTGCCGAATTCAACCGGCCGGCTTCGCCCTCACTTCCGCCGCGCCTCGGCCCGGTTCTGCTTGTCGATCGCCATCAGCACGCCGAGGCAGATCAGCACCGTCATCATCGCGGTGCCGCCATAGGAGATGAGCGGCAGCGGGATGCCGACCACCGGCGCCAGCCCCATCACCATCATCAGATTGATCGCGACGTAGAAGAAGATGGTCATCGCCAGGCCCGCCGACGCCAGCCGCTCGAAGCGGCCGCGCGCCGCCATCGCCACCCGCGTCGCCCAGCCGATCAGGAGCGCGAAGCCGCCGATGATGAACAGGCCGCCCAGCAGGCCCCATTCCTCGGCCATGGTGGCGAACACGAAATCGGTGTGCGGCTCGGGCAGGAACGCGAAATGGCTCTGGGTGCCGCCCAGGAAGCCGTTGCCGGTCAGCCCGCCCGATCCGATCGCGATCATCGACTGGCTGATATGATAGCCGGTGCCGAGCGGATCGGCCTCGGGATTGAGGAAGATCGTGACTCGGTGACGCTGGTAATCGTGCAGCAGGAACAAATAGGCGAAGGGTGCCGCCACCGCGGCGAGGCTGCCGCTGATCACGAACAGCCGCACCGACAGGCCGGCGAGGAACATCACCGTGACGCCGCCGACCGCGAGGCTGATCGCGGTGCCGAGATCGGGCTGCAGCATCACCAGCGCCGCCGGCACGCCGATGATCAACAAGGCCGGCCAGATCGCGGTGAAGCTCCTGATCTCGCGCGAGGGCAGCATGTCGTAAAAGCGCGCCAGCGCCACCACCAGCGCCGGCTTCATCAGCTCGGAGGGCTGCAGCCGGATGACGCCGAGGTCGAGCCAGCGCTGCGCGCCGCCGCCCATCGCGCCGATCGCCTCGACCAGCACCAGCATGGCCAGCACCCCGGCAAAGCCGAGGAACGCCCAGTCCTTGTAGAACTGGACCGGGAAGTTCGCGAGCACCAGCGCCATCGCCAGGAACAGGCTGAAGCGGATTCCCTGCGGCATCGCCCAGCGCCAGTCGCCGCCCGCCGCCGAGTAGAGCACCAGCAGGCCAAAGCCGGTCAGCGCCAGCACCGTCAGCAGCATCCGCCACGGCAGCGCGGCGACCGGCGCCGGCAGGTGCGATTCGGGGATCAACGCCATCGGTCCTCCCCGGAACGGGGAGGGGGACCAT
>JBQTJR010000156.1:0-13468 GCA_052386895.1 Sphingosinicella sp.
TCGACGATTCGCTCGTCGACCGTTGCCGCGAGGAGCGGGTCCATGCCAGCCCCGGGGCGCGCACCCTGGTCGCGACGATGCGCGCCCACGGCGCCTTCTGCCTGCTCGTCACCGGCGGCTTCACCCGCTTCGCCGAGCCGGTCGCCGATATTTTAGGTTTCAACCATCTTGCCGCCAACCGCTTCGAGGTCGCGGCAGGCCGGCTGACCGGCAGGGTCGCGCGGCCGATCGTCGGTGCGGCCGGCAAGCTCGACGCAATGCTGGCGGCGGCCGCCGCGAACGACATTCCCGAAGAAGCGATTCTCGCGGTCGGCGACGGCGCCAACGACATCCCGATGATCGAGGCCGCCGGCCTCGGCATCGCCTACCGCGCCAAGCCGAAGCTGGCCGCCGCGGCCGATGCCCGCATCGATCATAACGACCTGACGGCCTTGCTGTACGCGCAGGGCTATGCGCGCTCGGAATGGGTTGGGGACTAGGGACTGGGGACTAGGGACTGGGGACCGGTTAACCCAATATTTGCGCGCCTCATTTACTTTGCCAGCCATGGGCGCGGTGTACAGCCACGACGCGAAGACAATGGCGACGCCGTGGCGACGGCGGCGAATGTGCCTGGCCATCGCCGGACGGGCGGCGCCGGCCGCGCTGCGCGAGGTATCGGCGACCGGCGCCTATATCGAGACCAGCCTCAAGCCGCCGCTCGGCGCGGCGGTGTCGCTGAAGCACCCGGAAGCGGGGGAGATCATCGGCACGGTGCGGGCGATTACACCTGACGGCCTGTGGCTCGCTTTCAGCTATGGCTCGCGCTCGGTCGCGTTCGCGATGGTGGCGATCACCGCCGACATGACCTGTCCCTGATTGGGGGCCAGTCCCCAGTCCCCAGTCCCCAGTCTTCTAATTCCCGACCGGGAAGCAGTCCTGCCCGGTCGCGGCGCAGGCGTTCGCCGCCGCCTCGCGGCTGGCGAACGGGCCCACCTGCAGCCGGATCATCGCCCCGGCCGGCACGAAATAGGGCTGCAGCCCCGGCAGCCGGCCGCGGACATTGTTCCAGGCGCGGCGGGCATTGGCCTCGTTCGAGAAAGCGCCGAGCTGCACCCGCCAGCGGCCACTGGCCGAGGCCAGCCGCACCGGTTGCCGCGGCGGCGGGCTTGGCTGGGTCACCGGCCGCTGCGTCGGCAGCCGCGGCGGCGTCCGCACCGTCCCGCCCGGCCGCTGCAGCGTACCTGCCCTCGACCCTGCCTGCCCCGGACCCCGATCCGGGGGTCCGGGGTTGGTGGAGGCGACCCGCGTCGGCGCCGCCGGGTCGCTCGTCGCGCCTTGCGCCATCGCCTCGGCCAGCTGCACCCCGCGCGAGCGGTCGGCCTGGCCGATATGCTCCTCCATCTGGGTCAGCTGGCTGCTCGCATAGGGCAGGCCCGATCGCGCCGCCAGGGTCATGAAGGCGTAGGCTCGCGGCCAGTCGCGCGCCACGATGTCGCCGTTGAACAACGCGGTACCATAGACATATTGCGCCCGCGCGTCGCCGCGCTCGGCGGCGCGCAGCACGAACGGCATCCCCGCGCGCTGCCGCCCGTTCTGGAACAGGATCAGCCCGTACATCGCCTGCGCCTCGACATGGCCGCTGCGCGCCGCGCGCTCGGACCATTGCTCGGCCAGCGTCATGTTCTGCGGCACGCCGCGCCCCAGCCGGTAGGCATGGCCGAGATTGAACTGCGCGTCCTGGTCGCCGCGGTCGGCCAGCGGCCGCCAGTTGCGCACCGCTTCCTCGTATTGGCCCGATTGCCAGGCGCGCACCCCCGCCTCGACACCCTGCGCCGCCGCCGTGCCGGCGCTCGCCAGCAGCAGCAGCGCCAGCGCGCCTTTCGTGAAAATCTGTCCCACCGCTCGTCCCTCGTGACCGTGGCCGAATTCGTGAAATTCCTAAACGCCAGGGCTTAACGGCTCCTTAGCATGAAATCAGGATGTTGCCGCCATTAGCACCGATTTCGCCGCCGCGATTTCCGCCACCGCCATTAACCAGATTTTAGTCTCGACCGGCGAAACCGGCGTCAAGCGTGGGAGCCGAGGGATATCTGAATGCGCGTTCTGGCATTGTCTTCGCAAAAAGGCGGATCCGGCAAAACGACCTTGTCGGGTCACCTCGCCGTACAGGCGCAGAATAGCGGCGCCGGTCCGGTTTGCCTGATCGACATCGACCCGCAGGGTTCGCTCGCCGACTGGTGGAACGAGCGCGAGGACGAGATACCGGCTTTCGCCCAGACCACCGTCGCGCGTCTCGGCGCCGACCTGGAAGTGCTGCGCCAGCAGGGCTTCAAGCTGGCGGTGGTCGATACGCCGCCGGCGATCACCATGGCGATCCAGAGCGTCATCCAGGTGGCCGAGCTTATCGTCATCCCGACCCGGCCGAGCCCGCACGATCTGCGCGCGGTCGGTGCCACCGTCGATCTGTGCGAGCGCTCGGGCAAGCCGCTCATCTTCGTCGTCAACGCGGCGACTCCGAAGGCGAAGATCACCTACGAGGCGGCGGTTGCGCTTTCGCAGCACGGCACCGTTGCCCCGGTTACCGTCCATCACCGTACCGATTTCGCCGCCTCGATGATCGACGGCCGCACCGTGATGGAAGTCGATCCCGGCGGTCGCTCGGCGCGCGAGATCGAAGAATTGTGGGTCTATATCGCCGACCGGCTCGAGAAGAACTTCCGCCGCACCGTGTTCGCGGCGCCGGGCGCGACCCCGTTTGGCGTCCAATCGATAATCGCCCGTCCCGGCGCCGGCTTCGGCCGCCGCGTGATCGGCCAGTGAGGGGAGGCAAGGCGATGAACGAACCCCGGCCTTATGCCTCGCTCTCCTCGGGCCTGCTGGCGCGCAAGGGTGCCGCCCGGCCGGCGATGCGGCCGCAGGCCTTTACCTCGCTCGAAGATCTGGGCTGGGACGATATGGGGATCGATGCCCCGGCGCCCGGCGAAGAGGGTCACGAGCCGAGCTCGATCGCGGCCTTGACGCCGTCACCGCGCGGCAAGGGCAATGGCGGCGGCCACGGCGACGGCGCCGGCAATAACGATGCCATCGCCCAGCAGCGCGCGCTCGCCGACGCGCTCGGCGCAAGCGAAGACGAGCCCGCGCCGGCGAAGAAGAAAAACCGGCGCAAGGCCGAGGTGGTGCCCTTGCCCGAGCGTCCCGTCGCGATCACTGCTCCGGCAGGCAAGAAGGCGGCCTTCACGCTGCGGCTGGATGCCGAGCGGCATTTGCGGCTGCGCTTGGCCTGCGCGGTGCACGGCTGCTCGGCGCAGCGCTTGGTGACCGCGGCCGTGGACGCGGCGCTGGCTGCTGACCCTGAAATCGAACCCTTGGCGAACCGGGTGAAGGCCGGCGCCGGACGTATTTGAACGGAGCGACAGGCAATGAACAGAACCGCCTTCAAGATCGCCGCCTCGACGATGATCGTGTCCATGGCGACATTCGGCAGCACCGCCCAGTCGGAAGCGATCCGGCGGATGGCGCCGACCGCCCAAATTGCCCAGTCCGACCGTGACGCCGCTCGTTCCGCCGGCCAGGCACGCCGGCTGCTGCGCCAGGGCCGCCCGGCGCAGTCGCTGCAGGCGCTGGAGAATGCGGTGGCGCTGGCGCCGCGCGATGCCGGCTACCGCCTGCAGCTCGCCGATTTCTACATGCGCAGCGGCCGCTTTGAATCGGCCCGCGCCACCTTTGCCGACGCGCTCGAGCTCGATCCGTCGAGCCTGCGCGCGGGCATGAGCCTGGCGCTGATGCACATCGCGCTCGGCCGCCCGCAGGCCGCTCTGGGCCAGCTCGCCAGCCTCGAAGGGCGCGCCCCGCCGGCCGACATCGGCCTGGCCTATGCGCTCGCCGGCCAGCCGGAGCGGGCAATCCAGATATTGGAGCCGGCCGCGCGCGCGTTCGACGCGACGCCGCGCCTGCGCCAGAACCTCGCTTTGTCCTACGCGCTCGCCGGTAACTGGGAGCGCGCCCGCACCGTCGCGGCGCAGGACGTGTCGCCGGCCGATCTCGGGCCACGGCTGCAGCAATGGGCGACGCTGACGCGTCCCGGCGCATCGTCCGGCCATGTCGCCAGCCTGCTCGGCGTGTCGCCGGCCCACGACCCCGGCCAGCCGGTGCGGCTGGCACTGAATCCCGTTCACAGCGCGCCCGAGCCGGTCGCCTTGGCCCAGGCAGAGGCGCCTTCCTCGCCGGCCGAATCGTCCTCGACGCCGATGGCCGCCTACCAGCCGCCCGTTTCCGAGCCGGTGTCCGGGCCCGCGCCGGAAGCGCCAGCCCCGGCCCCGGCTCCGGTCGAGATGGTCGAGGCACCCTCTTATTATCTGCCGCCGGCCCCGGCGCAGGCGCCCGAGCCGAGCCCGGCCGAGGTGCGTTACGCCGCCGCCGCCGAGACGCTGACCCGGCCCGCGCCGGAAATCGTCAGCCGCCCTGCGCGATCGCTGCCGGCGCCGGTGTTCCGCCGCGCCGCCCAGCGGCCCGCGCCGGTGCGTCAAATTGCGCAGGCGGTCGCGCGCGGCGCCAGCCGCTTCGTCGTCCAGATCGGCGCGTTCCTCAGCGAAGCCAATGCGGTCCGCGCCTGGCAGAATGCCGAGCGCCGCTATGACCTTTCCGACCGGCCGCCGCTGACCGCGACGGTCGAATCGAACGGCCGCACCCTGCACCGGGTAGCGTTCGCCGGCTTTGCCAGCCGCGACGCCGCCGCGCGCCAGTGCAGCCAGATTCGTTCCGATGGCGGCGTCTGCTTCGTCCGCTCCCAGGCGGGCGATGCCACCGTCCGCTGGGCGGCGCGCTACGTCCAGCAGCGCAACCGCCACGTCTAGAGTTTCCCGGTCCCTCGCGGGAGGGCGGTCGGCCGGCCAGGGCCGGCCGCCCTTAATTTTTTGGACAAAGAGCGCGAGGGCTGAGCCTGTGAAGCCCTTTCCATAGACGTCATCCCGGCGAAGGTCGGGATCTCGGGCCGGGGGAGCACGGCCGTGGATTTAAGCCACCAGCCTTCGCTCCCTGGTCAGCAGGTCCAGGCACGCCATCCTGATTGCGACGCCGAGCTCGACCTGCTCGCGGATGACCGAGCGCTCGGCATCGTCCGCCACCTCGCCGTCGATCTCGATGCCGCGGTTCATCGGCCCGGGGTGCATTACGATTGTGTGCGAAGTCGCTCGATTTAATCGTTGAAATGTAAGGCCGAACCGTTCGTGATAGTCGGCCGGCTCGGGCAGCTCCTCGCTCTCCATCCGTTCCTTCTGAAGGCGCAGCATCATCACCGCGTCGGCGCCCTCGATCGCCTCGTCGAGCCCGGCAAAAGCGGTCACCCCCTCGGGCAATTGCGGCGGCATCAGCGATTTGGGGCCGCATACCCGCACCTCCGCGCCGAGCTTGGGCAACGCGCGCATGTTGGAATTGGCGACCCGGCTGTGGGCGATATCGCCGCAGATCGCGACCCTGAGGCCGGCGATCCGGCCGAACCGCCGCCGCAGCGTCAGCGCGTCGAGCAGCGCCTGGGTGGGGTGCTCGCCGCTGCCGTCGCCGGCATTGATCACCGGGCATTCCATCACCTGGGCGACGTCGGCGGCGGCGCCGACCGCTTCGTGGCGGATCACCAGCAGGTCCGGGCGCATCGCGTTCAGCGTCAGCGCGGTGTCGATCAGGCTCTCGCCCTTGCGCACGCTCGAGGCATCGGGGTGGAAATTCGAGACTTGCGCGCCCAGCCGCTTGCCGGCGATCTCGAACGAGAACAAAGTCCTGGTGCTGGTCTCGAAGAACGCGTTGATCTGGGAGAGGCCGGCGAGCCGCTCGTCGGCCTTGCGGACGCCGCGGTTAAACGCGATCCACGGCTCCGCCTCGTCGAGAATCAGCTCGATGTCGGCGGCGGATAGTCCCTCGATCCCGAGCAGGTTGCGGTGCGGCAAGAGGCGAGGAGGCATCGCCGGCCGCTGTAGCGGGGCAGGCGAGGGGCGCTCAAGCGCCCCTCATTTCAGTCTGCCGAGCCCGATCCTGTGCCGCCGCGCAAATGCTGTTCGAGAAACCGCAGATAGGCCTCCGACGCGCTGATCCGGTTGTCCTTGCGCTCGAAGCCATGCCCTTCGTCGGCAAACAGCAGATATTCGACCGGCACGTTGTTGGCCCGCACCGCCGCGACGATCTCGTCGCTTTCCACCTGCAGCACGCGCGGATCGTTGGCGCCCTGCACCACCAGCATCGGCCGGCGGATGTTGGCGGCGTGGAACAGGGGCGAAATGCGCCGGTGGCGCTCGGTATCGGTCGCTGGGTCGCCCATCTCGTCGAACAAGGCCAGCCGCTGCGCGCCCCACCAGGGCGGAATCGAGGCCAGGGTGCGCACCCAGTTGGTCACCCCGAAAATGTTGACTCCGGCGTCGAACGCTTCCGGGTGGAAGGCCAGCGCGGCGGCGGTCATGTAGCCGCCATAGGAACCGCCCATCACCGCGATCCGGTCGGAGATCCAGTCCATTCCCTCGAGCCAGCCGCGCGCCGCGACCACGTCGCGCAGGTCGACGTCGCCGTGGCGCCGGTCGTCGAGGTGGAAGAAGGTCTTGCCGTAGCCGGACGAGCCGCGATTGTTGATCGCGAACACCGCGAAGCCGTGATTGACCAGGTGCTGGATCGACGAGGAATAGCCGCGCCGGCTCTGGCCGCCCGGGCCGCCATGGACCCAGACGATCGCCGGCACCGGGTTGGCGGCGCTGGCCTCGCGCGGGCGATAGAGGATGCCGGGAATCTCCAGCCCGTCATAGGAGCGGAAGCGCGCGACGCGAGCCTCGACCAGCTGGCGCTCGTCGATCGCCGGGTTGAGCGCCCGCGTCAGCCGCCGTGCCTCGCCGCTGGCGAGGTCGGCGACGAAGATGTCCGGGGGCGAAGTGTCGGACGTGACGGTGAAGGCGATCATTGTCTCGTCGCGGTTGAAGCGGACCGCGCCGAGGTCGCCGGCCGGGACGCCGCGCAGCGCCAGCGGCCGGCCGCTCGCCGTGTCGGTTATGGTCAGACGGGTCGAGGCGTCCGCGTTGAGCGCATGCACCCGGTAGCGCCCCGACGGCGAATGGCGCACGAACGTCACGTCCCAGTCGGCCTGGATCAACGGCCGCCTGGCGCCGCTGGCGAGATCGTAGCTCCAGGCCTGGCCGAATTCGCTGGTCTCGTTGGTGCCGTAGATGAGCGTGCGGCCGTCGGGGGTGAAACCGTGGATGTCGTGGTCGATGTTGCCCTGGTGCTCGCTGATCAGCCTTGGGCTCGCGGCACTGCCGATCTCGGCCAGGTAGATGTCGTTGTTGGCGCTGCTGTGCGCCTTGGCCAGGGCGACGTAGCGGCCGTCGCGCGACACTTCGCTGACGATATAGCCTTCGTTCTGGAAGATAAGCCGCCGCTCGTAGCTCCGCGCGTCGTAGGCGTAGAGGTCGAACATCTGCGGATTGCGCTCGTTGGTGCTGATGAAAAGGGTGCCGCCGTCCGCGGAAAATCCGTGAAAATTGGCCTTCAGCCGCTCGCCCGGGGTCAGGTCGCGGATGCTGCCGTCGGCCAGCCGCACGAACACGTGGTCGAGCTCGTTGCCGCCCTCGTCGGCGGTGAACAGGATGCGGTCGTCGCCTGGGAAAAAGCTGGTTGCGAACATCGCATTGCCGGTTGACTGGGTAACCTGCACGGCATCGCCCCCGGCAACCGGCAACCGGTAGGCATTGAAGACGCCGCTGGCGTCGCTGGAAACGAGGATGTCGCGGCCGTCCTGCGAGAAAGCGACGCCGTCCGGCGATGCCATCGAATAGGCGGTCGTCTCGATGAACTGGCGCGCCGTGTAGCGCACCGGCGCCTGCGCCTGCGCGGGCGGCGACGCGGGCTGGGCGGAAGCGGCGCCGGCCAGGCTGGCGAGCAAAGCGGCGGTGAGGGTCATGCGCATGAAGGTCCTTCCAGGTTCATGTGTGTTATATGGATAAGACAGCAAGGCAGCCGGCGTCAAGCCTCGCTGGCGCAGAGCGCGTCGATCGCGCCTTGCAGGATCCAGGCGGCGGCCATCTTGTCGATGAGCTCGGCGCGGCGCGCGCGGCTGGCATCGGCGCCGATCAGGGTACGCTCCACCGCCTGGCTCGACCAGCGCTCGTCCCACAGCAATACCGGCAGGTTGAGCGGCGCGAGGTTGCGCGCGAAGGCCCGCACCGATTGGGTGCGTGGGCTGTCGCTGCCGTCCATGCTCAACGGCAGACCGGCAACGACGCCGGTGACGGCGCGGCTGGCGATCAGCTGCTGCAGCGCTTCGAGATCGGCCTTGTGCTTCGTCCGGCGGATCAGCTGCGCCGGGCTGGCGATCGTCCAGTCGGCGTCGCACAGAGCGGTGCCGATCGTCCGGCTGCCGACGTCGAGCCCGAGCAGCGGCCCGCGCTGCGGCAGCGCCGCGCGGAACTCGGCCGGAGTCTCGGTGATCATCGCCGCCGCGTCCGCAGAAAGGCCGCCACTCGCCGCTCGGCGTCGGCGCGTAAATTCGCCCAGAACAGGGCGTAATCGTAGACGTGGTAGTTGTTTCCCGGGAGCACGTAACGGCCCATGTCCGGCAGCGAATCCTCCTCGCCGATCAGAAGAAATCCGCGCAGGTCGCAGCGCGCCCCGACCGCGCGCGGCCTGAACTCGGCCTCGCTGAAATCCTCGTTGGGAATAAGCGTGCCGCGGTTGGCGGCCGGCCCGGCTGCGCCGCCTTGGCTTCCGGTCAGCGGGTTGACGCAGACCATCGCCGTCCCGGCCCGCGATACGCCGCCGGGTCCCACCGACGCATCGTAGGCATCGGTCACCATGCTGGGTTCGGCCGGCTCGGCGAAGCTTTGCCAGGCGAGCAGGCAGCGCGGCTGGTCGGCCCGTTCGCAGGCCGGCAGCGGCAGCGCCGGCAGGTCGGCGGTCACCGATACCGGCCAGCCGCCGAGATAGGCGGCAACGATCCTTGCCGCCTCGGGCGCGCCGCGCACCCGCTCCTGCAAGAGCCGCATCAGGTGCAGGCTGCCCTGGCTGTGGCCGGCGAGGATGATCGGCGCGTCGGGCGGCGCCTGCTGCAGGAACGTCTCGTAGGCCGCGGCGACGTCGCGATAGGCGAAATCGAGCGCGCGCCCGGCATTCGCTTCGTCGGTGAGGAAGGCGCCGAACGCCGTCTGGCGGTATTTCGGCGCCCAGATCGCGCCGACTTGGTTGAACGCGCTCGCCGGGCTGCGCACGAACAAGGCGGCGCGGCGCTGCGAGTCGCTTTCGTCCACCGGCGCATTCCACGCCGAGGCCTCGAGGAAACTGGTCGGGTGGACGAAGAAGACCGCGACCCGCGGCCGCCCCGCCGGCGCAACGCCCGGCGGCGTCCAGCCGGCCGGGTTGTCCGCTATGTCCGGCCGCGCGATCCACAAAGCGGCGTCGGCATAATCCGCGCCGTCCGGCATCGCCACCGGCCGGAACTCGCCCGTCGGCACCATCGCCCAGCGCAGCAGCTCTTTCTCGAATACGCGGTAGGCGAAGGCGCCCGCTGCGATCAGCAAGGTCAGGCCTGCGATGATCCACAGGAATCGCACCGCCGGGGAGGATCTGCGTCTTTCGGCCATCGCAAGCTTCTCAAGCCGCAGCCGCGCTCTGCTTGCAAGCCCGCGCGGGCCCATGATAGCGCCGCCGCACTCTCCCGGCCGCACCTTTGAGAATCGTTTCGATGTCCGTCGACAGCGCCACCGTTCGCCATATCGCCCGCCTCGCCCGCATCGCGCTCAGCGATAAGGAGGTCGAGGCGCTCGCGCCCGAATTGTCCAACATCCTCGGCTGGATCGAGCAGCTGCAGGAGGTCGACGTCGGCGACGTCCAGCCGATGAACGCGGTGATCGACAATCATCTGCGGCTGCGCGCCGACGCCATCACCGACGGCGGCATCGCTCCCGATGTCCTCGCCAACGCGCCGGCGGCCGAGCACGGCTTCTTTGCGGTTCCCAAGGTGATCGAATGACGATCGGCAATCGTCATTCGATCATCCCGATGACAATCGGGATCTCGAGCAGGAAAAGGCGCGTGATCCGATGACCGCGCTGACCGACCTCGGTATCGCCGCGATCCGCGACGGCGTGCGCGGCGGCGATTTCACCGCCCGCGAGGTGGCCGAGGCGCATATCGCGGCGGTCGAGCAGGCGCGCGGCCTCAACGCCTTCCTCCACGAAACGCCCGATCATGCGCTTGCGGCCGCCAGGGCAGCGGACGAGGCGCGCGGCCGGACCGAGCCATTGCCGCTCGCCGGCGTGCCTTTGGGCATCAAGGACCTGTTCGCCACCGCCGGCGTGCCGACCACCGCCGGCAGCCGCATCCTCGAAGGCTTCGTCCCGCCCTACGAATCGACAATTACCGCCAAGCTGTTCGCGGCCGGCGCCGGCATGCTTGGCAAGCTCAACATGGACGAGTTCGCGATGGGCTCGTCGAACGAAACCAGTGCGTTCGGACCGGTGATTTCGCCCTGGCGCCGTAATGATGGCGGCAACGCGCCGCTGGCGCCGGGCGGCAGCTCGGGCGGCTCGGCGGCGGCGGTGGCGGCGCGAATCGCGCCCGGCGCCACCGGTACCGATACCGGCGGCTCGATCCGCCAGCCGGCCGCGTTCGCCGGCATCGCCGGCATCAAGCCGACCTACGGCCGCTGCTCGCGCTGGGGCATCGTCGCCTTCGCTTCGAGCCTCGACCAGGCCGGCGCGATGGCGCGCGACGTCAGGGACTGCGCGATCCTCTTGGAGGCGATGAGCGGCTTCGATGCCAGGGATTCGACCTCGCTCGACTCACCGGTGCCGGCCTGGGAGAAGGAGCTCGGCGCCGATCTTGCCGGCCGTAAGGTCGGCATTCCGAAGGAATATCGCATCGATGGCGTGCCTGAGGACATCAACCGCGTCTGGGAATCAGGCATCGAGTGGCTCAAGGATGCCGGCGCCACAATCGTGCCGGTGTCGCTGCCCCACACCAGCTACGCGCTGCCGACTTACTATATCATCGCCCCGGCCGAAGCTTCCTCCAATCTCGCCCGCTACGATGGCGTGCGCTACGGCCTGCGCGTCGCCGGGCAAGGCGGCATCGATGGCCTGTACGAGGCGACCCGCGCCGCCGGCTTCGGCGCCGAGGTCCGCCGCCGGGTGATGATCGGCACCTATGTGCTCTCTGCCGGCTTCTACGACGCCTACTTCAACCGCGCCCAGAAGGTGCGGGCGCTGATCGCGGGCGATTTCGCCGATGCATTCCGGGAGGTCGACCTGCTGCTCACCCCGACCGCGCCGAGCGCCGCGTTCGCATTGGGCGACAAGAGCGCCGACCCGATCGCGATGTACTTGAACGACGTGTTCGCGGTGCCCGCCAGCCTTGCCGGGCTGCCGGCGATGTCGGTGCCGGCAGGGCTCGATCCGCAGGGCCTGCCGCTTGGGCTGCAGGTGATTGGCCGGGCGTTGGACGAGCAGGGGGTGTTGAACGCCGGCCTGGCGATCGAGCAGCGCGCCGGCTTCACCCACCGGCCGGAGCCGTGGTGGTGAGCGCTGCGCGGGGAAATGTCGGCGAACATATCGTGATGGCCGAATTGCTTTATCGGGGCTTCGACGCCTACTGGGCCGATCGAGGCAACCCAGCCTTCGATATTTCCTGCCATTGGAATGATACGGGCCGAGCTACCCGTCTTAGGGTCAAAACGACTTCAAATCACAGCGCCATATGGACGGTTAAGAGGTCCGGTCTAATCTTTATCGACAAGCAGCCAAAGGACGATTTCACGGTCATTGTCGACATGGGGCGCAGTCTCCGCGATCGCGATATATATATCGTGGACACCAACTACCTCGAGGCCCGCATCCAGGCCGACCACACTGACTATATCACCCATCTCAAGAAGGATGGGTCGCCGCGCAAACAGGAGCAGGGGATGCGCTGCATCCGCCTGTTCGGTGACGAAAAGCCGGACAATCGATCGTTTGGATATGACAAGAAGTTTGCTTCTTTCCTCGAAGCCTGGGACTCTCTTCAGTGACAGCCTATCGCATCCGCGGCGCCACCGGCGATTGGGAAGTGGTGATCGGCCTCGAGGTCCACGCCCAGGTGGTCTCGAACGCCAAGCTCTTCTCCGGCGCGCCGACCGCGTTCGGCGCCGAGCCCAACAGCCAGGTGAGCCTGGTCGATGCGGCGATGCCGGGCATGCTGCCGGTCCCCAACCGCGAGTGCATCCGCCAGGCGGTGCGTACCGGCATGGCCTTGAATGCCAGGATCAACCCCTGGTCGCGCTTCGACAGGAAGAACTATTTCTATCCGGACCTGCCGCAGGGCTACCAGATCAGCCAGCTCTACCATCCTTTGGTCGGCGAGGGCGAAGTCGAGGTCGAGATCGCCGGCAATGGCGAGCCCGAGGTCCGCAAGGTCGGCATCGAGCGCATCCATGTCGAGCAGGACGCCGGCAAGATGCTGCACGACCAGCATCCCAGTTGCTCCTACGTCGACCTCAACCGCAGCGGCGTCGCGCTGATGGAGATCGTCTCGCGGCCCGACATGCGCGGGCCCGACGAAGCCGGCGCCTATTTGCGCAAGCTCCGCTCGATCCTGCGCTACGTCGGCAGCTGCGACGGCAACATGGAGCAGGGCAGCATGCGCGCCGACGTCAACGTCTCGGTGCGCCGCCCGGGCGATCCCCTGGGCACGCGCTGCGAGATCAAGAACGTCAACTCGGTCCGTTTCGTCCAGGCGGCGATCGAGCTTGAGGCCAGCCGTCAGGTCGACATCATCGAGAGCGGCGGCGCGATCGTCCAGGAGACCCGGCTGTTCGACCCCGACAAGGGCGAAACGCGGTCGCTGCGCTCAAAGGAGGAAGCGCACGATTACCGCTATTTCCCGGATCCCGACCTGCTGCCGCTCGAGCTCGACGAGGATTTCCTGCGCGAATGCCGCGACAGCCTGCCCGAGCTGCCCGATGCCAAGCGCCATCGCTACGAGAGCGAGCTCGGCCTGTCGCATTACAACGCGGCCGTGCTGACCGCCGAGGTCGAGACCGCGCGCTGGTTCGAGGCGCTGCTATCCTCCCTGTCGCGCCGCGATGGGGAGGGGGACCATCCGAAGCCTTCGGCGAAGGATGGTGGAGGGGCGGTTCCCAAGGACCTTGCCCAGCGTGCCGCTAACTGGGTGATTTCCGACCTGTTCGGCGCGCTCAATCGGCTGGGCAAGCTTATCGCCGACAGCCCGGTGACGCCGCAGCAGGGGGCCGAGCTGCTGCGCCTGGTCGCCGACGGCACCCTGTCGGGCACGCTCTCCAAGCAGGTGTTCGAGATCATGCTCGAAACCGGCGAGGATCCGGGCGCGATCGTCGAGGCGCGCGGCCTCAGGCAGACCTCGGACCCGGGAGCGATCGCCGCGGCGATCGCCGAAGTGATTTCCGCCAATCCGGACAAGGTGGCGGAGTACAAGTCCGGCAAGGAGAAGCTGTTCGGCTTCTTCGTCG
>JBQTJR010000157.1:0-4661 GCA_052386895.1 Sphingosinicella sp.
ACCTTGCCATTCGTGGCCGCTGTTGAGCCGCTCCATGTCGTTCAGGGCGGCCAGGTTGGCGAGGCCGAACTGGTTGGCGGCCTGCGCGCCGTATCTTGCGGCGTCGGCGCCCAGTCCCGCCTCGGCCTGCGGGTACCGGTTGTGCGCATCGGCGTTGTCGAGGCACGGCAGCGTCGCGCTCGCCTCGCCAACTCGCGCCGCGCCTTCGTCGAGCCCGGCCTGAGCGAGGCCATATTGGTTGCGCGCCGCCGCTCCGTGCTGGCCGGCGGCATCGTCACGCGCCGCCTGGTCGAGCGCCTGCCGCAGCCCGCCCTGGTAATTGGCGAGCCCGGCCTGCTGCCTCAGGCCGGTGTCGAACCGGGCGAGCTCGGCGGCCTGGCGGAAGCCCTGGTCGCGAAGCTGGGCGGAGAGCGCGCCCTCGCCGCGCGCGGCATCGGCGGCGAACTGGCCTTCGGCAAGCCCGAAGCGCGATCCGCCCAGCGCGCCGTTCCTCGCCGCATTGGCGGCCAGCCGCGCCGCCTGCCGGTCCACGCCGCTGCGATAGTCCTGCAGCGAAGCCTCGATCACGCCTTCCGTGTAGGGGTTGCGCCAGGCGGCAAGCGGCGCGCCGGCATCGGCGGCCTGGAACGCGCCCGGCCCGTCGGGTGCGCCCATCGGCATCGCCGCCGCGGGCGCGTCGAGGATCGAAGCGGCCCGCACCGGCGCGAGGGGCGCAGGCCGGGCGGCGGCATAGCTCGCGGCGTCGGCAAGCCGCGGCGCCCGGTAGCCCTGGCCGGAGACGAGGCTGGCCGGGTCGATGGCCGGCGGCTGGTAGAAGGTGGCCTGCCCGGTGGCGGCGGCGGCCGGCGCCGGGCGATTAACGCGAAACGCCGGCTGCCGGGCGGCGTGCGCGGCGATCTCGGCGGCGGTGCGCGCCTGCCCGCGCCAGTCGCCGAGCGCGGGCGCGTTCTCCCAGCCCATAAGCTGCAACGGCGCGGCGGGCGCGACGAAGCCCTGCGGATCGCGGCCGAACAGCGCATCGATCGCGCCGACATAGTTCTGCACCGGCCCCATCAGCCATGGCGGCACGATCGGCTGCTGGGTGGCCGATTGCTGCTGGCTGCTGTTCTGGGTGGTGTTCTCTTTGGTGGTGTTCTTGGAGCTGGAAAGGCCCATGACTTTCTCCTCGCCGTGGCAGGGGCCGCGGCGTCATTGGTGGCTGATGCAAATGAAAGGCCCGCGTCGCGGGCCGGTCGGTAGCGGCGGTCAGTGGGCGGGGTTGGACCCCGGCGCGCTCACGGTCAGTACAGGACCATGAAGGCGATGGCCGCCAGCACGGTCACCGCCAGGGTGCCGAAGAACCGCAGGTCGAGGTGTCGGCGAAATCGCAGCCAGCGCAATCGAAGCTCACTCATGCGAGCGGCCCCTACACGCGCGGCGAGGGAAAGTCCCCCCTCTATGTCAGCTTGCCGGGTTCGGCGGCTCGGCTTTCAGCCTTGCTCCCGGCCCCTTGCCCGGCCGGCTGCCGCCTTTCGCTTTCTGCTCGATCTTCGCGGCGTCCGCCTCGTATTGCTCGGCGAGCAGCACGAGATCGCCGGCGGTGCGCTTGTCGACATGGGCGGCGAGCCGGCGGCACTTGGCGGCCTGCTCCAGCGCTTCCTCGGCTTTCGAAGAGGGCAACCGGGCACTCCCTCGTACCCCCACCCGGCGACGCCAACTAACCTAAATCAACGGTTAGGCAAGCGACTATTTGCGCGACCCGTCCCGGCGCTGCACAATCGCTTTCCGTAGCGTCGCCTGGTGCTGGCGGCGCTCTAGGCAGCCTCGAGCGTCGGTATCCTGGCCAGCTCCCTGGCCAGCTTCCTTTCGCTCATGCACAGGTCGTAATCCTGCTGCAGGTTCAGCCAGACCTTCGGATTCGTGCCGGTCAGCTTGGCGATGCGCAGGGCCATGTCGGACGTGACGCCGTTCTCGCCGTTTAGGATGCCGTAGAGGGTCGTCCGGCTAATACCCAACAGCCTGGCGATCTCGGACTTGGGGCGCCCAAGGGCGGGTAGCACATCCTCGCCAAGCACGTCGCCGGGGTGAACGGGCGGCAGACCCGCAAGCAGCTTGTTCGGCATCTGGACCTCCATGGCAACGCAACTTGTACCGGAAACGAGGTGAATTGTCAGGGATTAGCTTACAGTCGCCCGAGATCCTTTCTCACCGTGACCTGGTGCGGTTCGTAGCCGCGTTTCCTGAGTGCCCGCTGCCAGCCCGGCCGCGATTCAGCGACGGCGAGGATGCAGCCCAGTTCCCTGCCCCATGCTTCCGCGCGGGGCGTGAGAATGTCGACGATCTCGCCGGCATCGCCGGCCGCGACCAGGGCGTGGATGGCCCGCGCGCCGGCCGGATAGTCGCGGATTTCGGTCACCAGCGCCGCGCTATCGGAAAACCAGCATTGCGCGCGCATCGAGAGAATTAGCGTGTCGAGATATTCGATTCCGTAGAGCCGCTCGTCGAGCGCGCGGGCGAACTCGCTCCGCCAGCGGGCATAGTCGCTCATCCGCCCGCCTCCGCTTCGGCCTTCGCCCTATTCGCGCAGCTCCAGCCGGGTCAGCCGCTGGTTGACCTCGCGCACCTGCTCGCCGAGCGCGGCAACGTCGCCGTGCAGGCCGCCGAGCTGTTTCTCCCAAATCTCGGAGCCGCTGACCTCGGTCGCGCGGCGGCGAAAGCGCGCCAGCGCGACCAGCGCCGCCACGCCCGCGATCACCGCGATCGCCAGCACCAGCACGACCGCCGCGGCGATTGCCAGCAGCGCCTTGTCGGCCCATTCGAGAAAGCCGAGCCGCGGCGATTGCGCGATCAGCGCGTAGAGGCCGCCGCTCAGCGCCGCGAGCACCGCCAGCCCGCCGGCCAGCGAGCGCGCGGTGCTCTTGATCTTCCCCCCGATTCCCACGCCCACAAGATTGCCGCAAGGGCGCCGGCTTGTGGAGTCTCGCCGGGGGGCCAGCGTTCCCCCATCGGGACGATGTCGAACAGGGGCTTGCGGCAGGAAGCGATCCGTTAACGGGATGCCGCTATCGGGCTCGCGTCCTTGTCAAAGAGGCAATTGCAAATGTCCGACGAACCGAGCCCGCGCCTCAACAAGCTCGTCTCGCGCAGCCAGGAGCAGGCCGCGGGCGGCAATCACCTGGCGCCGCCGCGCCATGCGCCGCCTATCAAGCCCTGCCAGGCCGAGCTGAACCGGATCTGGGCGAAAGCGCTCAAGCAGGACTAGCCCGGCGGCCGAGGTCCGCCGCCCGCGCCGCCCGGTCAGGCCGGCATCGGGCTAGGGCGCCGGCGGGTTATTCCTGATCGCATCGACGATCTCGCGAACGCCCTTCCTGATGGTTTCCATCAGCATGAAGCCGATCATCAGGATGGTTGCATTGACCAGGATGATGCTGGCCCAGAATTGCCCGTTCGCCATCTCGCTTTCTCCCTCAGCTTGCCTGCGACAAGAGAGAGAAACATCGGCGCGTTCCGGTGGGCGCGCAAGGGGTGGATGAATCGCACGCAGGGCCGGCGGCGGGCAGAGTCACTCTTGCTGGACTCTTGCTCGGTATCTCCTCAATCCTACCGACAGCATGCAAGACAATGAGTTCAGGACCTGACAGCGTCTCGTGTCACACCGACCGTTCTAACGAAGATGTGCGCATCGCCTTCAAACGCGACGACGGACGCGAGGTCGCGGTCATTCTGTCACAACGCGCCCTCCCACCGCTTGTATCGGACCTTCAGAGTAGAATCGCGCACGGAAAGGTTCGCCCCATTGGCGGCATAGGCCTTCCGATCGGGACGCATTTCCGGCTCGTATCGACCGCTGTTCGGCATCGACCACAGGGTGGTGCAGTGCTGACGCTAGGAATCGAAGTAGAGGATGGTGTTCGGACGCTTCCAATTGAGCTTCCCCCTCACGAACTTGCTGGGCTGATTGCCAACCTGCGTGAACACGAATGACGCTGGCGCTCGTATTCACCACTCATTACCTCTCCCCCATCCTCACCACTCTGGACTCAATCGGCTGCCAATCGGATAGCTCGCTCAGAGGAGCGGTGCATGGGCCGGAGTCATTTCCAACAGACCCTGGTCGCGGTCGGCGATAAGATGCGGCGATACGACACCATCGATTACGAAGGCGCCTTCTGGATTGTAACCAAATGGATGACGCACAAAACCGAACCAAGGATACGGCCAGAGAGAATAGTTCGCGTGGAGGGGCGCCCCATTCAGCAGGTTCCTGGCGGTGGCGATCTTCTCCTAAGTGCGCCAATCCCCAAAGACGTACTCGAGGACCGCGCCCAGCCGCCAGCAACAAGCGCCATCGTGGTGATAGACTTCCCCAAGATTGATTTTCCGTCCGATATGATGCGCTCCTAGCCATCACCTCTCCCCCATCCTCACCACGTCGAACAAAACCTTCCCCAGCCTTGCGAACGTGCCCGCCGCCGAGCCCGCCAGCTTCACCGCCACCAGCCGCCCGCTCGCCCGCAAATCCTTCTTCGTCGTCGAGGTCGAGAGCGTGAACGGTCCCTTGGTCGTCGCCGACGCCTGCGGGCGGTCGCGCACGTAAAGGGTGAGGCTCACGTCGCCCACCTGGTCGTCGAAGTCGGGCGACACGCTCCTGATCATGATCCGCCGCTGGCTCTCATCGAGAT
>JBQTJR010000158.1:0-2775 GCA_052386895.1 Sphingosinicella sp.
GACGCGATTCTGGCTGGCAAGGCGGCGCTCCCCTTGCGCGCGGCAGCGTGGCCTCAGGGTGACAGGGCCGTTCGCCGCCCTTTTCCGTCATTCCAGCGAAAGCTGGAATCCAAGCCGACTCCGCAAAGTTCTCGGATTCCGCTTGGACCCCAGCTTTAGCTGGGGCGACGAGAGAAGATTGCGGCGACCTCGCGTGACACTGCGCCGGGCCGCCGGTAATGCCTTTGGTTTCGAGCCGAGTCCTTCCCGGCCGGCCGAGATGGGGAGCCGGCGCGATGACCAAGGCGTCCGACCTGTTCGTGCAGTGCCTCGAGGAAGAGGGCGTCGAATATGTGTTCGGCGTGCCCGGCGAGGAGGATCTCGACTTCCTCGACAGCCTGTCGCGCTCGAAGATTGAGCTGATCCTCACCCGCCACGAGCAAGGCGCCGGCTTCATGGCGGCGACCTACGGCCGCCACACCGGCAAGGCGGGCGTCTGCCTCGCCACCCTGGGGCCCGGCGCGACCAATTTCGTCACCGCCGCCGCCTACGCGCAGCTCGGCGGCATGCCGATGATGATGATCACCGGCCAGAAGCCGATCAAGAAATCGAAGCAGGGCCGGTTCCAGATCCTCGACGTCGTCGACATGATGCGGCCGATCACCAAATACACCCACCAGCTCGCGTCCGCAGATAATATTCCGAGCCGGGTGCGCGAGGCGATCCGGCTGGCCGAGGAGGAGAAACCGGGCGCGACCCATCTCGAGCTGCCCGAGGACATCGCCGACGAGGCGACCGATGCGAAGCCGCTGGCGCGCAGCCTGGTGCGCCGCCCGGCCGCAGACGAGAAAGCGGTGCGCGCGGCGGTGAAGAAGATCGAGCAGGCGAGGGCGCCGGTGATCGTGATCGGCGCCGGCGCCAACCGCAAGATATGCAGCCGCATGCTGCTGCAGCTGGTCGAGAAGACCGGCATCCCGTTCATCACCACCCAGCTCGGCAAGGGCGTGATCGACGAGCTGCACCCGAAATTCCTCGGCTGCGCGGCGCTGTCCTCGGGCGACTTCGTCCACAAGGCGATCGAGGCGGCCGACCTCATCGTCAATGTCGGCCACGACGTGATCGAAAAGCCGCCTTTCTTCATGGTCGCGGGCGGCACCGAGGTGATCCACGTCTCGACCCGGTCGGCCGAGGTCGACCCGGTCTATTTCCCGCAGGTCGAGGTGATCGGCGACATCGCCAACGCGGTCTGGCAGGTGAAGGAGGACATCGTGCCCTCGGCCGGGTGGGATTTCGAGCCGATGCTGGCGGCGCGCCGCGCCGAGCTCGAGCACGCCGAGAGCCTTTGCGACGACATGCGCTTCCCGATCTTCCCGCTTTGCCTGGTCGGTTGCGTGCGCGAGGCGATGCCGGCGGACGGCATCCTCTGCCTCGACAACGGCGTCTACAAGATCTGGTTCGCGCGCAATTACCCGGCGCGCCAGCCGAACACGGTGCTCTTGGACAACGCGCTGGCGACGATGGGCGCCGGCCTGCCCTCGGCGATGGCCTCGGCGATGGTCTATCCCGGCCGCAGGGTGATGGCGGTGTGCGGCGACGGCGGCTTCATGATGAACAGCCAGGAGCTGGAGACGGCGGTGCGCCTCAAGCTCGACCTCACCGTCCTCATCCTGCGCGACGACGCCTACGGGATGATCCGCTGGAAGCAGGCGAACATGGGATTCAGGGATTTCGGGCTCACCTTCGGCAACCCCGATTTCGTCAAATATGCCGAGAGCTACGGCGCCGCCGGCCACCGCGTCGAAAGCGCCGAGGCGCTGCCCGGCCTCCTCAGGCAATGCCTCGACGCCAAGGGCGTGCAGCTGATCGACTGCCCGGTCGACTATGCGGAGAATGACCGCATCCTCAACCGCGAGATCCGCGAGCTGAGCGCGAAGCTGGGCGACCCGGTCTGCACGGACGTCGCGTTCGAGGGGGCGCAGCCCGAGCCGGTGGCGGCGGCACCGACGCATGCCTAAGGCTAAAGCGCGTCACCCCAGCGAAAGCTGGGGTCCAAGCCGACTGCGCCGTTCATTATCATGCTCAGCTTGGGTGCCAGCTTTCGCTGGCATGACGGTTGGGTGGCAGAGATGATCCAGCTCAAGGACACTTACCCGCTCTACCTCGCCAACCAGGCGCGGCAGCCCTATGCCGACCTCGAGGTCACCGACCAATATTCGGGCGAGGTGGCGTTCCGGGTTGCGCAGGCCGACGCGGCGACGATCGACGCCGGCATCGCCGCCGCCGCCGAGGCGGCCGAGCCGATGGCGCGCATGGCTTCGTTCGAGCGGCAGGCGGTGCTCGCCCACTGCGTCACGCGCTTCAAGGAAAGGTTCGACGAGCTGGCGTTCGCGCTCTGCGTCGAGGCGGGCAAGCCGATCAAGGACAGCGAGGGCGAGGTCACGCGACTGATCGACACGTTCCGCATCGCCGCCGAGGAATCGGTGCGGATGACCGGCGAGGTGCAGCCGCTCGACATCAGCGAACGCGCCCGCGGCTATTCCGGCCTGTGGAAGCGCGTGCCGATCGGGCCGTGCAGCTTCATCTCGCCGTTCAATTTCCCGCTCAACCTCGCCGCCCACAAGATCGCGCCGGCGCTCGCGGTCGGCTGCCCGTTCGTGGTCAAGCCGGCGAGCCGCACGCCCCTGGGCACGATCATCATCGGCGAGGTGCTGGCCGAGACCGACCTGCCGATGGGCGCTTTCTCGATCCTGCCCGCCCACCGCGAGGGCGCGGACCTGTTCACCGAGGACGAGCGGC
>JBQTJR010000159.1:0-3924 GCA_052386895.1 Sphingosinicella sp.
CAGCCGGGCCAGATCGCGGTCGCGGCCGAGCTCAAGCGGCTGATCGCCGGCAGCGCGATCCGGGAATCGCACCGGACCTGCGAGCGAGTGCAGGATCCCTACAGCTTCCGCTGCCAGCCGCAGGTGATGGGCGCGGTGCTCGATCTCGTTCAACACGCCGCGGCAACGCTGGCGATCGAGGCCAATGCGGCGAGCGACAACCCGCTGCTGTTCGGCGAGGAGTCGCGGTCGGGCGGCAATTTCCACGCCCAGCCGGTCGCGGTCGCCGCCGACAGGCTGGCGATCGCCCTGTGCGAGATCGGCTCGCTCAGCGAGCGGCGGCTGGCGGTGCTGATCGATCCCAAGATGAGCGGCCTGCCGCCGTTCCTGATCGCCGACAGCGGCGTCAATTCCGGCTTCATGATTCCGCAGGTGACCGCGGCCGCGCTGGTTGCGGAGAACAAGTGCCTCGCTTTTCCGGCGAGCGTCGACACCATCCCGACCTCGGCCGGCCAGGAGGACCATGTTTCGATGGCCACCCACGGCGCGCTGAAGGCGCGGCGGATCGCCAAGAACGCGGCCGGCGTGGTCGGGATCGAGCTGCTGGCGGGGAGCCAGGGCGTCGAGCTGCGCCGGCCGCTGAAGACCTCGTCGGAGCTGCAGCCGGTGCTGGCCGCGATCCGGGCGGCGGTGCTGTTCCACGAGCGCGACCGCTATCTCGCCGACGATCTCGGCTGGGCGCAGCAGGCGGTGCTGGACGGCGCCCTGGCGAGCGCCGTCCGCGAACGTCTGTTCGATTAGTAGCGGATCATCACCGTCGGCATCATCGGCCCGACGATTGCCGTCACCATCGCCCCGGTGATCAGCCCGATCACCAGATAGACGACGATCATCACGACGAAGCACAGGACGATGTAGCCGACCGCCCGGTCCTCGCTGACCCGCATCAGCCGCGGCAGGCCGGTGTAGAGCAAGTACAGGCTGTAGAGGCCGAGCAGGCTCAGGATGGCCAGGGCCGGAAGGATGGCGAAGATCGCGGCGAGCCAGGCGGCGGTCCAGCTGTAGGCGGCCACCTTGAAGGCATTGAGGCTGTTGCGCGTGCCGCCAAAGGTCGGCGCCAGCATGTCGATCACCAGCGAGGCGATATAGACGCCGACCAGGCTCAGCACGTAGCCGACGACGGCGCTGGTTATCGAGAAGCTGAGCGACGGCTTGATGCCGAAGCCGACGCCGAACAACTGGTGGCCGATCACCATTGCGATCGGGCCGATCGCGGCGAGGATCATCACGTAGCCGGTGTAGATCGAGCCGATTGTGGACGCTTCGCCGTCGATCACCGCCCATTCCGAACGCGGCTTCATGATGATGTCCTTGGCGCGCTCGACCAGCGGCTTCTGGCCGCCGCCGCGCGACGGCGGAGAGGATGGGTCGTAGCCGGTCGGCGGCGTCGGGGAACCGTCGGTCATGTGAAATCTCCCTCCCTGTCTGTGGTCCGGACTCAAGCATGTTCGGGGTGGATTCACAAGCGACGCCATCTTCCACACGGTTAAACCGGGCGTCACGGAGTCCCGGTTCGATTGCCGCCCTGCATTTAAGTGCCTACTCTCTTGCCGGATTCGCGGGGCCATTCGCTATGTTGACAGGTCTCATGCAGCACTCGCCGCTGATGATCAGCGACATGCTTCGCTATGCGGCGCTCGCCCACGGCGACCGGGAAATCGTCTCCCGCCTCGTCGAGGAACCGATCTGGCGATACGATTATGCGGGGCTGGCGGCGCGTGCCGGCAAGGCCGCCAACATGCTCGTTCGGCTGGGCGTGGGCCGAGGCGACCGCGTTTCCTCGCTTGCCTGGAATACGCATCGCCACATGGAGCTGTTCTTTGCGGTGCCCGGCATGGGAGCCGTGCTGCACACCGCCAACCCGCGATTCTCGGACGACCAGATCGTTTACACCGTCAACCACGCAGAGAGCCGGGTGCTGTTATTCGATCGCAGCTTCGGCCCGCTGGTCGACCGGCTTCGACCCAGGCTACCCCTGGTACGCCACTACATCATGCTCGCGAAAAGCGAGCGGACCATGGACGGCGAAGCCGAGGCCCGCAGCTACGAGGAGCTGCTCGACGCGGAAGCGGCGGACCATGCCTGGCCCCGGTTCGACGAGAATGACGCCGCCTTCCTCTGCTACACCTCCGGGACGACCGGCGATCCCAAGGGCGTCGTCTATTCGCAGCGGTCGGTCGTCCTGCACGCCTTGGCCGCCGGCCTTAGCGGCGCGCTCGGCTTCAGCGCGTTCGACTGCATCATGCCCTGCCAATCGCTCTATCATGCGACGGCCTGGGGACTGCCGTTCGTCGCGGCGATCAACGGCTGCAAGGTCGTGCTGCCCTGCGACCGCTTCGACGGCCAGAGCCTGCACGAACTGATCAAGCGAGAAGGGGTCACCTTCTCGGGCGGGGTGCCGACCATCTGGACGATGTATCTCGATCATCTCGAAAAGACGGGCGAGAGCGCAGCGCCGCTGCAGCGGCTGGTGATCGGCGGCTCCGCCGTGCCGCGGGCGATGGCCGAGACGTTCCAGCAGAAACATGGGATCATCGTTCGCCAGATTTGGGGCATGACCGAAACGAGCCCGCTCGGCGTGGTCTCGACCCCGACACCCAAACTCGCCGGCCGGGGCGAAGAATATCTCGATGAAGTCATCTGGACGCGCCAGGGCCGGCTGCAGTTCGGCCTGGAGCTCAAGATCGTCGACGAGACCGGCAGCGAACTGCCGCACGACGGTTCCAGCGCCGGTGCCGTGCTGGTGCGCGGGCCATGGGTCGTCGAACGCTATTATCGCAGCGATTCGAGCGCGATCGATGCCGACGGCTGGTTCGATACCGGCGATATCGCGACCATCGACGAGTTCGGTTTCATGCGGATCACCGACCGCAAGAAGGACGTCATCAAGTCAGGCGGCGAATGGATCAGCTCGATCGACGTCGAAAATGCCGCGGCCGCGCATCCCAAGGTGAAAATCCCGGCGGTCGTCGGGGTCCATCATCCCAAATGGGAGGAACGGCCGGTGCTGATCGTCGAGCTGCACGAGGGCGAGGCACTCGATGAAGTCGAGCTGCGCACCCATCTCGAGGCCGCGATGCCGAAATGGTGGTTGCCGGACCGCATCCTGTTCGCGCCGGTGCCGCTGACCGCGACCGGCAAGGTCGACAAGAAGGTGCTGCGCGAGGCCTACGGCAATTGCCTTTGCGGAGAGTGAGGCCCGGGCACCGGGTTCAGCGGGCAACAAAAAACCCCGCGCAAGGCGGGGCTTCTTTGAAAGGCTGGGCCCCGGCGTTGGGCTCGCCTCAGGCTTCGCCCGTCTCCGACTCCGCCGAGGCAACCGATTTTCTAAGCGGCAAGGCCGCTAAGAAAATCTGGTTGGTTGCGGGGGCAGGATTTGAACCTGCGACCTTCAGGTTATGAGCCTGACGAGCTACCGGGCTGCTCCACCCCGCGCCACCAAATATGACAATGCGAATGGGTTCTACCTGCCGGCGCCGGCCGCAAAGCCTGGCGACGTCCTACTCTTCCATCGCTTAAGCGATAGTACCATCGGCGCTGCCAGGTTTCACGGCCGAGTTCGGGATGGGATCGGGTGGGACACTGGCGCCATGGTCACCAAGCTATGAGGCCGGCGCAGGCAGGTAAGTCGAAATCGATAATCTTGTCTGGCTGAGATCCGCCCGACAGCGTCCAGCGCTGTCGTTGATGGCGGGATTCTCAAGCGCGAATAGAGCAATTAGGACCGGTTAGCTCCACACCTTACGGTGCTTCCACACCCGGCCTATCAACGTGGTGGTCTTCCACGGCTCTGAGATATCTTATCTTGAGGGAGGCTTCCCGCTTAGATGCTTTCAGCGGTTATCCCGTCCATGCATAGCTACCCTGCTGCGCGGCTGGCGCCAC
>JBQTJR010000160.1:0-24545 GCA_052386895.1 Sphingosinicella sp.
CCTCCGCGCATCCATTTTCGCCAATCTATTCCTTAAGCACCACTTCGCCCTCGATGGTCGCTGTCTGAGGATGATGCTTGTCGAGATAACGCCGCATGATCCGCAAATTGCGGCTGTTGGAGCGGAACAGGAAATCGAACAGGTCGCCGGCCAGCGGTACCGCGCCAAGCGCCGTGTCGAACGCGATGTTGCCGGCCATTCGCATCATCTGGAAGCGCGACATGCCGAGATTGCGTGCTTCCCAGATCAGCCACGCGCCCATCACGGCGGTGACGACGTCGCCAAGCACCGGCACCAGCCCCAGCACCGAATCGAGCCCGAAGCGGCGGCCGAGGCCCGGCACCTTTACCGCCCGTTCGAGCAGCACTTCCATCGCCTCGATCCGCCGCCGCACCGACGCCGCGTCGCGCCCGGTCGGCAGCTTTTCGATCATGCGCTGATAATTGGGCTCGGTCATCGTCGCTCCGTCACTAGCAGGGTCTCGACCGGATGGCGCGCGAACGGATTGGGCCGGAAGCCGTTCAGCCGCCGCGACACCAGCGACCAGCGCACCGGAGAGCCCAGCGGGATGAAGGGCTGCAAAGCGGCCAGGCGCCGGTCGACCTCGGCGAAGTGGTCGCGCCGCTCGCTTGGACTGGCGGCAAAGCGCGCCTGCTCCATCGCTGCGTCGGCCTCGGTGTCGCACACCGCGCCGGCATCGCAGCGGAAATGACGGAAATACCAGCTTGCCAGCAGGGCCGGCGCCACCTCGTCGACCAGCTGCAGCTCGGCCGGCTGACCGTGGCCCACGCGTACCGCCTCGACGCCGATCAGCCGCCAGTCGCGCCGCAAATGCGCGAACAGCAGCCGGTAGCCGGGCGCTGCCGGCATCGCCACGCGCAGACGATGAAGCGGCTCGGGGAGCGCGGCGATGCGCCGCGCCGCCTGTTCGCGCCGCATCGGCAGCGGCAGCGCCGCCCACTCCGGCACCAGCGGCCGCGGCAGCTCGGCGGCAAGCGCCGGCGCCAGGCTCAAGCGCGGTTGCAACGGTCCGGTGATCGTCGCCGCGATCGCGTCGCGATCGATCGCCATGCTCAATGCCGCGCGCACCTCGCTGCTCGCCAGCGGACCCTCGTTGCTGCCGAATGCCAGCCCGAACAGGCCGGCGACAGGATCGAACACCAGCCGGTCGCTCAGGCGGGCGGCGCGCGCCAGCGGCAGTTCTCCCGCCGTGCCGCCCAGCACCAGCGCCGCTTCACTCGTCGCAAACAGGGCGATGGCGGTCGCTGCCGGCTCGCCGGACAGCAGATATTGCGGCTCGTCCGGGGGCGCCTCGTCCTCGTCCAGGTCCTCAGCGGGAATCGGCCCGAGGCGGACTCGCCGCCGCCCCTCGTCCAGCACCCGGAACGGGCCGGTGCCGCGCCCCTCGACCAGGACAGCCATGTCCGGCTGGGCGAGCAATTGCAGCAGGTTGGGGCGCGCTCCGTTGAGGCTGATCTCAAGCACCAGGTCGGTCATCGCGACGATATTCTCGATCGCGCCGAGTACAGGCTTCAGCCGGTTGCGGCTCGCCCGGCTCAAGGCGGCGCGCAGCCGCCCCGCCACCTGCTCGGCGGTCACCCGGTTGCCGTCGGGCCAGTTCAGCCGGCGGATGCGGAAGGTGTAACGCCGGCCGTCGTCGGACACGATCCAGCTCTGGGCCAGCGCCGGCTCGATCTCGCCGGCGGCATCGAACCGTACCAGACCCTGTGCGGCCGATTCGAGAAAGAAAGCGGAGACGGCGTCGAGGCGCTCGAGATTGGGGTTGAGCAGCCGCGGCGGCGAGCCGATCGCAGCCAGCCGTACCGGCCCGCTGTCGCCGCCGCCGCAGCCGGCGATCAGCAGGGCGGCGGCCAGGGTGGCGAAACGGCGCATGACGGCTGCTTCTAGCGCGCTTTGCGTGCCGGCCAACCAGGGTCCAGAACGCCGCCGGGCAGCAAAGGATGCCCGCCGCTTCGCGCTCGACCAGCTCGGCTAACCGGGTCCGGACCCTACCCGGTCTTTACCCGTCCTTCATCTATCGGCGCCTAGTGGGATGCATGGATAGCCTGTCCAATCCGGCGCCGGAGCCGACGTCGAGCGACTCGCTTTTCAAGCCGCGTCGGGTACGGCGCCATCCGATCGAGGAAACCTCGAAGCTGCGCGCGCCGCAGCTCTTCCAGATTGAGGTCAAGGTCCGCAATGTCTCGGCCTGCGGCTTCATGGCGGAATGCACGTCGCCCGTGCAGATCGGCAGTTACGTTTCGCTGGACATACCGGGGATTGGTCCGGTGCAGGCGCAGGTGCGCTGGCAATTAGGCGGATCGATGGGCGGCATGTTCCTCGATCCGATCAGCCTCACCCGCTGCGAGTGGCAGGGCTGCCCGGCCGAGCCACCGCTCGAAAAGGCCTGAACTTCACCTTCCGGCGGCGCCGGTCCTGACTTCTGACCGCCTCGGCGCCGGTTGACGGCCTCTGGACGTCATTGCCTCCGGCGGGGCATGAACGATCCTGTGGCCCAGGATGAGATCTTAGGCGGCACGGTTCACGAATTGCCTGGCGACTTTCGCAGGGCAATTGCTTCCGACACCAACGTTGAGGCCGTGTGGGCGGATATCACTCCACTTGCCCGTAATGAGTGGATTTGTTGGGTAATTTCGGGCGCAAAAGCTGAAACCCGGGATCATCGTATCTCAGCCGGGCTTGATAAGATGCGGCAAGGCATGCGCCGACCATGCTGTTGGTCGGGGTGCGTTCACCGGCCCGAAAAACCCATGAGCGCTTCTCAAAAATGAGTTCTCGGCAAGCGTTCAAGAAACAAGAGGCGCTGATTGACGACATGGTGCGGACGGTGGGACTCGAACCCACACGCCCTTGCGGGCAGGGGATTTTAAGTCCCCAGCGTCTACCTTTCCGCCACGTCCGCGACCGCTGAGGTGGAGCCGCGCGGGTTTTGCGTCAATGTTGAAAGGCGAGATAGCTCAGACGTTGAGCCGCTCGCGCATCTCCTTGCCCGGCTTGAAGTAGGGGACACGCTTGGCCGAGACGTCGACCGGCTCGCCGGTGCGGGGATTGCGGCCCTTGCGCGCGTCACGGCCGCGTGTCGAAAAAGCGCCGAAGCCGCGCAACTCGACGCGGCCGCTGTTCTGCAGCTGGTCGATGATCGAATCGAAGAAAGCGGCAACCACCCGTTCGACCTCCTTCAACGTCAGATCGGGATGATCGTCGCACAGCTTCTGGACGAGTTCGGACCGGATCACGGCTCCCCCCTTTTTGCCTCGCGCCGCTACCCCCTGTTGCGGCACGGCATCGGCACAGTCGCACCGAAAAATCCAAAAGGCAATATGGGGGGCAACGAAAATCCGTGCGTTTCAAGTGGACTAACGGACCGCCCCTGAAACGTCCCGATCAGCTCTTGGTGTCCTGCTTCTGCTTCAGCGCCTCGCCGAGGATGTCGCCCAGGCTGGCGCCGGAATCGGACGAGCCATATTCCTTCACCGCCTTCTTCTCTTCTTCGATCTGGTAGGCCTTGATCGAGAAATTGGGCTTCTTCGAGCGGTCGAAGCCGGTCACCATCGCGTCGAACTTCTGCCCGACCTGGAAGCGCTCGGGGCGCTGCTCGTCGCGGTCGCGGCCAAGGTCGGTGCGCTTGATGAAGCCGGTCGCGCCGTCGTCGCCGGCCTGCACCTCGAGGCCGCCGTCGCGCACCTCGAGCACCGTCACGGTGACGACGTCGCCCTTGTTGACGCCGCCGCCGGCGCGCCCGCCCTTGGCGACGCCGCCGCGCTCGAGCTGCTTCATGCCGAGGCTGATGCGCTCTTTCTCGACGTCGACGTCGAGCACCACTGCCTTTACCGTCTCGCCCTTACGGTGAAGGCCCAGCGCTTCCTCGCCGGACACGCCCCAGGCGATGTCGGACATGTGCACCATGCCGTCGACGTCGCCGTCGAGGCCGACGAACAGGCCGAACTCAGTGGCGTTCTTGACTTCGCCCTCGACCTCGCTGCCGACTGGGTGCTTCTCGGCGAACGCCGACCAGGGATTGGCCTGCGCCTGCTTGAGGCCGAGGCTGATGCGGCGCTTTTCCTCGTCGACCTCGAGCACCGCCACGTCCACTTCCTGGCTGGTCGAGACGATCTTGCCCGGGTGCACGTTCTTCTTGGTCCAGCTCATCTCGGACACGTGAACCAGGCCCTCGATGCCCGGCTCGAGCTCGACGAACGCTCCATATTCGGTGATGTTGGTCACCCGGCCGCGGAACACGCCGCCGATCGGGTACTTGGCGCCGGCGCCCTCCCACGGATCGGTCTCGAGCTGCTTCATGCCGAGGCTGATGCGCTGCGTCTCGCGGTTGATGCGGATGATCTGCACCTTCACAGTGTCGCCGATGTTGATGACCTCGGACGGGTGGCCGACGCGTTTGTAGCTGATGTCGGTGACGTGCAGCAGGCCGTCTATGCCGCCGAGATCGACGAACGCGCCGTAATCGGTGATGTTCTTGACCACGCCGTCCAGCACCTGGCCCTCGGTCAGCGACTGGATCAGGCCGGAACGCTGCTCGGCGCGGGTCTCCTCGAGTATGGCGCGGCGCGAGACGACGATGTTGCCGCGGCGGCGGTCCATTTTCAGGATCTGGAACGGCTGCGGCAGGTCCATCAGCGGCCCGACGTCGCGCACCGGCCGGATGTCGACCTGGCTGCCGGGAAGGAAGGCGACGGCACCACCGAGGTCGACGGTGAAGCCGCCCTTGACGCGGCCGAAGATCACGCCCTCGACGCGGTTACCCGCCTGGAACTCACCCTCGAGCTTGTCCCACGCTGCCTCGCGGCGGGCGCGGTCGCGGCTCAGCATCGCCTCGCCCTGGATATTCTCGATGCGGTCGACGTAGACTTCGACCTGGTCGCCGACGTCGATTTCGGCCTTCTGGCCTGGCGCGGCGAATTCGCGCAGCGGCACCCGGCCTTCCGATTTCAGGCCGACGTCGATCACCGCCATGTCGTTTTCGATCGCGGTGACGGTGCCGGTTACGACCCGGCCTTCGAAGCCTTCATGTTCGCCGCCGAGCGACTGGTTGAGCATGTCCGCGAAATCGTCGCGGGTCGGAAATGCCGTGCTGGCCAAGTTCAGATACCTTTACAAAACCGGTCCGCACCGCGTTCAAATGGCGCGCGGGCCGGGCCAGAGTGATGCTGCCGAACCGGCCCCATGCCGGTCCGGCGTCCGTCAGCCGGTCAAGCAAAAAGGCGCGCTGAAGGGGCCGGTCATCCCCGCCTCTTGCGCGCTTGCCAAATCGGCTTTCCGCGAGCCACGGGCCCGCCGGACCGCGCGCATATAGGGGAGGGCGTCCTGAGCGGCAACCCTGCCGGCGAAGCCTCAGGTCGTCCTCTGTCGCTTCCGCTCAACCGCCGCGACGGCGGCTGCGATCGCCTCGTCGATCGACATCGTGCTGGTATCGATGGTCTCGGCATCCGGCGCGGTGCGCAAGGGTGCGATCGCGCGTCCCTGGTCGCGCGCGTCGCGGGCGCGAACGTCGGCGAGCACGTCGGCAAATCCGACCGCGCGGCCGTTGCTCTTCAATTCGGCGTAGCGGCGCTGGGCGCGCACGTCCGCGCTGGCGGTGATGAACAGTTTCGCCTCGGCCTGCGGCGCGATCACGGTGCCGATGTCGCGGCCGTCGAGCACCGCGCCGCCCGACTGGCCGGCGAAGCGGCGCTGCCGCTCGAGCAAGGCTTCGCGAACCAGCGGATAGGCCGAAATGCGCGAGGCGATGCCGCCGACCGTTTCGCTGCGCAGCTCCGCATCGTCGAAATCGATTTGCGAGATGTCGCAGGCGCGGGCCGCGGCAAACTCGCTCTCGGGATCGCCGCCGGTCTGCAACAGGTTCAGCGCCGCGGCGCGGTAGAGCAGCCCGGTGTCGAGGTGCGGCAGTCCGAAACGCTCGGCCAGCGCCCGCGCGATCGTTCCCTTGCCGCTCGAAGCGGGGCCGTCGACGGCAATGATCATCGCCCGGGCCCTTAGCGGCCGCTAACCTGTGTGACCAGCAACCCCCCGGTTTTGACAAGCGCCCGATCGCCGTGCCAAGGCGCCGCCCGCACGGGCGCCGCGAGTGCCCCCTTCAAACACGAAAATGGAGTACACTCACCCATGGTGAAGCCGGAATGGGGCACCAAGCGGACCTGCCCCAAATGCGCCACGCGTTTCTATGATCTCGGCAAGGAGGACCCGATCACCTGTACCGGTTGCGGCGTCTCCTGGTATCCCGAGCCGGTGCTGAAATCGAAACAGCCGATGCCGTTCGAGGAAGCCAAGCCCGAGTCCGAGGCCGAGAAAGAAGATGCCGACCTCGCGTCCGAGGATCTCGATATCGATGTGGTCGCCGAAACCGAGGAGAATCCCGACGACGAGGTCGATCTTGGCGGCGATGACGATATTGGCGTCGCCGGCGCCGCCAGCGAGGAAGAGGAGCATTGATCGCGCCACTTGCCGACGGGCGGACCAAAACCTACATGCTTTTCCTCGTTCGCCCGCGCCCCCAGCGCATTCAAGGGCGGCAGCAAAAAAGGTCCGGGGCCGTAGCTCAGCTGGGAGAGCGCTACAATGGCATTGTAGAGGTCAGGGGTTCGATCCCCCTCGGCTCCACCAGTTGTCGCCTCCGAAGCCTTGGCGAAGGAGGGCTAACCTAGGTTCAGAATGAAGATATTGACTCGACTCGCACCCAAAACCGATTGAAGAACGTTAGAGCGCCCATGCCTGTCCTGACCTGCCCCCCCGATTTCACCGATCACGCCCCCGTGAAAACCAATCGCCAGCTCGCCGAGAAATACGGTGTCGGCGAGAAGACGATCACGCGCTGGCGCAAGGAAACCGGCTGCACAGCCTCGATCCGCCCGTTTGCAATCGCGGCGCTGCCCAAGCAGCACGTGCCCGCTATCAGCCCCGGTGTCGCCAGCGAGGCGGCGCAGTTCCTGCGCAAGACGCATCGCCCGGTCTATCACCGCATCATCGAAGGCAAGGAATATAAGGGCCAGTACGTGGTCGGAACCCAGGTGATGAGCGAGGACCAGATCATCGCGCTCGCCGAGGAAAAGGGCTTCCAGTCCTACAACCGGCTGTTCGATCTCGCGAGCTGACCGTCGCAGCCGGCGCCCTGCCGGCTTTGCTCCCCATTTCGTCCGGTGCTAGACCGCGCTTCATGTTCACCGACATGAGGCAGGGCACCGCCGCGGACTGGGCCCACATCGCCGCCGAGCATTACAAGCACCAGGCCAGCGAGGCGCCGAGGCAGATAATCGACAGCCTCAGGCGGCTGGAGGCGATCGAGGTCGGCTTCGCCGCCAACCAGCTCACCCATTGCCTGATGGCCGGCACGCTCGCGCGCCGTTCCGGCGCGTCCGACGAGGAAGTGGTGGCAGCGCTTTGCCACGATCTCGGCAAGGTCTTCTCGATCCCCAACCACGGGCCGATCGCCGCCGAGATGCTCAAGCCTTATGTCAGCGACGACATCTATCACGCCATCTACTGGCACCAGGAATTCCAGGGCCGCTATTATTTCGAGCATCTCGGCAAGGACCCGGAGGGGCGCGAACGCTTCAAGGGCGAGAGCTGGTACGCGTTCGCCGAGAAACTGGTCGATGAATGGGACGCGCCCGCCTTCGATCCCGATTTCGAGGTCGATCCGCTCGCGAGCTTTGAGCCGGAGATCGAGCGCGTCTTCACCCGCCCAAAGGCACTGGTGACTTAACGCGCTTCTGTCCCTCCACGGCACAGCCGGGACGCGCGGGACAATTCAGGCTTGCAACGCATCCGTAGATGAATCTTGATGCGGGCATGAACCGCCTCAGCCCATGTATCGTTCGCAAAACCGGGCCCCACGCCGCCGCCATCGCCTGGCCGGTCGCACCGGCCAAGGGCGGCGAGGCCTCGAGTTGGCTCGACGACCTGCGCCTGTTCCTCACCGGCTTCATCGGCGGCCTGGTCTTCTTCTCGGTGCTGCTCGGCTGAATCGCCAGGGCCTGGGCCCTAAACCTCGTCCTCGGGGAGAATCTCGCGGTCGGCACACACGACATCGTCGCAGGCTTTGTGCAGCTTCCACGCCAGCCAGGCCGAGACCAGGCACATCGCCGCCGCCAGCAGCAGCTGGTTCTCGATCCGCACTCCCGCCATCGACAGGGCGATCGCCAATAAAGATCCCGCCACCATCGCGCCGGCATTGACGATGTTGTTGCCCGCCACCGTCCGTGCCGTCTGCGACTTGGGCACGGTGGTGGTGAGGAAGGCGTAAAGCGGTACCACGAACGCGCCGCCGGTGATGGCGATGCCGAGCAGCGAGCCCAAAATCCAGCTAACGCCGGGATGATCGAGGAACCCGGCGATGTCGTAATACTGGCCCTCGGGCAGGCCGGCCCAGCTGGTCGCGCTGAACCGGAACGAGACGACGAACAGGCCCATCAATAGCACCGCCGGCGTCGCGAAACGCGCCGATACCTGTCCCTTCAGGAGGCGGTTGACCAGCACCGAGCCGATCGCGATGCCGATCGAGAAGACGGCGAGGAACAGGCTGGCGACGGCTGCGTCTGCGGTGAGCAGGTTTTTCACCAGCGGCGGGAACTGGATGAAAAGCACCGCCCCGATCGTCCAGAAGAAGCTGATCGCGACGATCGCCAGGAACAGCCGCGGGATGTGCATCGTCACCGCCACCAGCCGGATCGAGGAGCGCACTATGTTGAGGTCGATGCGGTGGCCGCCCTCGAGCGGCGGCGCCGGCGGGATCTGGCGGCTGCAGGCATATCCGATGAGCGCGATCGCGATCACCGCCGCCGCTGACGATTCGACCGGGATGATGCCGGCGAGCAGGGTGCCGCCGAGGATGGCGATATACGTGCCGGCTTCGACCAGACCGGTGCCGCCGAGCACCTCGTCGGGCTTCAGATGCTGTGGCAGCAGCGCATATTTCAGCGGCCCGAAGAAGGTCGAGTGCACCCCCATTGCGAACAGGGCCAGGAACATCAGCGGAATCGCCGTGCTGCCGACCGCGATGTCCATCCAGGCGAGCGCAAGGCCGGCGGCGCCGACCGTCATGATGCCGATCTCGGCAATTTTGACGATGCGGATGATCCTCGCCTTGTCATGGGCGTCGCCGAGCTGGCCGGCGAGCGCAGACAACAGGAAGAAGGGGAGGATGAACAGCCCGGTCGCGACCGCGCTGAACCAGGTCTCCGAGCGTTCGTCGTTATAGATCTGGTAGACGACGAACAGCACCATCGCGTTCTTGAAGAGATTGTCGTTGAACGCGGTCAGGAGCTGGGTGACGAACAGCGGCAGGAAGCGACGCGCGCCGAGCAGCGGCAGCGAGGCAATCATGGCCTACCTTCTGGCGCGCGCCGCAAGGCGGTGTGCGCTTCGCGGCGCGGCATCCGTCGCCCCCTTCCGCGCGCGGCATAGGCGAGGGCTTTCTCCGCCGCCAACTCTTTCAGCGGCTTGCGGGGCCTGCCGGGGAGCCGCTCCCAAAGTCGCGCTTGAGCCGTTAAGGCACCGATCGTGCTGACGCTGCCCAATCTGCTGACACTGTCCCGCATCCTCGCGGTGCCGATTCTCGTCGCCTTGCTGTGGCAGCCCGGCCCGGTCGATTATGCGATCACCTTCATCCTCTACTGCATCGTCGGCATCACCGATTATTTCGACGGTTACCTTGCCCGCGCCCAGGGCACGGTGTCGCGGCTCGGCATGTTCCTCGATCCGATCGCCGACAAGATCATGGTCGGGGCGGTGATCGTCATGCTCATAGCCCGTGCACCAGCCGGCGCCGCTCCGATCGTCCATGACTGGCACCTGATCCCGGCCCTGATCATCCTCTTGCGCGAGATCATCGTCTCGGGCCTGCGCGAGTTCCTCGCCGGCTTGCGCATCTCGGTGCCGGTCAGCCAGCTCGCCAAGTGGAAGACGACGTTCCAGCTCTTCTCGCTGGGCGCGCTGATCCTTTCCGGTGCGCTGCCGCAATGGCCGTGGGTCCATACCTTCGGCATCGTCTCGCTGTGGCTGGCGGCGGTGCTGACCCTGGTCACCGGCTGGGACTATCTGCGAGTCGGCCTCAAACACATGGACTAATCCTCCCCGGGACGGAGACGGGGACCACGCCCGCGAAGCGGCGCGGTGGAGAGGGCTCGAAGCCACGCCGGTCCTACGCCGTCTGCTTCAGCGCATCGGCGAGCAGCTGGAATTCCTTCTCGCGCGGACTGCGCCTGCGCCACACCAGGGCGATGGTGCGCGCCGGGTGCTCGGCATCGAGCGGCCGCGCCTCCACCCGCGTTCCTTCGAGCACGCCGGCCCTGACCGCCATGTCCGGCACCAGCGTCATGCCGAGACCGTTGTCGACCATCTGCACCAGGGTGTGCAGCGAAGTGCCGAGCACTTTCGCCTCGGCACGCAACTCCGGGCGGTTGCAGGCGGCAAGCGCATGGTCCTTGAGGCAATGACCGTCCTCGAGCAGTAGCAGTCTTTCCTCATCGATCGCTTGCGGCTTGACCGGCCCGGCCGGCATTTTCGGCCCGTCCGGCGGGAAGGCGACGAGCAGCCGGTCGTCGAACAGCTCCGCCTTGTCGACTTCGCCGCAGGCAAAGGGCAAGGCGAGCAGCACGCAATCGAGCTGGCCGCGGCGCAGCGCCTCGCAGGCGGCGCCGCTGGTTTCCTCGCGCAGGTAAAGCTTGAGCTCCGGCCATTCCCGCCGCAGCCGCGGCAGCAACGCCGGCAGCAGGAATGGCGCGATCGTCGGGATTACCCCCATCCGAAGTTCGCCCGACAGCGGCTTGCCGGCAGCGCGCACTAGGTCGGCCAGCTCCTCCGCCTCGCGCAACACGCGTCGGCCTTTTTCTGCCACCTTTTCGCCGAGCGGTGTGAAGTGGACCGAGCGTCGCGAGCGCTCGACCAGGGTCACGCCAATCAGGCTCTCCAGTTCCTTGATCCCGGACGACAGCGTCGATTGGGTGACGAAGCAGGCGTCGGCAGCGCGGCCGAAATGGCCCTGTTCTTGCAGCGCCACCAGATATTGGAGCTGCTTCAACGTCGGCAGGTGGATCGTGGCACCCATGCGGGGTTATCGGCCCAATCGATTGAAGGACTCGATCTAATCGCTCCGATCGATAAGAGCCAGCATGCGGCGCGCGGTCCTCTGCCTCCGGCTCAGGCCGGTGGCGCGTTCTCGATCCAGCTTCGTCCCTGGTCCCACACCTTCAGTTCCCGCGCGCACATCGCGGCGACGAAGGCGCTGGCATCGCCGGCACCGCGCGCCAGACGCTCGCGTCCCGTCTCGCGATCGCTCTCGGCCGAGGCCAATTCGCGCATGGCCGCAAAGCGGATCCGCTCGCTGGGATGGCCGGCAGCGAAGCACTCGACCAGGTCGCGTGCATTGCCGCCGCCTGTGCCGGCCCCATGATGAGCGGCGAGCGCCAGCAGCGCCTCGCTGGCGCTGCGCGTGAGGATACCGGCAATCTCGCCTTTTTCCACGTCGAAGCCGTATTGGTCGAGGAAGGGGAGGCGGTTCGACGCTTCCATGATGTTGATCGACACCGACATTTCGTCGGCCGGCAGCTGGTTGTGGACGTCGCGATGGGCGCGGTAGAGCATCACCTTGCCGGGCTCGAGCCGCGATTTCTCGATGAACCGCAGCTCCACTTTTTCGCCCGGCAGGCCGGTCACTCGCTCATAGTCATATTCGTAATAGTCGCTCCAATAGCCGGGGCCGAGATAGCCGACGGTGAGGAACGAGAAATTGTGGTCGTGGGGCAGGTAATAGAAAAAGGGCGAGGTGCCGCTCGCCTTGAACACGCTGTCGCGGGGGCTGGGCCAGAAATTGGCGCGAATGAAGAACTTGTCCGAGGCGCGGTGGACCATGATCACTTGCGAGCTGTAGCGGTTCTCGAGGCTCTGGCGGCCGCAACGGTCCTTCAGCTCGCTCACCGCAAGCTCGGCGAGAAAGAAACGGTTGTTGGCGAGCCGCCGTAGCATCGGCGCGCAGGCCGCGAAGCTCTCTTCGTCGGCCGGGTCGAAGCGGTCGCAGTTGAGCGCCTCGATCAGCTCGCCGAGCTCGATCGACGCCGTTTCCTCGCAGGGGATGACCCGCGCCATCAGGCTGCCCGCCTTTGCGCTTCGCCGCGCTCGATCCAGTCGAGCGCCGTCCGCGCAGTTTTCCGTGTTTCGCGGTGCGGGTCGCCCGCCGCCATCCGCTTCAGGTGCGGCAACGCCGCCGCGGTATCGACGCCGAGCAGCTCGCGCATCACGTGCCAGCGCACGAAGAAGTCGTGGTGATCGAGGAAAGCGGCAAGCGCCTCGAACGCACCGGCCTGGCCGAGCTTGCGCAGCAAGGTCGTAATCATCTGGATGCGCGAGGCGCTGTCGTCGGCCGCGGCGCAACCCAGGAAATCGCCGCTGGCGGCATCGAACTCGGCGCTGACCGGCGCGCGGTCCGGCTTCACGCTCGCCTGCAGCAGCATCAGGTCGGCGGCTGCGTGCTCGATCACGAAGCTCTCGCAGCGGCCGTTGATAACTAGTGTCTCGCCGTCGGCGAGTGGCCGCTCGCAGGTTTGCGCGCAGCGGCCGGCGCTGGCGGCGCAGAAATCGGCGCCGATCGCTGGCGCGTGCCAGAACGAAAGACGGGCGCCGCCGCGCACGAAGCGGATCAGCTCCACCTGACCGGAGAAATGGATCGAGCCGCGCCGCCGAGCCGCTTTTTTCGCGGCCAGCCGCGCCGCCGAAGTCACGCCGGCGCCGATCGATACATGTTCGTCCTCGTAGACGATCAAGCCCCGGTGGATGTCGCTGTTGATGTGCCGAAACGGCGGCTCGAAAAACGGATCGCTGCGCATTGCCGCGGCCAAAGTCTTGATCAGCGTGTCGACCCAGCCAACATCCTCGAACAGCGGCTGGACCGCGGCGGCGACCTGCTCGGCGCTGGGCGAGTCAAGCTTCTCGAGAGCGGCGGCAAAGTCCTGGTGGGCCGGGCCTTGCGCCCAGCCAAGCGCAAGCCGGTCGGCCGCCAGGCGCGCTTCGCGCTGGCGGCCGGGGTCGACGATCCAGGCACGAAGCTCGTCTCCAGGCTTCATGCCGGCACCACGAAAAGGGTTTGGGCCGGAGTGCCGGCCCGCGTCAGTCGGTCAGGCGGTTCCGATATAAATCGCAATGCCCGCAGCAATGCCCAGGCAAAGCCCACCCCCAACCTCCTGTTGCTTGACCGAGCCCGAGAGGGCCACTTCGGTCTCGAGCTCTGGAAGTGATTCCACTTCCAGCTGCAATGCTGGTTTCATCCTACTTTCCTTCCCCTGCTTCTAACGAGCCGTGCCGATTTGCCAGCGAATGATTGAGACTTCGCTAAATGCGGCTTGGGGAAAACCTCACTGGGCTGATTCACGACGATAGGCGTCGCGCATCGCCTCCAGCCGCTCCAGCTCGCGTCGGCTGCGCCGCAGCGTGCGCACCAGGTGCACCACCATCGCCGCGATCGCCAATGCGCAGATGACTTGCAGCATCCGCCCGAGCCCGGGCTGCTCGGCAACGCGGCTCATCAGCTCGCCGCCCGATCGCCGCTCCACGACGAACGCGACGACGAGGCCGAGCAGGATTCCCAGTGGCAACCAGTAAAGACTGAGCCTGGTGCGCTTGATCGTTGCCGTTACCCGTGTGATCGACTGGTCGAGCATCTGCTCGCTGGTGCCGGTCAAGCCCTTCAGCTCCTCGGCGCGAAGCTTGCGCGCGCGGATCTGGCTCAGCAGCAGCACCACGATCGCGCCGCCGCCGACCAGCAGGGTGTCGGCCTCGGGATTGCGCAGCACCAGCACCGCGACCACCGCCGCCACCACCAGCGCCGAGACGAGGTCGACCAGCTGGCTCCAGCGCGCGCGTCGGCGCACGGCTTCCGCCGCCCGCTTCAGCTCGGCCATCGCCTGGTCGGACGGCGGCTGCCGCCAGACGTCGCCAAGGCGTTCGAGATCGAGGTCGGTCATGACTGCGGTTCCAGCATCGACTGCAGCGAGGTCTTGGCACGCGCAAGTCTTGCCGCGAGCACGGCAGGCGCGATTTTCAACATTTCGGCGATTTCGGCATAATCGAATCCTTCGAGCACGAGGATGATTACCTCGCGCTGCGGCTGGGGCAGTCGGCGAGTGGCGGCAACCAAGCGGTTGCGGTCGACATTTTCCATCGCCTGCTGCTCGGGATCGGGACCGCTATCGGCATAGGATTCGTCGAGCTCGTCACCCTTGGGCAGGCGCGCCTCGGAGGCGACATGGTTGATCGCCCGGTTCTGGGCGATGCGGGCGATGAAGGTCTTGAGCGAGCTGCCGCGCTGCCAGTTCGGCAGGGCTTGCCAGACGGCGAGCAGGATCTGTTGCGTCAGGTCCTCGCGCAGCGCCGGTTCGGCTTCGTAGGAATGGGCGATACGCGAAATCAGCGGACCGTAATCGGCTACGATCCGCTCGAAGGTCGGCGTGTCCCTGTCGAGAATTTGCGCGGTCGCCGTCTTCGCCCCCCGGTATTGCCCCGCGCGCATCTTGCCTCGAAATCGGCCGCGCTCACAGCCCCCGGACAAGTGAAAAGGAGGCTGTTCCGGTCAGGGACAGCCGACTCGCATTGACTTCAATCTGTAAGGCTAGGCCGCTTTCGGTTGCGACTTGGCAAGGAAGCGCTGGATCTCGCTCGCCGGCATCGCCGCGCTGAAGTGAAAACCCTGGGCCTCGGCACAGCCCTCGTCGATCAATATGCGCATCTGCTCGGCGGTCTCGACGCCCTCGGCGGTGGTGACCAGCCCGAGCTTGCGCGACAGCTGGATCGTCGCCTCGACGATCGCCCGGCCGCTCGCGGTCGTGCAGAGGTCGGCGACGAAACCGCGGTCGATCTTGATCTTGTTGAACGGGAAAGCGCGCAAATAGCTCAAACTCGAATAGCCGGTTCCAAAATCGTCCATCGCGATGCGGACGCCTTTTGTACGTAGTTCCTGGAGCACTGACAGCGCCCAGGCTTCATCGTGCAACAGCACCGATTCGGTGATCTCGAGCTCGAACCGCTCCGCCGGCAACCGCGATTCTCCCAGGTAACTGTCCACAATTGCCACCAGGTCGCCGCGCTTGAACTGCGCCGCCGACAGGTTGACCGCGACTCTTACGTCCTGCGGCCAGGTGGCCGCGTCGCGGCACGCCTGCCGCAACACCCATTCACCGATCGGGATGATCAGGCCGCTTTCCTCGGCGGCCGGAATGATATCGTTCGGCATCACCAGCCCGCGTTCGGGATGGCGCCAGCGCAGCAACGCTTCCAGCGTGCTGACCGCACCCGAGGCGAGGTCGATGATGGGCTGGTAATGCAGCTCGAACTCGCCTGCCTTGATCGCCTTGCGCAAATCGGCTTCGAGCTCGCGCCTCTCCTTCAGGCGCGCGTCCATCCTCGGCTCGAAGAAGCGGAAAGTGCCGCGGCTTTCCCCCTTGGCGCGGTAGAGTGCGAGGTCGCTCTTCATGAGCAGGTCGTCGGCTGCGCTCGAATCTTGCGGGGCCAGCGCAACGCCGACGCTGGCGCCGATCGCAGCGGTGTGGCCATCGAGCGCGAACGGTTCGCTCAACGCTTCGATCACACGCTGCGCCAGTACCGCCGCGTCATCGGGCTGGTCGATCCGGGTCTGGATGATCGCGAATTCGTCGCCGCCTAGCCGTGTGACGAAATCGCCGTCGCGTACGGTTGCCAGCAGCCGCGCTGCCGCCTGTTTCAGGACATCGTCGCCGACCGGGTGGCCGAGCGTGTCGTTCAATTCCTTGAAGCGGTCGAGGTCGACGGTGAGGAGTGCAAAGCGCGAGCCGCGTGCCGCTTTTTCGGCTACCTGCTCGAGTTGCTCGCCGAACGCCAGCCGGTTGGGCAGGCCGGTAAGGTCGTCGTGACGCGCGAGAAAGATCCGCTCGGCGGACTGTTTCTGCTCTGTGTTTCGTGTGTCGCGATCCAGCCGCCGTTCGGCATTGGCCGGCGCTGGATGTCGACGATTCTACCGTTGCCGAGCGCGATCTCGGTATGGCCCGGCTTCAGCGAGCAATTGGCGGTTTGCGAAACGTAATATTCAAGGGGATCGGGAAACACGCCGCTCTCGACGCAGTGCTTCAATATCTCGGAGATGTGGGTGCCGGGCTTGAGCAACGATTCCGGCAGGCCGTAAAGCTCGACATAGCGGCCGTTGAAGATCACCAGTCGGTCGTCGGCATCGTACATCGACAGGCCCTGCGCCATGTTGTCGAGCGCCGCGCCGTTGATCGTCACCTGCCGCTGCAGCGCGTCCGCCAACGATTTCAGCCGCTGCGCCTCCAGCACTTGCCGGCGCGCAAGGCTGCGATCGAACAGCACCACCGAGAAAGCGATCGCCAGGATGAGCAGCGCCATGCCGGTGACGATCGCGGCGAGCGTCGGCACGTCGATTGCCTCGGGCGAGACGCCGACATTCGGATCGGGATAGACGATTGCCGCCGCCATCGCGGTGAAATGCAGCGAACAGATCGCCAGCGTCAGCAGCAAGGCCGGCCGCCACGGAATTTCCTGCGCGCTCCGGCGATGTTCGGCGTGAGCCACGATACTCAGCGCGACACCGAGCAAGACCGACGCCAGAACCATGAGCTGGTCCCAGAGGATTCTGCCGGTCAGCTGCACCGCTGCCATGCCGACATAATGCATCGCACCGATGCTGCCGCCGACGAGCGCTCCGCCGATCACCGGCCCCCGCCATCCGGTCGCCAGGGACACCCGCCAGCCGATGCCGCCGACGACAATCGCGGTGACGACCGACAGCAGGGTGACACCGACATCGTAACCGATCGGCAGGTTGGGCTGGTAGGCGAGCATGGCGATGAAATGGGTCGACCAGATGCCGATGCCGGCGACGAACGCCGCGCCGGCGCTCCAGAACTTCTGCCGGCGGCCGCCGCTGCGCCGCGCCTGGTCGTAGGTGAAGAAAGCGGTGAACGCCGCGATGAAGCAGATGATGCCGGCCAGCAGCACCAGCCGGATATCGTGATCGTAGGCGATGCAGGCATAGACCCGCAGCATCATCGGCTCCCTAGCAATCAGGTTGAGGCAGGCCCGTCATTCCTCGCGTCGGCGACTAGGCGAGACACCCCTAATTCGAAGTTAGGGACCCTCGGCGATGCGTGCATCGTCGCCCGAAACCGCTTGACGAGCCGCGCGAAATCATAGCCTTATCCTTGCTCGTGCGTCGCTCGCGGCGGGGCCGGGGTCCAGCCGCCGGGCAGACGGGGGAGGTTGCCGCCAGATGATGAGGCAGGTGCGTTTCGAGCCTGATGGCGCGCGTCTCACGTCCGAGCAGGTCGAGCAGAATTTCGCCGACCTGCATCCACCGTTGAGCGACACCCAGGCGGTCAAGGAATCGAGCCGCTGCCTCTATTGCTACGAGGCGCCGTGCGTGAACGCCTGTCCGACCGCGATCGACATACCCGGTTTCATTCGTCGCATTCACAGTGGCAATCTGGGCGGCGCCGCCGAAACCATCCTCGAAGCCAATATCATGGGCGGCACCTGCGCCCGCGCCTGTCCGACCGAAGTGCTTTGTGAGCAGGCCTGTGTCGTCAACCATCGCGAGGGGTCACCAGTGGCAATCGGGCTGCTGCAGCGTCACGCGGTCGATGCCTTGCTCGATGCCGGCGGCCCCCACCCGTTCGCCCGCGTACCCGACAGCGGCCGCCATCTCGGCGTCGTAGGTGCCGGCCCGGCCGGGCTCGCTTTCGCCCACCGGGCCGCACGCCTCGGCCATCGCGTCACCGTCTATGAAGCTCGACCAAAGGCCGGCGGCCTCAATGAATACGGTCTGGCTGCTTACAAGATGGTCGATGATTTCGCGCAACGCGAGCTGCGCTTCATCCTCGATGTCGGCGGCATCGACATTGTCCACGGAACCGCGCTCGGCCCCGACCTCACGATCGAGGAGCTGCGCAGCCGGCACGACGCGATCTTCATCGGCGCCGGGCTGTCTCGTCCTGCCGCGCTCGACATTGACGGCAGCGGTCTCGCCGGAGTCCTGCCGGCGCTCGAGTTCATCGACGCCCTGCGCCAGGCGATCGACAAGTCGGCAATCGAGCTGGGCGACGATGTCGTCGTGATTGGCGGCGGCAACACCGCCATCGATGCGGCGATGCAGGCCCGTTGCCTCGGCGTGCGGCGCGTGAGGCTGGCGTATCGCCGCGGGCCGGAGCAGATGAGCGCAACCGAATGGGAGCGCGATCTCGCCGAGGTGAACGGGGTTGATGTGCGCTATTGGTCGACACCGGTTGCAATCGAAGGCGACAGCAAGGTTGAGCGAGTCAGGTTCGAGCGGACGCGGCTGGAAGGTGGCAAATTGGTCGGCACTGGCGAAATCGAGACCGTTCCCGCCTGTCTCGTGCTCGTGGCGATCGGACAGGCGATGAACGGCGCGGTGAAGGGAATCCAGCTCGCCGGTGGCAAGATAAGGGTCGGTGACGATTACCAGACGTCGCTGCCCGGCGTGTTTGCGGGGGGCGATTGTATCGATCGCGGCGAGGATCTGACTGTGCAGGCGATCGAGCATGGCAAGCGTGCTGCCGAGGCGGCCGATGCCTGGCTCGCCGGCCGAGCGAAGGAGCAGGCCCATGGCTGACCTTGGATGCACGATCGCCGGGATCGACAGCATCAATCCGTTCTGGCTCGCCTCCGCCCCGCCGTCCGACAAGCAGTATAATGTCGAGCGTGCATTCCGCGCCGGCTGGGGCGGCGCGGTGTGGAAGACGGTCAGCCACGATCCGCCGGTGGTCAATGCCGCCAGCCGCTACGGCGTCCATCGCGGGCCGGGCCGCGAGATTGTCGGGATCAACAATATCGAGCTGATTTCGGATCGGCCGCTCGAAACCAATCTGCGCGAGATCGAAGCCATTCGCTGCGACTGGCCGGATCGAATCGTCATCGGCTCGCTGATGGCGGTTCCCGAAGAGCAGGCGTGGAAGGAAATCGCCATCGCGCTGGCCAACGCCGGCTGCCACGGCATCGAGCTCAATCTCGGCTGTCCGCACGGCATGTGCGAGCGCGGCATGGGCTCGGCGGTCGGCCAGGTGCCCGACCTGGTCGAAAAGACGACACGCTGGGTGCGTGAGGCCGTCGACGTACCTGTGTTCACCAAGCTGACGCCGAACATCACCGATATCGTCGTTCCGGCCCAGGCGGCGAAACGGGGCGGCGCCCACGCCGTGTCGCTGATCAACACGCTGAACTCGATCACTGGCGTAAATCTCGAGGCGATGAGCCCTGAGCCGACGGTCGCCGGCCGCGGCACCCACGGCGGTTACTGCGGCATCGCGGTGAAGCCGATCGCGCTGCACATGGTTGCCGAGATCGCCCGCAGTGAGGAGACGCGCGGCCTCGAAATCTCGGCGATCGGCGGCATCGCCAACTGGAACGACGCGGCCGAATACATCGCCCTGGGAGCGAGTGGCGTCCAGGTCTGCACCGCGGCGATGCTCTACGGTTTCCGCATCATCGAGGACCTGACCGATGGCCTGTCGCGCTTCATGGACCGGCGCGGCTACCGCCAAATTGCCGACTTCAAGGGCGCGGCAATCGCGCACACGGTCGACTGGAACAGCCTCGATCTCAATTTCGACACCAAGGCCCAGATCGATCCCGAGCTCTGTATCGAGTGCGGCCGCTGCTACGCCGCCTGCGAGGATACCTCGCACCAGGCGATCGCGATCGAGGCGAAACCCGGCGGCGGCCGACGCTTCACCGTGATCGACGCCGAGTGCATCGGCTGCAATCTGTGCCAGCACGTTTGCCCGGTGGTCGGCTGCATCGAGATGCAGAAGGTCGACAATGGCCTGCCTTATTTGCCCTGGCCGGAGCATCCTAAGAATCCGGCGAACGCGAAGCCGGCGCCGGTGATGCCGACGGTGCCTGCAGCCGAGTGATGCGCCCGCTGCCGAACAGTCTCGATGCCTATTGGATGCCGTTCACCGCCAACCGGCAGTTCAAGGCCAATCCGCGCCTGATCTCGGGTGCCGAGGGTATTCACTACATCACCCATGATGGCCGCCGCGTAATCGACGGTATCGCCGGTCTGTGGTGTTGCGCCGCCGGCCACGGCAACCCGGCGATCGGTGCGGCGATTGCGCGGCAATATGACAAGCTCGATTATTCACCCGCCTTCCAGATGGGACATCCGCGCGCGTTCGAGCTGGCGGCGCGGCTCGCGGCCTTGATGCCGGGCTCGCTCGACCACCTGTTTTTCGTCAATTCCGGTTCCGAGGCGGTCGAAACCTCGCTCAAGATCGCGCTCGCTTACCATCGCGTCCGCGGCGAGGGTCAGCGCACGAGGTTGATCGGCCGCGAGAAAGGGTATCACGGGGTCAATTTCGGCGGCACCTCGGTCGGCGGCATGGTCGCCAACCGCAAGATGTTCGGCACCTTGGTCGCCGGCGTCGATCATATCCGCCACACCCACGGCCTGCCCGAAAACCAGTTCACCCGCGGTCAGCCCGAACATGGTGCGTTCCTGGCCGATGATCTCGAGCGGCTGGTGCAGCTGCACGATCCGTCCACCATCGCGGCGGTGATCGTCGAACCGGTCGCCGGCTCGGCCGGGGTGCTGCTGCCGCCCGTTGGCTATCTAGAGCGGCTGCGCGAAATCTGCACCCGCCACGGCATCCTGCTGATTTTCGACGAGGTGATCACCGGTTTCGGCCGGTTGGGCGCTCCGTTCGCAGTCGAATATTTCGGAGTGGAGCCCGACCTCGTCACCGTCGCCAAGGCAATCACCAACGGCGTCGTGCCGATGGGCGCGGTGTTCGTGCAAAAGGCGATCTACGACGCCTTCATGACCGGGCCGGAAAACGCGATCGAGCTGTTCCACGGCTATACCTTTTCGGCGAGCCCGCTCGCCTGCGCTGCGGCGCTAGCGGCGCTCGACATCTACCAGGAAAAGGGCTTGTTCACCCGCGCCGCCGAGCTCGCGCCTTACTGGGAGGACAAGTTGCATGGCCTGCGCGGGCTACCGAACGTCATCGATATTCGAAATCTCGGCCTGATCGGCGCAGTCGAGCTCGAGCCGATCGAGGGTCATCCGACGAAGCGCGCCTTCGCGGCGTTTCTGAAGGCGTATGAAAAGGGACTGCTGCTTCGCACCACGGGTGACACGATCGCGCTCTGCCCGCCCTTGATCATCGAAAAGGCGCGGATCGACGAATTGTTCGTGATCCTCACACAGGTCCTTGAGGCACTCGACTAGGGATGCGCCGCCGGGGACGGGAATTCGCTCAGGAGAATTGAAAGTGACAAGCTTGCGAGGTGGTCTCATCCAGATGGGGCTGAAGGGCGACACCAGCGAAGCGCCCGAGGCGATAACCCGGAAGATGATCGATGCTCACGTGCCGCTGATCGAGCAGGCCGGCGACGCCGGCGTGCAAATTCTCTGCTTCCAGGAGGTGTTCACCCAGCCTTATTTATGCCCCAGCCAGGACACCAAGTGGTACGACGCCGCCGAGGCGATTCCCGACGGCCCGACCGTCACGCTGATGCAGGATTATGCCCGCAAGTACGAGATGGTGATCGTCGTCCCGATCTACGAGCGGGCCGAGGTGCAAGGCATTTACTACAACACGGCCGCGGTGATCGACGCCGACGGCGCCTATCTCGGCAAGTACCGCAAGACCCACATCCCGCAGGTTGCCGGCTTCTGGGAGAAATATTTCTTCAAGCCCGGCACCTCGAACTGGCCGGTGTTTCGGACGCGCTACGTCAACCTCGGCGTCTATATCTGCTACGATCGACACTTCCCGGAAGGCTGGCGCGGTCTGGCGCTCAACGGCGCCGAATATATCGTCAACCCGTCCGCCACCGTTGCCGGCCTCTCCGAATATCTGTGGAAGCTCGAACAGCCCGCCTCGGCGGCAGCCAACGGCTGCTGGATCGGCGCGATCAACCGCGTCGGCACCGAGGCGCCGTGGAACATCGGCGAGTTTTACGGCCAATCCTATTTCGTCAATCCACGCGGCGAGATCGAGAAGATCGCCAGCCGCGACAAGGACGAGTTGCTGATCCACGACATGGACATGGACATGGTCAAGGAAATCCGGGACCGCTGGCAATTCTTTCGCGACCGCCGCCCCGAGACCTACGCGGTCATCGCCAGCGCCGAATAGGAAGGGTGGGATGAGCAGCCAGTCGAACGACAAAGGCGGCACAAAGCCGCCGGCCGCAGCCGCAGGATCCCATCTGTGGAACCCGGATCTCGACCCGGTTGGACCGAAGGGACGGACCTGGGACTGGAAGGCCTATGCCGGCCTGTGGATCAGCATGGTCGTCTGCGTGCCGACCTACCTGCTCGGCGGCAGCCTCGTCGCCCAGGGCATGGCCTGGTGGCAGGCGGTGCTCACCGTCCTTTTGGGCAACGTCATCGTTCTCATCCCGATGCTGTTGATCGGCCATGCCGGCGCCAAATACGGCATTCCTTTCCCGGTGCTGCTGCGCTCGGCCTTCGGCACCATCGGTGCGCGGCTGCCGGCCATGGCGCGCGCCCTGGTCGCCTGCGGCTGGTTCGGTATCAACACCTGGATCGGCGGCCACGCCGCCTACGTCATCTTGAACCAGCTTACTGGCGGCGCGCTCGCCGGCCCGCCGCTGCCATTGCTCGACATCAACCTCGCCCAGTTCGGCTGCTTCCTCGCTTTCTGGGCGATTCACCTCTACTTCATCCGCCACGGCACCGAGTCGATCAAATGGCTCGAAATGCTCGCCGCGCCTTTCCTCATCCTGATGTCGCTGCTGCTGCTGTTCTGGGCGTGGAGCCGGGTCGGCGGCTTCGGGCCGATGCTCGGCGCGGAGTCGGCGTTCGGCCCCGGTGGCGCGCGCGAGGGCGAGTTCTGGGCGGTGTTCGTACCCAGTCTCACCGCGGTGGTCGGCTTCTGGGCAACGATGGCGATCAACATCGCGGACTTCACCCGCTTCGCCAGGAGCCAGAAGGACCAGATGGTCGGCCAGGCGATCGGCCTGCCGTTGCCGATGGCGTTGATCAGCTTCGTCGGCATCGCCGTCACCGGCGCGACGGTGATGATCTTCGGACGGGCGATCGCCGATCCGGTCGAGCTGGCGGGCCAGATGGAAGGCTGGGCGGTGATCCTTGCACTGCTGTTCCTGCTGGTGGCGACGATCACGGTGAACATGGGCGCCAACATCGTCGGCCCCGCCTACGATTTCTCCAACCTGGCGCCGCGCCGCATCTCGTTCGAAACCGGCGGCTACATCACCGCCGCGATCGGCATTGTCATTTTCCCGTGGAAGCTGCTCGAAACGGCTGGATCATATTTGTTCACCTGGCTGGTCGGCTATTCGGCCCTGCTCGGGCCGATCGGCGGCATCCTCATCGCCGATTATTATTTGCTCAAGCGCCGCCAGCTCGATGTCGACGCCCTGTTCGATCCCAATGGTCCCTATAGCAGCCGCGGCGGCTGGAACCCGGCCGGCCACATCGCCTTCCTGGTCGGGGTGCTGCCGTCGGTGCCCGGTTTCCTGCATGCCACCGGCCTGGTCGCACAGGTGCCGGAAATCTTCGACACGCTCTATTCCTACGCCTGGTTCGTCGGTTTCGCGGTTGGCGCCGGCGTCTATTTGCTGCTGGCCAAGCGCACGAAGGTGGCGCAGAATTGAGTTTAGGGAGTTAAATCATGGGCATGTTGATCCGCGGCGGCACTGTCATCACCGCCGAAGACAGCTTCCGGGCCGACATCTATTGCGACGAGGGCGTGATCCGCGCGGTCGGCGAGGAGCTCGATGTCCCCGCCGGCAGCGAGACGATCGACGCCGGCGGCCAATATGTCATACCGGGCGGGATCGATCCCCACACCCACATGGAGCTGCCGTTCATGGGGACGGTGGCGTCGGAGGATTTCTACACCGGTACCGCTGCCGGTTTCGCCGGCGGCACGACGATGATCATCGATTTCGTCATCCCCAATCCGCAGCAGCGGCTGATGGCCGCCTATCGCGACTGGCGCGGCTGGTCCGAGAAAGCCTGCGGCGATTACAGCTTCCACGTCGCCGTCACCTGGTGGGGCGAGAGCGTCCACGAGGACATGGGCACTTTGGTGCGCGAGGAAGGCGTCAACAGCTTCAAGCATTTCATGGCCTACAAGAACGCGATCATGGCCACCGACGAGACGATGTGGTTCAGCTTCAAGCGCGCGCTCGAGCTCGGCGCGATGGTCACTGCCCACGCGGAGAATGGCGAGCTCGTCTACCAGTTGCAAAGGGAGCTGGTCGCGGCCGGCATTACCGGTCCGGAGGGGCATCCGCTGTCGCGTCCCGCGCCGGTCGAGGGTGAGGCCGCCAACCGCGCCATCCGTTTCGCCGAAGTGATCGGCGTGCCGCTGTACCTCGTCCACGTCTCTACCGAGGACGCGCTCGACGAGATCAAGTGGGCGCGCGCGGAGGGGCTGCGCGTCTATGGCGAGGTGCTGACGGGACATCTGATGATCGACGACAGCGTCTACCGGAGTCCCGACTGGAACTTCGCCGCCGGC